>CAJMHR010000016.1 GCA_905213265.1 uncultured Collinsella sp.
ATGAGTGAGGAGCATCTGATCGCGAGCACAGTGAAGACACTGTGCCGCGGTATGAGATACCCGAATTGCGACATACGAGCGCTATTCATGATATCGATTAATTAACTTTAGCGACACGTGGATATCCCGCGGGCCCGATGCGGTCCCGCAAGATACCACGGGCGCACGGCGGATGCCTTGGCACAGGGAGCCGATGAAGGACGCGGCAAGCTGCGATAATCCCCGGCGAGGAGCACACATCCTTCGACCCGGGGGTCTCCGAATGGGCGAACCCATCCACAGCAGTGTGGATATCCCCACCCCGAACACATAGGGGTGGGGAGGACAACCCGGGGAACTGAAACATCTAAGTACCCGGAGGAGAGGAAATCAATCTCGAGACTCCCCGAGTAGCGGCGAGCGAAAGGGGACCGATGGCCAAACCGTCGAGCGGGCATACCCGGCAGGGGTTCCGCCGACGGGGTTGAAGGGCCGCGCATCCGGGGGCTGCCGCCCCCGGGCGCAGGTCCGGCTGGGGAGCGGAACGGCATGGGAGGGCCGGCCGCAGCGGGTGACAGCCCCGTACGCGAACCCAGACCGGACGGCGCGACGCGGTCCCTGAGTAGGGCCGGGCACGTGAAACCCGGTCCGAACCTGGGTGGACCACCATCCAAGCCTGAGTACTACCCTGTGACCGATAGCGCACCAGTACCGTGAGGGAAAGGTGAAAAGCACCCCGGGAGGGGAGTGAAACAGTACCTGAAACCGTGCGCCCACGAGCAGTCGGAGCACCTTTTAAGGTGTGACGGCGTGCCTTTTGTAGAATGAGCCAGCGAGTCGCTGGCGCGGGGCGAGGTTAACCGAAAGGGAGCCGAAGCGAAAGCGAGCCTTAACAGGGCGACTTGAGTCCCGCGCCGCGGACGCGAAGCCGGGTGAGCTATCCGTGGGCAGGCTGAAGCGGGGGTAAGACCCCGTGGAGGGCCGAACGCACGTCGGTTGAAAACGGCGGCGATGACCTGCGGATAGGGGTGAAAGGCCAATCAAACCCGGAGATATCTCGTTCTCCCCGAAATAGCTTTAGGGCTAGCGTCGCGCGTTCACCGCCGGAGGTAGAGCACCGGATGGACGAGGGGGCTTCGCCGCCTACCGAATCCAACCGAACTCCGAATGCCGGCGGCCCAGAGCGCGGCAGTCAGAGCATGTGGGCTAAGCTGTGTGCTCGAGAGGGAAACAGCCCGGACCGCCCGCTAAGGTCCCCAAGTTCCAGCCGAGTGGCAAAGGATGTGCGTCCGCCCAGACAACCAGGATGTTGGCTTAGAAGCAGCCATGCATTCAAAGAGTGCGTAACAGCTCACTGGTCGAGTGGACATGCGCCGACAATACACGGGGCTAAGCTGGACACCGAAGCGGCGGGATTTTAATTCATTAGAATCGGTAGGGGAGCTTCCCATGGGCGGAGAAGCCGGAGGGCGACCGACGGTGGAGCGCATGGGAGTGAGAATGCTGGCATGAGTAGCGAGAGACGAGAGAGTAACTCGTCCGCCGTGAACCCGAGGTTTCCTGGGCAAGGCTAATCCTCCCAGGGTCAGTCGGGGGCTAAGGCGAGGCCGGGAGGCGTAGCCGACGCGCAGCAGGCAGACATTCCTGCACCGCGCACGCGGCGCTACGACCGACGGGGCGACGGATGGGGGTGGCTCGGCGGGGTTCTGGACGTCCCCGTGATGGAGCGCGGCCCGCGGACCAGGGAAATCCGGTCCGCATCAAGGGCGAGGCTCCGGACGAAGCGATCAAGCGAAGCGAGTGAGCCCGAGGTCCCTAGAAAAACCCCTAGGCAGGCGCGTGCGCGCCCGTACCGCAAACCGACACAGGTGGGTGGGTAGAACATACCGAGGCGATCGGGTCAACCATGGTCAAGGAACTCGGCACAATGGCCCCGTAACTTCGGGAGAAGGGGTGCCCGCGCGTACGTGAACCGGCTTGCCCGGGGAGCGGAGGCGGGCCGCAGTGGAGAGGCCCAAGCGACTGTTTACCAAAAACACAGGACTCTGCAGAAGCCGCAAGGCGACGTATAGGGTCTGACGCCTGCCCGGTGCCGGAAGGTCACGCGGAGGAGTTAGCCATTTCGGCGAAGCCCCGAAGCCAAGCCCCGGTAAACGGCGGCCGTAACTATAACGGTCCTAAGGTAGCGAAATTCCTTGTCGGGTAAGTTCCGACCTGCACGAAAGGCGCAACGACTTGGGCGCTGTCTCGACCATGGACCCGGTGAAATTGCACTGGTCGTGAAGATGCGACTTACCCGCGGAAGGACGGAAAGACCCCGTGAACCTTCACTGCAGCTTGGCATTGGCCGCTGGTCCCGCGTGTAGAGGATAGGCAGGAGGCACAGATCCGGAGGCGCCAGCCCCCGGGGAGCCGCCCTTGGAATACTGCCCTCGCGCGACCGGCGTCCTAACCCGAGGCCGTCAACCGGCTCGGGGACCGTGCCAGGCGGGCAGTTTGACTGGGGCGGTCGCCTCCTAAAGGGTAACGGAGGCGCGCGAAGGTCCGCTCGGGACGGTCGGCAACCGTCCTTTTGAATGCAAGAGTACAAGCGGGCTTGACTGCGAGGCCCACAAGCCGAGCAGGTGCGAAAGCAGGCTCTAGTGATCCGGCGGCCCCGAGTGGGTGGGCCGTCGCTCAACGGATAAAAGGTACTCCGGGGATAACAGGCTGATCTTGCCCAAGAGTCCACATCGACGGCAAGGTTTGGCACCTCGATGTCGGCTCATCGCATCCTGGGGCTGGAGCAGGTCCCAAGGGTACGGCTGTTCGCCGTTTAAAGCGGTACGCGAGCTGGGTTCAGAACGTCGTGAGACAGTTCGGTCCCTATCCTCCGTGGGCGCAGGAGAATCGATGGAGGCTGCCCCCAGTACGAGAGGACCGGGGTGGACGCACCTCCGGTGAACCGGTTGTCGACCAACGGCACGGCCGGGTAGCCGCGTGCGGCGCGGATAACCGCTGAAGGCATCTAAGCGGGAAGCCGTTCCAGGGATTAGTTCTCCTTCCGGTAAGGGCCCAGGTAGACTACCTGGTCGATAGACGGCAGGTGCAAGGGCGGCGACGTCCTCAGCCGAGCCGCACTAATCGCCCGAGCTCTTCCGGAACCGCACCTCGCGGCCCGCGGGACCCAGCGCTCATGCGCGGTCCGGGCACGAGGATGCCCCCGAGTCTATCTTTCCTATGCGCCATGCGGCCCCCAGGGCACGTGTAGAGTGAGACCCAGGACACCGTAACGGTGGGCGCCGCCCACCGGTCAGCGGCCAGAGCATGGGGGGCACGCCCGGTCCCGTTCCGAACCCGGAAGCTAAGCCCCATCGCGCCGAGAGTACTGCGGGGTCAGCCCGTGGGAGGCCAGGGCGCCGCTGACCGGTGGACGGCACCGAGCCGTCGCAACGGACTGAAGAAGGGGGAGGCCTCGCGGCCTCCCCCTTTTTTGCGTTGTATACACGTTGTACTTTGGGACCTAGTTCCCCCCGTATGCGCTCTTACTGTTTGGCTGTATTTTGAGTCCTTCTAGTGTATTTGAGCGATAATTACTCGCATTGGCGTTAGGGAGGGCTTGATGTTTACCGTATTTGTCTTGGGCAATATTGCTTCGGGTAAGTCGACTGCCTGCCGCTATTTCGAATCTCGTGGCGCTATGCTAATCGATCTGGATGAGCTTGCAAAATCGCTGTATGTGCCGGGCTCTGATATCGTCAATGCACTCGCGGATGAATTCGGTTGGGACATTTTGGATGAGGAAGGCGGCATTCGCCGCAGCATCCTCGCTTCTCGAGCTTTCGCTTCTCCTGATTCGGTCGCACGGCTCAATGGCATCGTGCATCCCGTTCTGATTGAACAGCTTTCGCTTAGGATTCTCGATCCGGTTTGTTGTACGGTTTCATCTCCCCGTTATCCCTTTGCGGTGGTCGAGGTTTCTGCTCCGACTGGTTTTGAGGATGCATTTGGCTTGGCTGATGAAATTCTGGTCATTAGCGCCCCTTTGTCAGTTCGTCGCGAGCGCGCTATTCAACGTGGCATGGAGCCATCTGATTTCGATGCCCGTTCTGCTTGCCAGCCCGATGAGTCTGCGCTGTGCGATCTCGCTACAACGGTGATTGATAATTCGGCAGCCGATAATTCGCTCTTTGAGCAGCTTGACTCATGGCTTGCATGCCACGGGTTTATAGATACTCCGGATAAGGAGGAGGCCGATGCCTAAGGCACGTTTCTTTACGTGGTATCGCGTGGCGCCACTTGCCGTTGTGTTCGTCTTCGGCCTTATTTCGCTCGTCTACTCGTGTGCTCCTGCCGCTTTCTTTAAGCCGCTGTATCCGATTGACTACGAGGCGTATGTAAAACAATCCAGTATTTCGCATAATCTGGATCCGTATCTGGTGTGCGCTGTCATTAAGTCGGAATCGAATTGGGATCCCGAGGCCGAGTCGAATCAGGGTGCTCAGGGATTGATGCAGCTGATGCCCGAGACTGCCCAGGATATGATCGCCAAGGGTCTTGTCGACGGAGGGGAGTATTCGGCCGACAATCTTAACGATCCGGCTACGAATATCGAGTTTGGCTGCGCATACCTCTCGTATCTTCTCGCCTATTTCAACGGGTCGACGGATAGTGCCATCGCCGCCTATAACGCCGGTATGGGCAATGTCGACGGATGGGCGCAGCAGAACACGTCACTCCATAATGCGATTACCTTCCCTGAAACTCAGGCTTATCTGATTCGCGTCAATAATGCCTGGGTTCGATATAAGACTCTCTATCCCGATCGGTTCGTATAGGACTAAGCCCACCGCCCGCGTATACAGCAGATGTATGAGTTAGGAGTATCCATGGCGGAATTTGAAGTAGAACGCGTTGGTGGTGAACTTAAGCGCTTTGGCGTTGAGGGCGCTGATGTGCCGTTTAAGGTCGTGTCTCCATACGAGCCCGCTGGTTCCCAGCCTAAGGCCATTGAGTCACTTGTGCGGGGCGTGAGGGACGGAGACCGCTATCAGGTTTTGCTGGGTGTGACTGGTTCGGGTAAGACTTTTACGATGGCCAAAACCATTGAGGCCTTGGGTAAGCCGACCCTTGTCATGGCTCCGAATAAAACGCTCGCCGCTCAGCTTGCGAGCGAGCTCAAAGAGTTCTTTCCCAATAATGCTGTGGTCTACTTCGTCTCGTACTACGACTACTATCAGCCCGAGGCGTATGTGCCGCAAAGCGATACATATATCGAGAAAGACTCCTCGATTAACGAAGAGGTCGAGATGCTGCGCCATCAGGCGACCGCGTCACTGCTCTCTCGACGTGATGTGATCGTTGTCGCATCGGTCTCGTGTATCTATGGCATTGGCTCTCCTGAGGACTATGCGGGTCTGGCTCCAAACGTCGACAAGAAGGTGCCGCTCGAGCGCGATGACTTTATCCATGCGCTTATCGACATTCAATATGATCGCAATGACTATGACCTGGCGCGTGGCACGTTCCGCGTGCGCGGCGATGTTGTCGACGTGTATCCGCCTTATGCCGAGCATCCGTTGCGGTTTGAGTTCTTTGGCGACGAGGTCGAGCTGATTGCCGAGATCGATGAGGTCACCGGTGAGATGCTTCGTGAGTACGAGGCCATCCCCGTATGGCCGGCATCACACTACGTGACCGAGAAGCCGAAGGTCAAGGCCGCTCTGAAATCGATCAGCGAAGAGTGCGAGAAGCGCGTGGCGGAGCTCAAGGCGACCGACAAGTTGCTCGAGGCGCAGCGTCTGCAGCAGCGCACCGATTATGATCTTGAGATGCTCGAGACGATGGGCTTTTGCAACGGCATCGAGAACTACTCGCGTCATCTGGACGGTCGCAAGCCGGGTGAGCCGCCGTTTACCCTAATCGATTACTTTCCTAAGGATATGCTCTGCATCATCGATGAGAGCCATGTGACGGTGCCGCAGATTCGCGGTATGCACGAAGGTGACCGCTCGCGTAAGGTGACGCTGGTGGAACACGGTTTTCGCCTGCCCTCGGCGCTCGATAACCGCCCGCTTCGTTTCGATGAGTTTGAGGCAAGGATACCCCAGTTTATCTATGTTTCGGCCACGCCGGGCGACTACGAGCTGCGGGTGAGCCAAAACGACGTGGAGCAGATTATTCGTCCGACCGGCCTGCTCGATCCCAAGATCGATGTGCGTCCGGTTCGTGGGCAGATTGACGATCTTGAGGACGAGATTCGCGAGCGTGTTGCCCGCAAGGAGCGCGTGCTGGTGACCACGTTGACCAAGCGCATGGCCGAGGACCTGACCGACCATCTGCTCGACGCGGGCATTAAGGTCAATTACATGCACTCTGATACGGCGACAATGGACCGTGTCGAGATCCTGCGAACGCTGCGCGAGGGCAAGATCGATGTTCTCGTTGGCATCAACCTGCTTCGCGAGGGTTTGGATCTCCCCGAGGTCTCACTGGTGGCAATTCTCGATGCCGATAAGGAAGGCTTCTTGCGCAACCGCCGTTCGCTGATTCAGACGATTGGCCGTGCGGCCCGTAACGCCGATGGCGAAGTCATCATGTATGCGGACGTTGTGACCGATTCGATGAAAGAGGCCATCGAGGAGACACGGCGTCGTCGTGAGATTCAGATGGCATATAACGAAGAGCATGGCATCGTGCCCAAGACAGTGCGCAAGGCCATCAACGACATCTCAAGTTTTATTGCCGAGGCCGAAAAAACCGTGGGTTCCAAGGGGCGCTCGAAGGGCGACTCTCTTGGCCATGGCGCATTCTATACGCCCGATGAGTCGGGTGAGGGCGGCGTGCCGGAAACGGTGGCGCCCGAGCAGACACTTGCGGAGCAGTTGGAAGAACTGCCGCATGACGAGCTTGTGCGGATCGTCGAAACCATAGAAGAGGACATGCGTAACGCTTCTGCCGCCATGGACTTTGAGGAGGCGGCGCGCCTGCGCGATGCCGTCGTTCAGATTCGGGCGATGCTCGAGGGTGCGTCTGAGGACGAGACGATCGAGCGCTTACGTTCGCAGGCCCGTAAGGGTTCCACGTTCGCATCGGGCAGAAAACGCCAGGGTGCACGGTTTAAGAAATAGCGAACAGGCCCCGAGTTCCCTGTGGAGCTCGGGGCCTATGTCTTTTGCGCGCTGGGATTCGTGCGTTAGAGGTCTGCGATCAGGGCTTCAGCACAACGGATGCCGTCGGTGGCCGCGCTCATGATGCCGCCGGCATATCCAGCTCCCTCACCACAAGGGTAGAGGCCCGGGGTCGACACGGCATGGCACGTTCGGTCTCGGGTGACAGTGACCGGTGAGCTCGAACGAGTCTCCACGCCGGTAAGAACGGCATCGGGGCGGTCGTAGCCTCGTAGCTTTTTTCCGAGTAGGGGAAGTCCCAGGCGGAGCGACTCGACGATATGCTGCGGCAGGGCTTCGTCAATTGCCGTCCAGGTCACACCGAGCGGATAGGTGGGCTTTACCTTTCCGGGCGCCTTGCTGGCGCGTCCTGCGAGGAAATCTCCGACGAGTTGTGCCGGTGCGTTCCAGTTGGAACCGCCTAGGCGATAGGCGGCCGCCTCGCAGGCGCGCTGGAGCTCGATGCCGGCGAGCGGGTCATCGTTGGGAAGGTCCTCAGGCGTGACGTTAACGAGCAGGGCGGCGTTTGCGTTGCGTCCGTCGCGGGCATTGAGGCTGGCGCCGTTGACGCACAGGTGGCCCTGCTCGGAAGAGGCGGCGACAACCTGCCCGCCGGGGCACATGCAAAACGAGAACACGCTGCGGCCGTTGGGAAGATGGGCGACGAGCTTGTAGGGGGCTGCTCCGAGGGCAGGATGTCCCGCCAAGGCTCCATATTGGGCTCGGTTGATGTCGCGCTGCGGATGCTCGATGCGAACGCCCATGGCAAAGGTCTTTTGTGCGAGGGCCACGTTGTGGTCCTTAAGGAGCTCAAAAATATCGCGAGCAGAATGCCCGCAGGCGAGGATGAGGTGCTTTGTCTCGATTGGCTCGTAAGCGGCGTCTTGGGACGATTGGACATCAATGCCGGTGATGGCGCCAGACGCGTCGATGCGAATGTCGACGAGCTTCGTTCGATAACGGACGACACCTCCGAGCTGCTCGATGCGCTGGGATATAGCGGTGACAACCTTGGGAAGGATGTCGGAGCCAATGTGCGGCTTGGCATCCCACAGAATATCGCGGGGCGCACCCGCCTCGACGAAGGTTTCGAGGATAAGGCGATGGGCGGGATTTTTTGTTCCCGTATTGAGCTTGCCGTCCGAGAAGGTCCCCGCGCCGCCCAGACCAAACTGGATATTGCTCTCGGGGTCGAGGATGCGCTCCTTTAGAAAGAGGTCGATCGCCTGCGAGCGGCGAAATGCCGGGTCGCCGCGCTCGAAGAGCAAGGGCTTCAGACCCGCTTCGGCAAGGGTGAGTGCGGCGAAAAGGCCGGCGCATCCGGCACCGACGACGACGGGGCGCTCTTTGGGTGCGCCGGAAATGGGGGAGGGGAATGAAGGCTCATCGTCTTCTATCGCGCGTACGCGCGAGCGGTCACGCTCGGCAACGCTGTCGACCGCTTCTCGCTCGAGGTGGGGACTAGTCAGCTCAACACGAAAGCTCAGGATAAAATGGACGTCTCGTTTTTTGCGAGCGTCGATTGACTTGCGGTGGAGCTCGATGGATTTGATCTCGGAGTCCTTGCAACGTAGGACGCGCTTGGCGACTCGCTTGCCAACAATGAGGCAGGCATTTTCATCGCCGGCTTCATCGAGCGAAGCGTTGACTTGGGTGATTTCGATCATCGAGGTCTCCTTAGAGGCAAGAAAGAGGCCGTCCGGTATCCCAGACGGCCCGAATGCGTTTTTGATTATAAACTGCGCGGCTACAAGCTGCTTGCAGCGCGAATGCCCGAGAGCCAGGCCCACGCAAGGTTAAAGCCTCCGCAATCGGCGTCGATGTCGAGCGCTTCGCCGCAGACGTAAAGCGGGGCGTCGACAACGCTGCGCGCGCGTAGACTGGGTGTTGAGATACTCTCGACAGATACGCCACCACGCGTGACCTGTGCCGAGCGCTCCTCGGCTGTTCCCTCAACGAGCAACTTAAAGTGCTTGAGGATCGAGACCAGGTGGATGACATCGTTGGAGCCTGGATGGCACTGCTCGAACGCCGTGCAGACGACGCGGGAGAGTTGCGGGGCGAGCATGCCGTCGAGCCAACGGGGATCGCGGGGCGAAAAGCCGCCGAGCAGCTCAACGCGCCGGTTGAGCATATCGAGCAGCTCGTCTTTGGAGAGGTCGGGGAAAACGTCGAGCAGGATCGTATCACCGCGCTGGATACGACGGGAGAGGTTGAAGACAGCGACGCCCGAGATGCCGAAGGCTCGAAACAGGACTTCACCGTCTTCGTGCCAGAGCTCATTATGATTGCGGGCGAGCGTCAAGCGGGCGCGGACGCGCAGACCATCCAACGTCTTGAGTGCCGCCCGATCGCCAACGACCGTTGCTGATACGGGGCAGAGGATGGGGCGCAGCGAAGTGAGGGGGAGGCTAAACGTATCGGCGATACCGGTGGGGTTGCCACCCGTGGCGATAATTACGGCATGTGCCTCCAGGGCCTCGTTCTTGCGAGGGACATCGGCGAGCGCTTTCCGAAGCGAGCGGAGCTCCGTTTTTCGGTCGTCGTGCTTTTTTGCCTTGAGCGCCCGCGCTGGACGGTCTATTTGGAGTGTCCAGCCTTCGGAAGCTTTGTGCGCCGAGGCAACGTTGGCTCCGCAGATTAAGGTAATACCTAGGCGGTCGCAAACGTTGAGAAGCGCGTCGCGCACCGATTCTGCGCGAAGGGAGCGCGGGTATAGCCGGCCTTCCTCGGAGGTTGTCATGATGCCCAGCGAGGAGAAGAAACCCATAAGCTCTTGTTCGGGTTGGGGGCCCATGACAGATTCGACGAATGCGGGGTGGTTATACCGCTGAGGATCAATCGATTCGTTGGAGAGGTTGCAGCGGCCGTTACCGGTCGCAAGGAGCTTTAGGCCGCAGGCGACATCGCGCTCAACGATGCAGACGCTTTTGCCAGCACGTGCGGCCGTAATGGCGGCGGCGAGGCCTGAAGCCCCGCCGCCGATTACCAGGACGTCATAGAAGGCGCTCGTGTTCACTTAGGCCTCGTCGGTCTCGTGCGGGGTAATAGCCTCGACGGCAGAGACTGCCTTGGGCAACATGCCATCGGGCAGCGCGGTCTCAACCTCGCCCTTATCGCAGGCCTCGGCGAGTGCCGGATTAATGGGAAGCGTGCCCAAGATGTCGAGGTTATAGCGCTCTGCGACCTCGGGGAGCTTGCTTTTGCCAAAGACCTCGATCTTCTTGCCGCAGTCGGGGCACTCGATATAGCTCATGTTCTCGACGATGCCCAGAATGGGGACGTTCATCTTCTCGGCCATGTTGACCGCCTTGGCGACGATCATCGAGACCAGATCCTGCGGGCTCGTGACGATGACGATGCCGTCGACGGGCAGTGACTGGAAGACGGTGAGTGCGACGTCGCCTGTTCCCGGAGGCATGTCGACCAGCAGGTAGTCGATGGGGCCCCACGAGGTCTCGCTCCAGAACTGCCTGATGGCGCCTGCGATGACCGGACCGCGCCAAAGGACGGGGTCGGTCTCGTTTTGGAGCAGAAGGTTGGAGCTCATGACCTTGACGCCGTGCTCGGAGATTTCAGGCAGCATGAGGTTGCCAAGGGCATGGACGTGGCGTCCGCTCATACCGAACATCTTGGGGATAGAGGGACCGGTGATGTCGGCATCGAGGACGCCGACCTTGTGGCCGTGACGGGCAAGCTCGGTGGCGATGGCACCGGTGACAAACGACTTGCCGACACCGCCCTTGCCGGAAAGCACGGCGATGACGCGTTTGACCTCGGACAGCGTATTCTCCTCAAATTGCGACGGCGACGTTTGTCCGCCGGCGGCCTGTGCGTGCTCGCAACCCATGTATGACTCCTTTGTATATGTTGGGGCCGGGGCCCCGTGATGTGACACGAGCGTCATTGTACCCTCGTTTGCGAGCGGGAGTCATTTACGATGCATTTGGGCCGAGCGTGCTTGCAATACGATGAGTCCAAGCGAATGGGCGGGCTTACTGAACTTTGCTGGCGAACTCGAGGTATTGCATGCGCTGCAGCTTGTCGATCGTCGAGGCGTATGGGCTGTCTTCAGATTCCAAGTCGTAGCGCAGCCCGTCGGCACCAAGGTAGCCGGCGACATTGATGGTGGGCACATCTGACCTTGTTGCAAGCAGAGCCTTTTGATAGTCGGTGAGCGGGGCGCCGATCTTATTAAGGGTAATGGCTGCAATCTCGTTTGCCCCGACGGTGTCGTAGACGTTGAGCTCGGTATTGCCGGCGATTTCATAGTTAGCCCAGACAAAATATGTCGACTGATAGATACGGAAAGCGTGGCTTGCCGTATCTTCCTGAGGGTACAGCTCGTCGTTGAGAGTCGTTGCGGCGCTCGGCTGATGGTCGCCAAAAAAGACAAGGACAACCGGTCTGCCGATATTGCGGAGCTCGTTGATAAAGTACTCGAGGTCCCGGTCGGATGCGTTGATGCAGGTTAGATAGGTGTTGAGCGCGCTATTGGCGCCCTCGCTGGCTCCCTCGACCCAATAGTTTGTCAGCTCTTCGGCGGGAACGGTGCCATAGTCGTAGCCGCCGTGATTTTGCATCGTGACGTCAAAGATGAACTGCGGTGCTTCGTCGGTTCTAAGCAGGTCGAGTATCTTGTCGTAGGTGGCGTAGTCGCATACGCCGGCATGGTAACAGGGCGCACCTTCGAAATCGCCGATTGAAAGAAAGTCTCCAAAGCCCAGCTGCTGATAGATTTTATCTCGATGGTAGTTGACGGGGTTTTGCGGGTGCATAGCCGTAGCGGTATACCCAAGCTCTTTAAGGTCCTTTGCCAGGCTGTTGACGCCATTCATCTGATACAGCTGATAGGGGATTTTGCCCAATCCGACAAAGGCCGTTGTCGCTCCGGTTAAAAATTCGAATTCGGAGTTCGCCGTTCCGCCACCGGCGACCGAAGCGAGCATGGTGCCGCGAACAAGTGTGTCGGGAAGCGAGTTGTAGAATGCGGGGCCGGTGTACCCGGCCGCCTGGAGCTGCTCAAAGCACGAAAGGTCGCTAAAACTCTCGTTCATGACGGCAACAATCGTCGGCTTGATTTCATTGAACTGGGCAACGGCCGCCGCGCGCTGCTCGCTCGAGCCATACGTGCTGTCGTAGGTGGCGGCGAGCTCCTGCTCGATGCTCTGCGCCTCATCGGGCGTATAGTCTTCGGGTTTCTCAATGGGCAACTCGTTGACCATTTCGGTGAACGAAGTGATAAAACCCTGAGACGCATACGTGGTGATGGGCTGCCAACGGTCAAATCCAAAATTCAGCGCCTGCTCCAAGTCGATGCTGGAAAAGCCCGAGAGCCCCACAACGGTCACTAGCAGAAAAGCGCAGAGGTTGGCGGCGATTGCGGGGAAGACATGGGTGGGCGTACGGAGCTTTCTCGGTCGGATAAGCGAAAGAAGCCCCAGGGAAATCTCCAGCAGGGCGAGAGAGGTTACGATTCCGGCGGTAAAGGTAAACTCGTATCCCTCGCTCACTTCCATTGCGGTGCCAAGGGCCAAGATATCGCTTGGCAGGATGGCCTCGCCTTTAAACGTTATGACGAAGTGCTCGGCAATGCCAAGGATGCAACAGGCGACGGGCACGAGGGCCATGACGCCTCCATGACGCTGTCCCAGCAAATAAAGGGAGAGCAGAACCGTCGCGAGCAGCCCGACGGAAAACCCGAATGAGTTGGCGGGAATGCGATAGAACGTTTCGTTACAGGCAATTTCGAGCGAAACGAACGAGAGCGCTGAAACAGCGGCGATGACAAGGATGTCACGGCAAATACAGGCAACCGTTCCCGTCGCAAGATCGGTTTGGTCGATAAGTCCCGAAACCAAGGGTTCGACAAGAAGTATGACGGCGGCAGCACCGAGCGCCGAATAAGAAAGGACCCATAGGGAACTGTCCTCATTTACGAGCAATTGATTCGTAAGCCATGCAGCTACCACGCCGAGCGGGATGAGGAGCGTCGCGCACCAAAAGACGCGGGCAATGGGCGGCTTTTCATTGTGTTTGATTGAAAAATACACGCGCACGACGACGGTGGCCACGATAAGGACGGCGATGAATATGGGCAGATTGGCCATGTCGCTCGAAGTGATTTCAAGGGGGATATCTTCGGTCATGGACGTTCCTCTGTTACAGCAAATTAAGTTCAGTATTAGATTACTGTAACCTCTCCACGGTATTTCGAGAAACAAAGCACCCGATACGCAAAGCTAAAGGTCTGCGAATCTTGTATTACGAACATCTGTGCGCGTCGAGTGCGCTAAACTCAACGGCAGTATGATTCGATGCAATAGGAGGCAAGGAGCTTCCATGTCTGATTCTTCTATCGTTATTCGCGGCGCTCGTGAGCACAACCTCTGCGATATCGATGTTTCCATTCCGCGTGACCAACTCGTGGTCATTACCGGTCTTTCTGGCTCGGGCAAGAGTTCGCTGGCATTTGACACTATCTATGCCGAGGGCCAGCGTCGATACGTCGAGAGCCTTTCGAGCTATGCGCGCCAGTTCTTGGGCCAGATGGACAAACCCGACTTGGATTCAATCGACGGCCTTTCGCCGGCGGTGTCGATTGACCAAAAGACGACGTCTAAAAACCCTCGCTCGACGGTTGGCACCGTAACCGAGATTTATGACTATCTGCGCCTGCTGTTCGCCCGTGTGGGCACCCCGCACTGCCCCGAATGCGGCCGCGTCATTGAGCGTCAGACGACCGACCAGGTTGCCGACAAGGTCTTGGCGGCGGGGGAGGGCCGCCGCGCGTTTGTGCTGGCACCGGTGGTGCGCGGGCGAAAAGGCGAGTACACCAAACTGTTTGAGGACCTTCGCGCCGAGGGCTTTAGCCGCGTGCGTGTCGACGGTGAAGTGCGCTCGCTCGACGATCCGATCGATCTGGACAAGAAGTTCAAGCACGATATCGAGGTCGTGGTCGATCGCATCGTGATCCGTGAGAACTCTCTGGGCCGTATCGCCGAGTCTGTTGAGCAGGCGACCGCGCTGGCTCACGGCAATGTAAACGTGTACATGCTGCCCAATCGTGATGCTCCCGAGGGGACCGAGGGCGAGCTGCTGGAGTATTCGTTGGCCTTGGCGTGCCCGGAGCATGGTCACTCCATTGACGATCTTCAGCCGCGTGATTTTTCGTTCAACGCTCCCTATGGCGCATGTCCTGAGTGCGACGGCCTGGGCTTTAAGAAAACCGTTGATGCCGAGGCGCTGATCGAGGACCCCTCGAAGTCCATTGCCGACGGAGTCTTTGGTAGCCTGTTTGGCAATTCGAACTACTATCCGCAGATTTTTGCTGCGGTCTGCAAACACTTTAAGGTGAGCACCGATACGCCGTGGGAGCACTTGCCCCCTCGCGTGCGTCGTGCATTCTTGGATGGCTTGGGCGATACGAAGATCTCGGTCGACTACCAAAAGCTCGACGGACGTCGCAGCCAGTGGGATACCAAGTTTTCGGGCGTTCGCAACATCCTGTACGAACGCTATACCGAGACGACGAACGAGAACACCAAGGCGCGCTTGGAGAAGTACATTCGCGAGGAACCGTGCTCGAGCTGCCACGGCGCTCGTTTGCGCCCTGAGATGCTCGCCGTCACCGTGGGCGGCAAGTCCATTTACGAGGTTTGTTGCCTGTCGTGCCGTGAGTCGCTCGAGTTTTTTGAGGGCCTGGAGCTCACCGAGCGCCAACAGTTTATCGGCGGGCGCATCGTCAAGGAAATCCTGGAGCGCTTGCGTTTTCTGGTCGATGTTGGACTCGACTATCTGACGCTCGATCGTGCCTCGGCGACGCTTTCTGGTGGCGAGGCGCAGCGTATTCGCCTGGCAACGCAGATCGGCGCGGGTCTCATGGGCGTGCTCTATATTCTGGATGAGCCCTCGATCGGTCTTCATCAGCGTGACAACGAGCGCCTGATCAAGACGCTCGAGCGCCTGCGCGATATCGGCAATACCGTTATCGTTGTCGAACACGACGAGGATACAATCCGTGCCGCCGACTACGTGATCGACATGGGGCCCGGCGCCGGCGTCAACGGCGGACACGTAGTCGCGGCGGGAACGCCTGCCGATATCATGGCGTGTCCTGAGTCGATGACGGGCGCTTATCTGACCGGCAAACGAATGATCCGGGTGCCTGATGAACGGCGCAACCCCGGTCGCGGCTGCCTTAAAATTACGGGCGCTCGAGCCAACAACCTCAAAAACGTTACTGCCAAGATCGAGTTTGGTACGCTTACGGTTGTTACTGGCGTGTCGGGATCGGGCAAGAGCTCCCTGGTTACCGATACCATTGCGCCTGCCCTTACGAATGCCATTCACCGTTCGACGCGCCCTGTGGGTCCATATAAGAAAATCGAGGGCATCGAGTGTATCGATAAGGTTATCGATATCGACCAGTCGCCGATTGGCCGCACGCCGCGTTCCAACCCTGCTACCTATATCGGCCTGTGGGATGATCTTCGCGCGCTGTTTGCGAGTACGCCGGAGTCGAAGGCGCGCGGCTACTCGCCGGGTCGTTTCTCCTTTAATGTGAGTGGCGGGCGCTGTGAGGCGTGCAAGGGCGACGGACAGATCAAGATCGAGATGCACTTCCTTCCCGATATCTACGTTCCCTGCGAAGTTTGCGGCGGTAAACGCTACAACCGCGAGACACTCGAGGTCACCTACCGTGGCAAGACCATCTCGGACGTACTTGACATGAGCGTGGCCGAGGCACTGGCTTTCTTTGGGAATATCCCGCAGATTAAGCGCAAGCTTCAGACGCTGTACGATGTAGGCTTGGGCTACGTGAGCCTAGGCCAGCCCGCCACGACGCTCTCGGGCGGCGAGGCGCAGCGTGTGAAACTCGCCAAGGAGCTTCATCGACGCCAGACGGGCAAGACGTTCTATATTTTGGACGAGCCGACGACCGGCCTTCATTTTGAGGACGTCCGCCAGCTGCTCGATGTGCTGCAGCGCTTGGTCGATGCGGGCAACACGGTGCTGGTGATTGAACACAACCTTGATGTCATCAAGGTTGCCGACCGCCTGATCGATATGGGTCCCGAGGGCGGTAACGGCGGCGGAACCGTCGTGGTTTCGGGCACACCGGAGCAGGTTGCGGACTGTCCGCAGAGTTATACGGGTAAGTTTTTGGCGCCGTTGCTCAGGCGCGACCGGGAGCGTCAGGCTCAACTTGATGCTCAATAAATAGGCGATTCAGTTTATGGGCGCCATCGACTCCTTGTGATTCGATGGCGCTTGCTGTGCCGAAGTGACGTTTGCAGCCGAATTGGACATATACTTAATCCTTGCGTCCGAATGCGAGGGAAAGGATATGTCATGGCAAAGGCTGTAAAGACGCCAAAAACCAATGCGATGCGCGAGCTGGAAAGCGCCGGCATTTCCTATGTTCTACATACGTACGAAGACGATGGCGATGAGTCGGTGGGCCTGGGGGTCGCGATTTCGGAGCAGCTTGGCGAGGAGCCCGGTCAAGGATTTAAGACTTTGGTCTGCGTGACGCCGTCCAACGACTATGTCGTGTGCTGTATCCCTGTTGCCGACGAGCTCGATCTAAAGTCCGCCGCGCGTGCCGCGGGGGAGAAGTCCTTGGCCATAATGCATGTGAAGGATTTGCTTGCGGCGACTGGCTACGTTCGCGGCGGCTGCAGCCCGGTCGGTATGAAAAAACGCTACCGGACGCTCATTGATGAGACATGCGTCCTTTGGGATACCATTTTTATTTCGGGAGGCAAGCGTGGTTATCAGCTCGAGCTTGCACCCGATGATTTAATTGCATTTTGCGGGGCGACGGTTGCCGCGATTACGAGAGAGGACTGAGCGATGCCGCAGGAAGAATTGAAGCGCGGAGCTCATTTTGCAAAAGAATCTGCGCCTCAGACACCCTCATCCGAAGCTTCTTTGTCGCGAGATGACACTGACGACATGGGCTCGTCGGACTACTCCACGGTTGGTCGTTCCGCCGGGCTTATGACCGTCCTGACCATCGTGTCTCGCGTTACCGGTTTTATCCGCACGTGGGCAATGGCGGCCGCTATCGGCATGTCGCTACTCTCGTCCTCCTATCAGGTCGCCAACAACCTGCCCAATATGCTCTACGAACTCGTGATGGGCGGCATGCTCGTGACGGCGTTTTTGCCCGTGTACATGGGCGTGAGGCGTGAGCAGGGTCGCGAGGCCTCGAACGAGTACGTGGGCAACCTGCTCGGCATTCTGCTTTTGGTGCTGGGTGGCATTTCGTTGCTGGGGACTGTGTTCGCCCCGGGCTTTATCTGGACGCAATCGTTCCTTTCGGGTGACGGCGGCAGCATGGACACCGCTGCGTTCATGTTCCGTTTCTTTGCCATCCAGATTCTGTTTTATGGTTTGGGCTCGGTGTTCTCGGGCGTTCTTAACGCACACCGCGACTACTTCTGGTCGACATTCGCCCCGGTCCTCAACAATGTGATCGTCATTGCGAGCTTTATGGGTTTTGCGCCCGTGTCCGCACAGTTTGGCGAACGCGCCGGCATCATCTTGATTGCGGCCGGTACGACCCTCGGTGTCTTTGTTCAGATGGCATGTCAGATCCCCGCGCTCGGCAAGCACGGCGTGCATCCCCATATCCATATCGACTTTAAGGACCCCGCGCTGCGCCAGACGATTGCGCTCGGTATCCCGACGCTGCTCGCCACGGTGTGCATGTTTGTCTCGACTTCTATCACCAACGCTGCCGCGCTGGTGGTCCAGCCCGAGACTGGCCCTTCCGTCATCGCCTATGCGCGCCTGTGGTACACGCTACCCTACGCGCTGATTGCCGCCTCGCTTTCGACGGCGCTTTATACCGAGCTCTCTCACGACGCACAGGAGAAGGATTACGACAGCGTTCGCACGGGCATTTCGCGTGGCGTCGCCCAGATGCTGTTCTTCCTGATTCCGTTCGCGCTGTACCTGATTGTCTTCGCGCGTCCGCTCAACATGATCTACTGTGCTGGCAAGTTCGATGAATCCGGCGTGACGCTGGTGTCCGAGTACCTTGTCTACCTGGCGCTCTCGCTGCCGCTCTACGGCGTGGTCGTGTTGATGCAGAAGAGCTTCTCTGCCTTGCTCGACATGAAGCCCTATAGCCGCTATTGCCTGTATTCCGCCATCGGCCAGGCCGGCTCGGTTCTACTGTTTGGCGTTGTGCTGGGCTTCGGTATGCCGGCAATCGCGCTTTCGTATGTCGTCGACTACGTGATCTTGGTCGGCTGTTCGCTGTGGTGGCTGCGTCGTCGCCTGCGTGGCCTTCAGGTCAAATCTATCCTGCATGGCGGTTTCTTTGGCCTTTTGCTCGGTAGCCTGGGTGCTGCCGCAGGCGCCGGCGTCATGTGGGCGCTTGAACACTTTGTCGGGGCACTTGGCGGCTCGATTCTGATTACTCTTGGCTACGTTTGCGTTGCGGGTGTCGTCTCGCTTGCTGTTACCTTTGGCCTTGCCGTCGTCCTTAAGATGCCCGAGGTCTCGGCGCTGCTTCGTTGCAAGTAGGTGCGTGTGGCCGGTCACGACAACATTCCAACGCTTGCCGAACAGGTTTCGCGCGTTCCCACACAGCCCGGATGCTACCTTTGGAAGGATGCCAAGGGCGATGTCATCTACGTGGGCAAGGCGAAAAACCTGCGCGCCCGCATGCGTCAATACGTGACACTGCAGGATGAGCGTCAAAAGATCCCGCTGATGATGCAGCTGGTGGCGAGCTTTGACTATATCGTGGTGGAGACCGAGCATGAGGCGTTGGTGCTCGAGCGCAATTTGATTGGTCAGTACCATCCGTACTTTAACGTCGACCTCAAGGATGACAAGAGCTACCCCTTTATCGCCATTACAAAGGGCGACCTGTATCCCGCTATCAAATATACGCGTGAGCGTCATAAGCCGGGAACGCGCTATTTTGGACCCTATACCGATAGCCGTGCGGCACGTGAGACGATAGATACGCTGCGCAAGGTTATCCCCATCTGCTCCGCATCCTGTGCGGAGTGGCGTCGTTGTCGTCGTATCGTCGAGTCCCACAAGGGCGAGGAAGACATCGTCAATATGATTTGCGCGCAAAACGGGCGTCCCTGCTTTGACTACCATGTCGGGCGCGGCCCGGGTGCGTGTGTCGGCGCGATTTCCCCGGCAGACTATGCCAAGAACGTCAAGCGTGTCGAGCGCTTTTTGTCGGGCCATCGCAAGGATGTCGTCGATGAGCTGACCTCCGAGATGACGGATGCCGCCGAGGCGCTCGACTTTGAGCGCGCTGCCCGCGTCAAACGTCGTTTGGAGGTCATCAGGGGTCTGGACGACCGTCAGCAAGTCGTTTTTCCCTCCAGTGTCGATATCGATGTCATCGGTTTCTATCGCGAGGAGACCATCTCCGCCGCTTGCGTCTTTGTCGTGCGTGAGGGTCGAACGGTTCGAACCTGCGAGTTTATTCTCGATAAGGGTTTGGATGTCGACGAAGAGGAACTTCAATCGGGCTTTCTTAAGCGCTATTACGACGAGACGGCTGATATTCCAGCTGAGATAAACCTCTCTGTCGAGCTTGAGGATGCGGAGGCGCTGGGGGAGTGGCTTGCAGGCAAGCGCGAGCGTTCCTGCCATCTCCATAGGCCGCAGCGTGGCGAAAAGCACCGTTTGCTCGATATGGCATCCAAAAATGCGCGCCATGCCCTCATGCGCTACATGATGCGAACGGGGTACGCTGACGACCGCACCAATCAGGCGCTCCTAGAGCTCGAAAGCGCGCTGGCGCTGCCGGCGCCGCCGATGCGTATCGAGTGCTTCGATATCTCGACGCTGCACGGAACCTTTACCGTCGCCTCGATGGTGGTGTTTACCAACGGGCGCGCCGACAAGAGCCAGTACCGTCGTTTTAAAATTCAGGCCGAATTGGACGAGGCAAACGACTTCGTGTCAATGTCCGAGGTTTTGGGACGACGCTATGCTCCCGAGCGTATGGCCGACGAGCGCTTTGGATCGCGCCCCGATTTGCTCGTTGTCGATGGCGGTAAGCCGCAATTGACCGCTGCGATCAAGCAACTTGAGGCTCTTGGGCTCGATATACCAGTTTGTGGCTTGGCGAAGGCCGATGAGGAAGTTTTTGTGCCTTGGGACGAGACTCCCGTCGTGCTGCCGACCGGGTCCGCGTCGCTCTATCTAATTAAACAGGTACGCGATGAGTCGCACCGTTTTGCAATTACATTCCATCGTGAGTTGCGCGATAAAGCCATGACGGTTTCGGTACTCGATGACGTTCCAGGCGTGGGACCCACCAGAAAACGTGCCCTTATGCGCCATTTTGGCTCGATGAAGCGTTTGCGCGCGGCGAGCGAGCAAGAGATCGCGGAAGTTCGCGGCATACCTGCCGATGTTGCCAAGGCGGTCCACGAGGCGCTCGTTGCATGGAATGCCGAGCGCGCCGAGGCGGCGGCTGGCCATTCCGATAGCTAAACACGAGCCTAAACAACTGATATACATGATTGCGCGATTTTCAACCATTTATTTCGCCATGATTGCCTGCTGGTTTCGGGTTTTATTAACGCTAAAACGTTTGACTAACCCAAGCGAAAACCCTGCTATCCTGCGGGTTGACGAAGACTGATATCTCACCTCGCCGATACATACTGTCTGGCGAATCGTTTGTCAACGAATTCGGTGAACGGTAGTAAATACCGTTCAAGCGTATGTATGTATCGGTCGCCGAGCGCGGCACCTCAGTTGGGTTCGTCGGTAGGTAAGGTATATATCGTCCGCAAGTTGCGCGGGGGCAAGTCTAGGTGCTCCCGAGTAAGATTCTCTACTGATAGGAGAAGACATGGCCATCATCAACAAGGGTATGTCCAGGCGTTCGTTCCTCGGCCTCACCGGCAGCGTCGCTGCTGTCGCAGGGCTTGGTCTCACCGGCTGCGGTGGCAGCTCTAGCGACGAGGGTTCCGCTTCCGGTTCCACCGATTCCGCCAACCGTGGCGGCGGCGTGATCACCGCTGGTTCCGCTTACGCTCCGTCCAGCTTCGATCCCGCCAGCACCGGCTCCGCTGTGGGCCTGGGTGCTAACTGGCACGTCGTCGAGGGCCTCTACGGCATCGATTACCACGACTACAGCACCTTCAACGAGCTCGCCACCGACGATCCCAAGTCTGTGGACGACACCACTTTCGAGGTCACCATCCGCAAGGGCGCCAAGTTCTCCGATGGCACCGAGGTCACCGCTGACGATGTCGTTGCCTCCTACACCGCTTGCGCCGCTTCCGCTACCTATGCTCCGTTCTTCCAGCCCTTCGAGTCCATCGAGGCCAAGGACGCCAGCACCGTGACGGTCAAGACCAAGGTCCCCAACTTCTCCCTGCTCAAGGATCGTCTGGCCATCGTCCGCGTTACCCCGGCCACCCAGACCGAGGAGGATCGCGCCAAGCAGCCGATCGGCTCCGGTCCCTGGATGTACGACTCTATCTCCGATACCGAGATCACCCTGGTTCCCAACCCCGAGTACAACGGTGAGTATGCTGCCGAGGATAAGAAGATCCAGTACAGCATCCTGACCGACCCCACCGCTCGCGTTACCGCTCAGCAGGAGGGCTCTACGCTCGTTATGGAGCTCGTTACCGCTGACGCCGTCGACCAGCTCGAGAGCGCTGGCTGCAAGATCGATAACGTTCAGGGTTTCGGCACCCGCTTCATCATGTTCAACGTCGCCAAGGAGCCTTGGAACAACGTCAAGGTCCGTCAGGCTGTCATGTATGCGCTCGACACCGAGAAGATGGTCAGCAACACCTTCGCCGGCCTTGCCACCGCTGCCAGCTGCTACCTGCCCAAGAGCTTCACCAACTATCATGAGGCTTCCACGGTGTACAAGACCGACGCCAAGAAGGCTAAGAAGCTCATCGAGGAGTCTGGCATCACCCCGGGTGCCATCACCCTGCGCACCACCGACAACGAGCAGATTAAGGGCATGGCCGCCCAGGTCAAGAACGACCTCGACGCTCTCGGCTTCGATGTGACCATCCAGACCGATACCTCGCCGGCTACCTACGCTGCCATCGACGGCGGCGAGGCCTACGATATCCTCCTTGCCCCTGGCGATCCTTCCTGCTTCGGCGCCGACCCCGACCTGCTGCTCAACTGGTGGTACGGCGACAACGTCTGGATGCAGACCCGTTGCCCGTGGAAGGAGTCCGCTGAGTGGCAGAAGCTCCACGGTCTCATGGACGAGGCTCTTGCCGCCGAGGGCGACGAGCAGCAGAAGAAGTGGAACGAGTGCTTCGACATCATTGCCGACAACGCCGTTCTGTACCCCGTTGTCCACGTCAAGACCGTCTCCGCTTCCTGGGACGATCCGTCCACTGCACCCAACGGCGAGGCACTTGATGGCTTCAAGGGCATCGGCACGACGAGCATGTCCTTCAGGGGCGTTGCGACCGTCAAGGCGTAAGACTCGCTTGAGTCTGTATGCAGGATGTCGGTCGTTGGGACCGTATCCTCATAGTTGAAACAAAGACCCGGGCGGCAACGATGTCGCTCGGGTCTTGTAATGAGTATCCGTACTCATATACCAGTTGGTCCTACCGACAAAAGAAAGGGGAGAGAACGTGAACAACTTGCTACGTTTGATTGGAAGGCGTCTTGTGGCGCTGCCGATCATGGCATTGGGCGTCACCGTCCTGGTGTTCTTCCTTATGTCGTTCTCCAAGACCGACCCCGCCTACACGGCGTTGGGTGACGGTGCCTCGCCCGAGGCGGTTGCCGAGTACCATGAGAAGTATGGTCTGGACGACCCCTGGCCCGTGCGCTACGTGCGCTATATGGGCGATTTGATCCATGGCGACATGGGCACCTATGGTGCTGCTCGCAACTCCGTTGCCAAGCGCATCTCCACGGCCCTGCCCGTCACGATGCAGCTGACCTTCATCGGTCTTGCCATCGGTGCGGTCGTTTCGTTTTTGCTCGGCGTCATCGCGGCACTGTATCGCGACAAATGGCCGGACCAAGTGATCCGCGTCTTTTCCATCGCCGGCTTGGCAACCCCGTCGTTCTGGCTTGCCGTTCTGTTGATCCTGCTGTTCTCTTCCTACCTTAAGGTGCTCCCGGCATCTGGTGCTCTGCCTCACTTCACCACGAATCCGGTTGGCTATCTGGGACGTATGATCATGCCCGCTATCGCCTTGGCATTTCCGCTGACGGGCCAGATGACTCGTATCGTGCGTACCGCCATGGTCGAGGAGCTCGACAAGGACTATGTCCGTATGGCTCGTGGCGCCGGCGTTCCCGAGAAGGTCGTCGTCGGCATCAACGTTCTTCGCAATGCGCTGATCACCCCGGTCACCACCCTCGGTCTTAAGATCGGTTACCTCATGGGCGGTGCCGTCGTCATCGAGGTTATCTTCAACCTCCCCGGCATGGGCACCGCGATTCTGCAGGGCGTTCAGGGCAACGAGGCGAACCTGGTTCAGGGCGTCGTTATCGTCGTTGCTCTTGCCTTCATCATCATCAACATCGTGGTTGACATGCTCTACCTGCTCATCAACCCGCGCATCAGGACGGTGTAGATTATGGTAAAGATTCGAGAGAAGCAAACCGAGCAGCTCGAGAAGGCTGCTTCCAAGGGGCTCAAGCTCGGTGGCTGGAAGAAGATGACGCTGTCTTCTAAGATTGCCGCCGTCGTGCTGGTGCTGGTCGCCCTGACTGCGATTCTGGCGCCCCTTCTTGCCCCCTATAGCCCGGTCGAGATCTTTACGGCTCGCCAGGCTCCCGGCAACGGATTTATCTTCGGTACCGACGATAAGGGTCGCGACATTCTGTCGCGTATGCTCTACGGTGGTCGTTACTCGCTGATTATCGGCTTTGGCGCCACTGCCATGGCTCTGGTCTGCGGCTCGGTCGTGGGCGCCCTTGCAGCGGTTTCGCGCAAGGCTGTCTCCGAGACGATCATGCGTATCCTGGACATCATCATGTCCATCCCGGGCATCGCCCTCGCTGCCGTCTTCGTCTCCATCCTGGGCAACTCCGTGCCGTCGATCATCTTCGCCATCGGCTTTATGTACACTCCGCAGATTGCCCGTATCGTGCGCGCCAACATCGTGTCCGAGTACGGCGAGGACTATGTCCGCGCGGTCATCGTTTCCGGCGCCAAGGCTCCGTGGATTTTGATCAAGCATGTTCTGCGTAACTGCATTGCCCCGATCATGGTCTTCACCGTTACGCTGGTCGCCGACGCCATCATCTTCGAGGCCTCGCTGACCTTCATCGGCGCTGGTATCCAGGAGCCCACCGCTACCTGGGGCAACATCCTCGCCGACGCCCGCGGCGGCGTGCTCGCCGGCCGTTGGTGGCAGGCGCTGTTCCCGGGCCTGGCCATCATGATCACCTGCCTGGCGCTCAACATCCTTTCCGAGGGCATTACCGACGCCATGGCCGCTGCTCCCTCCGCCGCCCTGGATCCGACCGATTCCTCCAAGCGCCGCGAGGCCGACCTGCTGGTTTCCGACCCCGTTCGTGCCTACAAGGAGCAGGCTCAGTCCCTCTCCGCTCGCCTTGGCGCCCTGCGCGATGTCGAGCTCAAGCGTGATGATCGCCATGTGCCCGATGAGTCCGTTGAGCCGATCCTTTCGGTCCGCGATTTCTGCATCCAGTTTGAGCACCACGGTGATATCAACGTCGTCGACCACGTTAACTTTGACGTCCGTCCCGGCCAGACTATGGGCCTGGTAGGCGAGTCCGGCTGCGGTAAGTCCATCACCACGCTGGCCATCATGGGCCTGACCGACGATGACGAGCATCTTTCCGGCGAGGTTCTCTGGGAGGGCCGCGACCTGCTCAAGATGAGCAAGAAGGAGTGGTTCGGCCTGCGCGGTACCGATATCGCCATGGTCTACCAGGACGCCCTATCTTCGCTCAACCCCTCTATGCTCATCTCTGCCCAGATGAAGCAGCTCACCAAGCGCGGCGGCACCCGCAGCGCCGAGGAGCTCCTGGAGCTTGTGGGCCTCGATCCCAAGCGCACGCTCGAGAGCTATCCGCACGAGCTTTCCGGTGGACAGCGTCAGCGTGTCCTGATCGCTATGGCCCTTACCCGCGACCCCAAGCTGGTCATCTGCGACGAGCCCACGACCGCTCTGGACGTTACCGTCCAGAAGCAGGTCATCAAGCTGCTCAACGATCTTCAGGCCAAGCTCGGCTTTGCCATGATCTTCGTTTCGCACGACCTGGCGCTGGTCGCCGAGGTCGCCCATAACATCACGGTTATGTACGCCGGTCAAGTTATCGAGCAGGCACCCACCAAGGAGCTGCTCACTAACCCGATCCACGAGTACACCCGCGGTCTTCTGGGTTCCGTTCTGTCCATCGAGAGCGGTTCGGGCCGCCTGCACCAGGTGCCCGGCGCCGTTCCGAGCCCGCGCGATTTCCCCAAGGGCGATCGCTTCGCGCCCCGCTCGAGCCACCCGCGTATTGGCCTGGACACCCGTCCGGTCTTCAAGCGCGTGCCCGGCACCGAGCACTTCTATTCCGAGCTCCCCGACGAGGTGCTCAAGGCAAATGGTTTGACCCCTCACGCGGAGGTGATGTAGATGAGCGAGACCGCAGTAAACGGCGTCGAGCCGATCATCTTCCTTGATGACGTCCACGTCACCTTTAGGACCCGTACCGGCTCGATTCTGCACCCCAACCTGGTTCACGCCGTCCAGGGTGTAACGATTAAGCTCATGCCCGGTCAGACGATTGGCATCGTCGGCGAGTCCGGTTGCGGTAAGTCCACCACCGCTAACGTCATGTGCGGCCTGCAGGCCCCCACGAGCGGCAAGGTCTACTTTAAGGGCAAGGACGTTACCAAACGTACCGCCGAGGACCGTCGCCACATGGGTCGCGTCATCTCGGTCGTGTTCCAGAACCCGGCCACGGCGCTCAACCCCCGCATGGTCGTTCGCGAGCAGCTGCTCGACCCCATGCGCGTCCACAACCTGGGTACCGAGGCCGAGCAGGAGAAGCGCGTCAAGGAACTCTTGGAGCTCACCGGTCTGCCCAGCTCCGCTGCCGAGGTTCTTCCCGGCCAGCTTTCGGGCGGCCAGCGTCAGCGCGTCGCAATTGCCCGTGCCCTGTCGCTGAACCCCGATGCCATCATCGCCGACGAGCCCACCTCGGCTCTGGACGTTTCGGTCCGCGCGCAGATTCTGAACCTGCTGACCGACCTTAAGAAGGAGCTCGGCCTGGCCATGGTGTTCATCAGCCATGACATCCAGACGGTCCGCTATATCTCTGACGACATCATCGTTATGAATGGCGGCAAGATCGTCGAGCAGGGCGAGGCCAAGCAGGTCTTCCAGCACCCCCAGGACCCCTACACCAAGATGCTGCTCGGCGCTGCGCCGTCGCTGCTGCATCCCAAGCTCGGCGAGTAGCCTCGCTTTCCCTCCCGTGCGCCCGGTTCCCTTGCCGGGCGCACCTCCGTTGCGATTTCGAAAGGTTGGGTTCACGAGCCATGCCAAGTGCTCAGGAGCTACAACATCAATTTGGTGAATATCGAGGCGCCATGCCCCGTCCATCAGATTTCGATCTCTTTTGGAAGGATCGCATGGTCGAGGCCGACGCCGTCGGGCTTGACTATGCGATCGAGGCGGCATCGGTCACCGACGCCGTGACCTGCCAGCTTTTCGACCTCTGGTATACCGGCATGTGTGGCGCTCGCCTTCATGCCAAGTACCTTAAACCCGTCTCGGACGAGCCCGTGCCATTGGTACTTCAGTTCCATGGGTATCCAGGTGCAAGCCGCAGCTGGTTTGAGCAGGCATCGTTTGCGGGCATGGGCATGGCACTCATCGCCCTCGACTGCCCCGGCCAAGGAGGTCCCTCCGAGGACATTGGCGGATTTGAGGGCACAACGGTTGCGGGCCATATCGTCGCCGGTATCGACGGCGACCCGGCCAACCTCTACTATGTCCGCTTGCACCAAGATATTCGCATCCTGTGCCGCATCGTTCGCGAGCTCGAGGGCATCGATCTTGCCCGTGTGTTTGTGAACGGCGCGTCGCAGGGCGGCGGTTTGGGCATTGCGACCTGCGCACTTAACAGCGAGCTTATCAATCGCGCCGCCATCCTCTATCCCTTCCTGTCAGATTTCCGCCTGGTCTGGGATTTGGATGCCGACGACATTGCCTACGAGGGCCTGCGCTATTGGTCTCGCTGGTTTGACGAGGACTCGACTCGTATTGACGAAGCCTATGCCAAGCTGGCGTACTTCGATTCCAAGAACTTTGCCCCCATGGTCAAATGTCCTGTGCTGTTTGGCACAGGCACAGCCGATATTGTCTGTCCGCCAGCGACGCAGTTTGCGGTCTATAACAACCTGACCTGTGAAAAGTGTCATGAGTTCTTTGAAGGCTTTGGCCACGAGGAGATTCAGGATTTTGACGATCTGATCATTCCGTTTTTCTGCAAGGGAGGGGAGGCTCATGTCTAAGTGCGAGAGCAATGTCAATGAGCTGATTGTCCCCGGGCTCGTGGGAATTCCTGGAACGGTTTCGTCAAGGCTCGCAGAATATCGGGACTGGCGCGGTGATGTCCAAGCAGATGTTTCTGATTTAGAGACATGCGCTTCGAATCTTGAGATTCAAGGCCTGGCCATTACGGCGATTGATTTTGTTAACCCCTGCGCCCGTTACTCGGAGGTTTCCTTTGAGCTCGGTGACGATGCGATTCACGCTCGTTTGATCGAGCCTGTCGGTCGTGCCCGAGTATCTGAGCGCGTGCCGCTGTGCCTGATGTTCCACGACATCGATCGGCCTGTGCGCGGCTGGCATCACATGACGAGATTTGCCGCCATGGGGTATGCCGTCCTCGCGCTGGATGACGATGTTGCTGGTGCGGACGACCTGCGGCGGGGGATTTCTTCGCCCGCTTTTGTCGAGCGCGTCCGTTGGGGTTGCGCGCTGGCGAAGGTGGCGCGCAATCTTGATGGCATGGACCCCGACCGCATCTTTGCATGGGGCGAGGGCCTTGGCGGCGGAGTCGCGCTGGCGGTTTCTGCTCTGGACGAGCGGGGCCTTGCCTGCACGGCGGTTGCCAATCCAATTCCCGGTGGTCTCGAGGCGCTGTCGTCTCGGGTGCGCGGATCGGTGCTCATGGGCACATCGCTTATGGATGCCGTGAGCGATCCCAAGGGCCAGTTTGCCGTGTTCAACGGTCTTGAGTGTGACCGGAGGCATATCATCTATGCCAAATACGCTCACGAGCGCATCAATGCGTTCGAAAACGAAGTCGTCGACTTTTTTAACCAAACGTTCTACTCGTGTTCTTTGGCCTAGACGGCCTGGACACTGCCAACAAGAGTGGGTGGCATAGGGCCGCCCGCCAGACAACTAAGGAGATTCTTGTGGCAACTCAGAAATTCACCGGCGTTATCCCTCCCGTCGTTGTTCCCGATACCGAAGATCACCAGCTCGACGTTGCCTCCTTTGAGCGCAGCATCAACCGCATGATCGATGCCGGCGTCGATGGCCTGTTCTTCTTGGGATCCTCGGGCGAGGTCGTCTTCTCCACCGACGAGCGCCGTCGCCAGATTATCGCCGAGGCCGTTCGTATCGTCGACCACCGTGTGCCTGTTCTGGTCGGCATCATCGATACCGAGACCGAGCGCATGATCGAGCACGGCAAGGTCGCCCAGGAGCTGGGCGCCGATGCCCTCGTCGCCACCTGCCCGTTCTATGCCCTGCAGGGCATGACCGAGGTCGAGGAGCACTTCCGTATCCTGCACGAGGAGCTCGACCTGCCCATCTTCGCCTATGACATTCCCGTCTGCGTTCACACCAAGCTCCCCTGGAAGCTCCTTGCCAAGCTCGGCGCCGAGGGCGTCCTTGCTGGCGTCAAGGATTCCTCGGGTGATGACATCTCGTTCCGCTACCTCGTTCAGGAGAACGAGAAGAACGGCCATCCGATGAGCATCCTCACCGGTCACGAGGTTGTTGTCGACGGCGCCTACCTCGGTGGCGCCGACGGTTCCGTCCCGGGTCTCGCCAACGTTGAGCCCGAGGGCTACGTGCGTCAGTGGAAGGCCGCTCAGGCTGGTGACTGGGCTACCGTCAAGGCCGAGCAGGATCGCCTCAATGAGATTTCGCACATCTGGGATGTCACCTCGGGCGTCCAGGGCTATGCCGGTGGCGTCGGCGCCTTCAAGACCGCTATGAACCTCATGGGTATCTTCGACAGCCCGACCATGCCGCGCCCGGTGAAGGCCATGACCGGCGAGAACGTCGAGGCGATTAAGAAGGTCCTCCAGGACAACGGTCTCCTGTAAAGCTTCCCCAGGCACCCGATCTTGGGGCTCAAGTGGTCGGGCGTGACCCATTAGGTCAACGCCCGACCACTTTCACCCCAACCTCGGGCACCTGGGAAACCTTTACTGAGTTGCGGCGATAACACCGCCTTCATTTCCTGTAGTTGTTTTTTATCTCCTAAGGAGAGCGACATGGAGAACAAGTACGTCTGCTCTGTCGATATCGGCGGAACTAAGATCGCGACTGCCATCATGGAGTACCCGGCTGACGGCAGCGTGCCTCATCCCGTTTTTGAGGCCGAGGTTCCCACTGAGGCCCAAGAGGGCGGCGAGGCCGTCTTCCAGCGTATCGAGGCGTCCATCAAGGCTGCTCTCGAGGCGAATCCCGATGTCGAGGTCCTTGGCGTCGGTATCGGTGCCGCCGGCGTCGTCGATCCCAAGACGGGCGCCATCGCGTATGCCAACGAGATCATGCCCGGCTGGTCCGGCGTTCAGTTGGGGCCGCGTCTGCGCGAGGACCTCGGTCTTCCCGTTGCCGTCGTAGGCGACGTGCAGGCTCATGCTCTGGGCGAGGCCCACTGGGGCGTCGGCAAGGGCAAGTTCTCCGTCTTGTGTCTTGGCATCGGTACGGGCATCGGCGGCGCATATGTCGAGAACGGCCGCGTGATGCAGGGCTTCCATGGTGCTGCTGGCCATATGGGCCACATCGAGTGCTCGGCTGCCGCCGGCATTCCCTGCGCCTGCGGGCGTTCCGGCCATCTGGAGTCGGTTGCTTCGGGCACTTCCATTGGTCGAATGTACGATGAGCGTTTTGGCCGCGTCGACCCCAGCCGTCCTTCGGTCGGTCGCGATGTGAACGACCTGTGCCGTGCGGGCGACGCAAAGGCGACCGAGGTCATCCATGACGCCGGCTTTGCGCTGGGCGCCAGCTTGGGCTCGCTCGCTAACATCCTGGACCCTGAGGTCATCGTGCTTTCGGGCGGCGTGATTCACCAAGGTCCCGATTGGCGTTCGCAGACGTGGAAGGATTCGGTGCACGAAGGCTATGCCAGCCAGGCGCTCGATCCGCTTCAGGACACGCCGATCCTCATCGGTTCTCTGGAGGGCGATGCTCCGCTCATCGGTGCCGCTGAGCATCTTCTTGCCTCGTTAAAGTAAACGTATCTGCTGTAGGAGCCTCCCGAGACAACACGCCTCGGGAGGCTGTTCTGAGAAAGGTTGCAGCCTTATGACCGTCGATCCTTTGATTCAATCCCTGAAGGGCAAGCTCGTCGTGAGCGTTCAGGCGTATATGGGCGAGCCGCTTCGTACGCCCGAGACCATGGCTCAAATGTCTCGCGCTTGCGAGCTCGGCGGCGCTGCCGCCATTCGCTGCCAGGGCCTTGCCGACATTGCCGCCATTAAGGGTCGCTGTGAGGTTCCCGTCATCGGCCTGTGGAAGGATGGGCACGAGGGCGTTTACATCACGCCGACGCTGCGTCACGCTCGCGCCTGCGTTGCTGCCGGTGCCGATATCGTGGCGATCGACGCCACCGATCGTCCGCGCCCCGATGGCAAGACGGTCGAGGATACCTTCCGCCCGCTGCACGAGGAGGGTGTGCTCCTGATGGCGGATTGTGCCACCATCGAGGACATTCGCCGTGCTGTTGATATGGGCTTTGACCTGGTATCCACCACGCTTTCTCACGGCGTCGCCGCCATCGATTGCACCATGGCCGATGGCCCCGACCTGCCGCTCCTGCGTCAGGCGACTGAGGAATTCCCCGGCCTTCCCATCATTTGTGAGGGTCGCGTGCATACGCCCGAGGAGGCTCGCGCCGCGATCGATGCTGGCGCCTGGGCCGTTGTCGTCGGCACCGCCATCACGCACCCCACGAGTATTACAAGTTGGTTCAAGGCTGCGCTTGAGGCGTAAGACAGACCTCGTATCCGCTCGGGGCGGTATACTCAATATAGGCAATTGACCGCGCGGGATCCGGGTTGCTGGGTCCCGCGCTTGTTTTCGGGAGGCAGCACATGCAAAAGGGAGATGCCATGGATGCGGCGGAGCGCTCGGAGCGCATCCCCGATATCGTCATCATCACCGGAATGTCCGGATCGGGCCGCACACAGGCCATGCACGTGTTCGAGGACATGGGCTATTTTTGCATTGATAACCTGCCTCCGCGTCTCATCGCCCAGCTTGCCGAGCTCGTCGGCATCAATACGGGCGTGGGCAGGCATCTCGCCGTCACCTGTGACCTGCGCAGCCAGGGCTTGTTCGATGAGCTGCTCGATGCCGTTGCCGCACTCGAGGAGCGCGAGATGAGCTGTGACATCGTGTTTCTCGAGGCCTCTGACGAGGTGCTGATCCGTCGCTATAGCGAAAACCGCCGCCGCCATCCCATTGCCAAGCCGGGGGAGACTACGGCCGATGCCATTCAGCGCGAGCGCCTGCAGCTGCAGGGCGTGCGCGACCGAGCCGATATGATTATCGACACGAGCCGCCTGCGCACCTCTGCCCTGCGCAACAAATTGCGCATGGCGTTCTCCGAGTTGTCCGACCAGCAGCTCATGGACGTTCACGTGTTCTCGTTTGGCTTTAAGCACGGTATGCCCGTTGAGGCGGACATTATGATCGACGTTCGCTTCCTGCCCAATCCGTTCTACGATCCCGAGATGCGCACCATGACCGGTCTCGATAAGAAGGTCTCCGACTTTGTTCTGGACCATCCCAAGACCCAGGAGTTCTGGAAAGCTTGGACGCAGCTGCTCGATACGGTCATGCCCGGCTATATCGCGGAGGGCAAGCCACAGCTTTCTATTGCCATCGGCTGCACGGGCGGTCAACACCGCAGCGTTGCCATCGCCGAGGCCACGGCACGTTATTTGGAAGGTGCCCAATATCACGTGAGCATTTCCCACCGCGACCTGTCGCGCGCCAACACGAAAGCATAGGCCTGCATGTCGTTTACCGCCGAGGTGCGTGACGAGCTCGCGCGCTGCGAACCCGAATGCGAATACTGCGATTTGTCGACGCTTGCCGCCCTGACGCGTGTGAGCGGTACACTTTCGCTGGCCGGCTCTGGGCGGTATCGTTTGACGGTTGCGACTGAGACGGGAGCCGTCGCGCGCACGATGATCACGCTGACGCATCGTATCCTTAAGCTCAAAACGGAGTTCACCGTCCGCAAATCTGTCTTGCATAAGGTTCGAAACTACCTCATCACCTTGCCTGATCAGCCAGACCTGGATAAGGCTCTGGTGCTGCTGGGCATCCTCGACCGCAGGGGAGGACTTGTCGCCGGCGTGCCCCGGCATATCGTTGCCCGTCCCTGCTGCAGGCTTGCCTATATCCGCGGCGCGCTCATCGCGGGCGGCTTCGTGGCCGATCCACGCGGCGATTTTCATTTGGAGATCGCGGTGCAGGGAGAGCAATATGCCAAGGGGCTTTGCGATCTGTTGGAGCAGATTGGGGTCCATGCTCGTGTTAATGCACGGCGGGGGTCATATGCCGTGTACATTAAGAGCGCCGAGGAGATCGAGCAGCTCCTAAAGCTGGTCGGTGCCAAGCGCAGCGTTGCCGAGATTGAGGAGGCGCGCGCGGTCAAGTTGGTTAAGAACGATGTGAACCGTCGCGTGAACGCCGAACTGGCCAATCAGACCAGAAGTGCGGGTGCCGCCCAGCATCAGCTTGCGTTGATCGATGAGCTCGAGCAGCGGGGTTTGCGCGACACGCTTCCGGACGCCTTGGCAGTCTTTTGCGACCTGCGCGAGCGCTATCCCGATCTGTCGCTGCGCGATCTGGGCGAGATGGCTGACCCTCCCTTGTCGAAGTCTGCCCTGTACCATCGCGTTTTGAGGCTTGAAAAGCTCATTGAAGCAAACAGGTAGTTGAGCGAAACTGCTTATATAGGGATTGAACTGCTGTTTTACTCTTTAAAACGTTTTAACGTAAATTTGATTTTCAATTTCGAGCATTCTCGTGAAATTCAAGTCAAAAAAAAGGTATATTAGGCGAGTGGTTAGTTTGTGGGCCTCAACGGCGGGCGCTGTAGCTCGCGGGGGCCTTACGAAAGGAGACACAATGGCAGTAAAGGTTGCTATTAACGGCTTCGGTCGCATCGGTCGTCTGGCTTTCCGTCAGATGTTCGGTCATGAGGGCTCCGAGATCGTCGCTATCAACGACCTCACCTCTCCCGATATGCTCGCTTACCTGCTGAAGTACGACTCCACGCAGGGCAACTACGCTCGCGATCACGAGGTCGTTGCTGGCGAGGATTCCATCACCGTTGACGGCAAGGAGATTAAGATCTACAAGGAGGCCGACGCCAACAACCTGCCTTGGGGCGACCTCGACGTCGACGTCGTTCTCGAGTGCACCGGCTTCTACACCAGCAAGGCTAAGGCTCAGGCCCACATCAACGCTGGCGCCAAGAAGGTCGTCATCTCCGCTCCGGCCGGCAGCGATCTGCCCACCATCGTGTACAACGTCAACCATGAGACGCTGACCGCTGAGGACAACATCATCTCCGCTGCTTCCTGCACCACCAACTGCCTCGCCCCGATGGCCAAGGGTCTGAACGACTTCGCTCCCATCGTGTCCGGCATCATGACCACCATTCACGCCTGGACCGGCGACCAGATGCCGCTCGACGGCCCGCAGCGCAAGGGCAACAAGCGTCGTAGCCGCGCCTGCGCCGTCAACATCGTCCCCAACACCACCGGTGCTGCCAAGGCTATCGGCCTGGTTCTCCCCGAGCTCAACGGTAAGCTCATCGGTGCCGCCCAGCGCGTCCCGACGCCGACCGGCTCCATCACCAACCTCTACGCTGTCGTTGACAAGAAGGTCACCGTCGACGAGGTCAACGCCGCTATGAAGGCCTACGCTGCCACCATCTCCGAGACCTTCGGTTACAACGAGGACGACATCGTCTCCACCGACATCATCGGCGAGACCCACGGCTCCATCTTCGACGCCACTCAGACCATGTGCTCTGACCTCGGCAACGGCCAGACCCTCGTTCAGGTTACCTCTTGGTACGACAACGAGAACTCTTACACCTCTCAGATGGTCCGCACCATCAAGTACTTCGAGAAGTTCGTTGCTTAATTTAGCTTTTAGCGAATAGCTCGTTGAGCGTCTAAAGAAGGGCGCGGCCTCATAGGGCTTACACCCTAGGGTCGCGCCCTTTTTATAGGAAATCGTCTGCCGTAATGGGAGGCAGACACGTACGAAAGGTAGAAGCAAACATGGCCTTTACCAAGAAGACCGTCCGCGACATCGATGTCGACGGCAAGCGCGTTCTCGTCCGCGTTGACTTCAACGTGCCTATCAAGGATGGCGTCGTTGGCGACACCACCCGTATCAAGGCTGCCCTGCCCACCATCAACTATCTCGTTGAGCACAACGCTCGCGTCATCCTCATGAGCCACCTCGGCCGTCCCGAGGGCACCGGCTTCCAGCCCGAGCTGTCCCTCGAGCCCGTCGCCAAGAAGCTCGCTGAGCTCTCTGGTCTCGACGTTGCCTTTGTCGCCGACACCTACGGCGAGAAGGCTGCCGAGGCTGTCGCCGCCGTCGAGCCGGGCAAGGTTCTCGTTCTCGAGAACGTCCGCTTCGATAAGCGTGAGAAGAAGAACGATCCCGAGATCGCCAAGAAGCTCGCTTCCTATGGTGACGTCTTCGTTCTCGATGCCTTCGGCACCGCTCACCGCGCCCAGGGTTCCGTCGTGGGCCCCGCCGCTTACCTGCCTGCCGTCGCTGGCTTCCTGCTCGAGAAGGAGGTCGACACGCTGACCGGCATCTTCGCCGAGCCCGAGCGCCCCTTCGTCGCCATCGTCGGCGGTTCCAAGGTTTCCTCCAAGATCGGCGTTCTCGATCACCTCATCGACTCCGCTGACACCCTGATCATCGGTGGCGGCATGGCCTACACCTTCTTCCTGGCTCAGGGCCTGTCCGTCGGTCAGTCCCTCAAGGAAGAGGACTGGGTCGAGCGCGCCGGCGAGATGCTCAAGAAGGCCGAGGAGAAGGGCGTCAAGATCCTGCTTCCCATCGACAACCGCGTTGCCGATCACTTTGGCGAGGACGCTGTCCCCGAGGTTGTCGCTTCCGACGCTATCCCCGACGATCGTGAGGGCATGGACATCGGTCCTAAGACCGAGGAGCTCTACGCCGAGGCTGTCAAGGGCGCCAAGACCGTGTTCTGGAACGGCCCCATGGGCGTCTTCGAGTTCGACAACTTCGCTCACGGCACCCAGGCTATCGCCGAGGCTGTCGCCGAGGCCGATTGCACCTCGATTATCGGCGGTGGCGACTCCGTCGCAGCTGTCAACAAGTTCAACCTGGCCGACAAGATGAGCTGGATCTCCACCGGTGGTGGCGCTTCCATGGAGCTCGTCGAGGGTAAGGCCCTGCCCGGAGTGGAGGCGCTTCTCGATGCCTAATCGCACCCTTCTTATCGCTGGTAACTGGAAGATGAACAACGACGTCGCCGAGGCCGCCAAGCTCGCCGACGAGCTGGCTCAGGCTCTGCCCGAGGTTCCGGCTGGCGTCGAGGTGCTCGTCTGCCCTCCGACCATCGACATCACCACGGTTCATGACCGCATTCAGGCTGCCCCCATCGCCCTCGGTGCACAGAACGTGTACTGGGAGGCCAAGGGTGCCTTCACCGGTGAGTCCTCTTGCGACATGCTCAAGTCCGCTGGCTGCACCTACTGCATCATCGGTCACTCCGAGCGTCGTGATTACTTCCACGAGACCGACGAGGATCAGAACAAGAAGGCCAAGGCCCTCGTTGCCGCCGGTCTTGTTCCCGTCTTCTGCTGCGGCGAGTCCCTCGAGGTCCGCGAGGCCGGCACCTATGTCGAGCACGTCGTGAACCAGGTCAAGGCTGGCCTTGCTGGTCTTGAGATCACCTGCCCCAAGCAGGTCGTCGTCGCCTACGAGCCCATCTGGGCCATCGGCACCGGCAAGACCGCTACCGCCGAGGACGCTCAGGAGGTCTGCGGCGCTATCCGTGAGACCCTCAAGGAGATGTTCGGCGAGGAGCTCGCTAACGGCATCCGCGTCCTGTACGGTGGTTCCGCTAAGCCCGGCAACATTGCCGAGCTCGTCGCCAAGCCCGACGTTGACGGCGCCCTCGTGGGCGGCGCTTCGCTCAAGGCTGCCGACTTCGCCTCTATGGTCGTCAAGGCAGGCGAGTAGGACATATGGCACAGCGTCATCTTCCTGCACTCCTGATTATCATGGATGGCTGCGGCCTTGCTCCGGCCGATGGTGAGAACGCCGTCGCCGCTGCCAAGACGCCCTTCCTTGACAGCCTGTATGAGAAGTACCCCCACACCACGCTCGGCGCTTCGGGCGAGGACGTGGGTCTTCCCGATGGCCAGATGGGCAACTCCGAGGTGGGTCACCTCAACATCGGTGCCGGCCGCATCGTGTTCCAGGAGCTTTCGCGCATCAACAATGCCATTAAGGACGGCTCCATCGCCAAGAACGAGGTCTTCGTCAAGGCTATGGACGACGTCAAGGCTGACGGCAAGACTCTTCACCTCATGGGCCTTATGAGCCCTGGCGGCGTTCACTCCCACATGAACCACGTCGAGGCCCTGGTCAAGATGGCTGCCGAGCACGGTGTCAAGACCGTTCGCGTCCACGCCTTCATGGATGGCCGCGACGTTGACCCGCAGTCCGGCGCTGGCTACATGAGTGAGTTCTGCGCCTTCCTGGCTAAGATCTCCGAGGAGACCGGTTGCGACGCTCGCGTTGCCACCGTCTCGGGCCGTTATTGGGCCATGGACCGCGATAATCGTTGGGAGCGCATCCAGCGCGCCTACGACGTCATGGTCAACGCGTCCGATGCCGATGTCGACCCTGTTGCCGGTATCAAGGCCTACTACGAGAAGGATCCGCGCGGCGACGAGTTCGTCGAGCCCTTCGCTGCCCACAACGAGGGCATCCACGAGGGCGACGCGGCCATCTTCTTCAACTTCCGTCCCGACCGCGCTCGTCAGATGACCCGCGTGTTCACGGACAAGGAGTTCGACGGCTTTGAGCGCGAGCAGATCAAGCTTTCGCACTTTGTGACGATGACCGAGTACGATCCGACGTTTGACGTCGAGGTCGCCTTCCCCAAGACGTTCCCCGAGAACGTCCTGGCCGACGTTATCGCCGCCAACGGCCTGAAGCAGCTGCACACCGCCGAGACCGAGAAGTACGCCCACGTGACGTTCTTCCTCAACGGCGGCATCGAGGAGCCCAAGGAGGGCGAGGAGCGCGTGCTCGTTGCTTCCCCCAAGGTCGCTACCTACGATCTGCAGCCCGAGATGAGTGCTCCCGAGGTTACCGAGAAGCTTGTCGCCGCCATCAACGAGGATCGCGCTGATTTCTACATCGTGAACTTCGCGAACTGCGACATGGTTGGTCACACCGGTGTCTTCGACGCCGCCGTTAAGGCCGTCGAGGCTGTTGACGATGCCCTGTCCAAGGTTGTCCCGGCGATTCTCGCCAAGGGCGGCTTTGCGCTGATCACCGCCGACCACGGCAACGCCGACCACATGTTTGACGTTGCTTCCGACGGTTCCAAGCATCCGTTCACGGCTCACACCACCAACCGTGTGCCGTTCATCATCGTTGATGAGAAGGCCAAGCTCACCGGTATCGAGGACGGCCGTCTTTCCGATATCGCTCCGACCATGCTCACCATGGCTGGTATTGAGCCTTCCGCCGAGATGACGGGCCGCGTGCTCGCCACCGAGGCCTAATAGAAAACAAATACCGTTTTCTAGTAAGGGGGTTGTCCACAACCGGACAACCCCCTTTTTGGTATTTCTGCCATTTCCACCCCGTCCTTGAGTGGCAGGTAGGGGAGAGCGGGGGATTGTGGTACAGTACTGGAGTTTAAACTGTTCTATTAAGGAGCTTATCTATGGGTCCGTTCCAGATTCTTCTGTTTGTCGTTTGGGCTGTCTCTGCCGTGGCGCTGACGATTCTCGTCCTGATGCATTCCGGTAAGGGCACCGGCGTTTCGGATATGATCGCTAGCTCGCTGTATAACTCCAGCTCTGCCACGGGCGTCATGGAGCAGAACCTCGACCGCCTGACCGTCATCATGGCTGTCGTGTTTGCCGTGTGCGTCGTGCTGTGCATGTTCTTCTTCCCGCAGGGCATCGTCGGCTACTAAGCACGAGCCGCATAAATATTCAAAAAGGGTCCCGTAAGTGCGGGACCCTTTTTGTTTACATATTTGTAACAGAGTCAAAATATCCCCACATACTTCGCCCAACTAAAGAAATTCTCGACCGTTAACCGGAATTAGCCCCAAATTGTGTATAAAATGCGCTACTGTATTGCAAAACGTTGGTCCGTTGTGCATAACCAGCCATAGCAACGGGCGGCGTTTTAATGGTTCGGATCGGATTGTCTCGACATGTGTCCGACTGAACATTTCTTTGTCCTATCTCATAAGGAGGATGGCATGGCTGATTCTATGTTCCACCAGCCCGTTATGGGTCGTCGCGCCTTCGTTGGCGGTACCCTTGCTGCGAGCTCCATGGCTTTTCTTGCCGCATGCGGCAAGAAGGGCGGCGACGCTTCCGGTTCTGAGTCCGGTTCGACGCTGAACTTCTACATCAACAACCCGGTCTGCATCGACCCCTACAACGTCCAGGAGGACCAGGGCACTCAGGTCGAGTACCAGCTCTTTGACGCTCTGACCTCTTACGACGCCGAGAAGGGCGAGATCGTTCCGCTGGCTTGCGAGTCCTTTGAGTCCAACGACGACGCCACCGAGTTTACCTTCAAGATCAAGAAGGCCAAGTTCCACAACGGTGACGACGTTACCTCCAAGTCCTTCAAGCTCGGTTGGGAGCGTCTGGTCAACACCAAGTCGGCTGTCGCTACCGAGTACGGCCCTTCCGAGGTCTCCTATCACCTCTCCATGGTCGAGGGCTATGACGATCTGCTTGCCGGTAACGCTACCGAGCTCAGCGGTGTTACCTGCCCCGACGATGAGACCCTCGTCGTCAAGCTGTCTTCCGCTTACGCTGACTTCCCCTTCGTCGCCTCTCATCCGGCTCTGGCCCCGGTTCCCGAGTGCGCCGAGTCCGATGTCAAGAGCTTCTATCTTGCCCCGGTCGGTAACGGCCCGTTCATGATGGACGGCAAGTGGGAGGATGGCCAGGAGATCAACGTCAAGAAGTTCGACGATTACTATGGCGACAAGGCCAAGATCGATGGCATCCACTTCCAGGTCATCAAGGACATGGAGACCGCTTACAAGGAGTTCCAGGCCGGTAACCTCGATGTCTGCGACGTTCCCGTCGCTCAGATCGATGCCGCCAAGAAGGATCGCGGCGTGTCCAAGGACGGCTACACCATGGGTGACGGCGAGCGCATGCTGCTCGGCGCCGAGCCTTCCACGTACTATCTGACCTGCAACACCACGGCCGAGCCGTTCAACAACGCCGACCTGCGTAGGGGCATCTCCCTGGCCATTAACCGTGAGGCCATCTGCAAGACCATCTTCAAGGGTACCCGTACCCCTGCCGACGGCATTGTTCCTCCGGGCATCGATGGCTACAAGGAGGGCGCATGGGAGTTCTGCGCCTACGATGTCGACAAGGCTAACGAGTACCTCGACAAGGTTGCTCCCGCTGGCGCTAACGGCGATCGTGGCATTAGCGTGACCCTGTCCTACAACCAGGACGGCGGTCACAAGGAGATCATGGAGTCCATCATCGGTGACCTCGCCAAGGTTGGCGTTACCGCTGTCTCCGATACCCCTGAGTGGTCTGCCCTGCTCGAGCAGTATCAGAACTTTAACTATCAGTTCGGTCGTCTGGGTTGGATTGCCGACTACCCGATCATGGACAACTTCCTGTATCCGCTGTTCCACTCCGACTCCCTCGGTGGCGACAACCGCTCCGGTTACAACAACCCCGAGTTCGACGCCAAGGTCGACGAGGCTCGTACTATTGTTGACGACGAGGAGCGCGTCGCTAAGATGCAGGAGGCCGACGCAATGGTCGCTGCCGACTGCCCGGTCATCCCGATTATGTTCTACACGCACACCATCGCCGGCTCCGATCGCATTAAGCACCTCTATGTCGATCCGCAGAAGCACGCCGATCTGGGTACCGCTGAGCTCGCCTAAGAGTTTGCAGCTTCCGTGAGGGTCAAGTATTTACGTAGACCTCATGGGAAACATACAGTTCTCCCTAACCTGGGGTAAACTGGCTGATGGTAATTTTGGGATGCCGGTCTGGCGATCGGCATCCCATTTAGGTTAATCCCTAGATAGGGGAGTGGTATGGGTAAGTACATCGTTAAACGTGTGCTTCAGTTCATCCCGGTGTTTTTGGGCGTTACGCTGATTCTGTTCGCCCTCCAGAATATCGTGCCGGGAGATCCGATCAAGCTGATCGGTGGAGACAAGGCTCTGTCCCCCGAGGTGGAGCTTCAGCTTCGCGTCCGCTATCACCTGGTCCAGTCGGACGAGGACGGCAACGCGATCCTTGACGAGAACGGCGACCCCGTTCAAACGTCGCTCGTGGACCGTTACTTGTATTACATGAACGGCCTGCTTCATGGCGATCTGGGCAATTCGTATCAGCGCAAGCTGCCGGTTACGGAAATCTTTGCCCAGAAGTATCCGTATACGGTCAAACTCGCCGCGTGCGCCATCGTGCTCGAGGCAATCATGGGTATCGGTGCGGGTATCATTTCGGCGGTAAAGCGTTATTCCTTCTGGGATATTTTGGTAACGCTCACCACGTCGATCCTCGTTGCGGTCCCGGCCTTCTGGCTCGGTATGTTGCTGCAGCTGTTCTTTGGCGTCATCCTCAAGGACGCCACGGGCGGTGCATTCTCCATGCCGATCTCGGGTGCCGGCGGTTCCAGCTCTCAGTATCAGGATTGGATGCACTATGTGCTTCCGACCATTACGCTGGCTTCGGTTTCGACCGCTTATGCTGCCCGCATTATGCGCTCGCAGCTGCTTGACGTCATGAATCAGGATTACATCCGTACGGCAAAGGCCAAGGGTCTCTCCAATCGTGCGATCATCATCAAGCATGCGCTTAAGAATGCACTCATCCCCGTCGTTACCTATATTGGTGTCGACTTTGGTGGCATGCTTTCGGGCGCCATCCTGACCGAGACGGTCTTTAACTGGCCCGGTATCGGCTATGAGGTCTATCGCGCCATTAGCATGCGTGACTGGCCCATCGTTATGGGCGGCGTTACGCTCATCGTCGTCGTCGTCATGGTGATCAACCTGCTCGTCGACATTAGCTATGCATTCCTCGACCCGCGCATCCGCCTTGGCGGTCCGTCGGATAAGGCCTAAGGGAGGTACGTCTCATGCAGGAAACTGATTCTCAGTCTCAGGAGCAGGCTACCGCCACCAAGGTCGCATCTGCTCCCGCCAAGTCCCGCACGCTGTGGGGCGACGCTTTTAAGCGTCTTCGTAAGAACAAGCTCGCCGTTATCGGTGTCTGCTGGATCATCATCGTCGTTGTGGTTGCCCTGACCGCAGATCTGTGGGCTAAGCCCTGGCTCGGTTCCCCGACGGCTTCCGACTCGACCACTATGGCCGAGACGTCGCTGTTGGCTCCGTGTGCAGAGCACCCGTTTGGCACCGACGCCCTTGGTCGTGACATTCTCGTCCGCGTTATCTACGGTGCGCGCGTTTCGCTGTCCGTCGGAATTATGGCCACCGCGATCTCCACGCTAATTGGTCTGGTCATGGGTGCTCTGGCCGGTTTCTACGGCGGCATTTGGGATACGATCATCATGCGCTGTGCGGACATCTTCCTGGCGTTCCCGTACGTGCTGTTCGTTGTCGCCATGATCGCCGTTATCGGCCGTGGTCTTCAGAACGTCTTTATCGCCATCGGTATTCTCGGCTGGCCTTCGATTGCGCGCGTCTTCCGCTCTGCGATCTTGACCGTCAAGGAAAACGACTATGTTGATGCTGCGCGCGCGATGGGTGCATCTGATGCTCGTATCGTCGTGCGTCACATCTTCCCGAACTCCGTCGCCTCCATCGTGGTCTACGCGACCATGAACATTGGTGGCGCCATTCTGACCGAGTCCGCTCTGTCCTTCCTCGGCATGGGCGTTATTCCGCCTACGCCTTCGTGGGGCTCCATGATTCAGGATGGTCAGCAGTATCTTCTGACTGCTCCCTGGATGATGATCATGCCCGGTCTGGCAATTCTCTCGACGGTGCTCGCCTTCACCCTGCTGGGTGACGGTCTGCGCGACGCCCTCGACGTCAAGATGAAGGACGCATAAGGATGAAGAAGAACAAGAACTATGTGGACCTGAAGGACCAGCCGGTTCCCGAGGGCCAGCATCTGCTCGAGGTCGATGACCTTAAGATGTATTTCCACACCGAGGATGGCGTCGTTCGCGCTGTCGACGGTGTCTCCTACACGCTCGATCGCGGCGAGACCCTGGGCGTCGTCGGTGAATCCGGCTCCGGTAAGTCCGTGACCGCCATGACCATCATGGGCCTTATCTCGATGCCTCCGGGAAAGATTGAGGGCGGTGACGTTCGCTATCGCGGCCGCTCCATCCTCGAAATGACCGAGGAAGAGATGCAGCACATTCGCGGCAACGATATCGCGATGATCTTCCAGGATCCTATGACCTCCTTGAACCCGGTTTATAAGATCGGCAAGCAGGTGGGCGAGGGCCTTCGTCTGCACCGTGGCTACTCCAAGCAGGAGGCGCTCAAGCGTGCCACCGAGCTTTTGGACCTCGTGGGTATCCCCGAGCCCGAGAAGCGCGTCAATGAGTATCCGCACCAGTTCTCTGGCGGTATGCGTCAGCGAGTCATGATTGCCATGGCTCTTGCCTGCGATCCCGATATTCTGATTGCCGACGAGCCCACGACGGCTCTGGACGTTACCATTCAGGCTCAGATTATCGAGCTCATGCAGGAAATGCAGGAGAAGAACGGCAACGCCATCATCATGATTACCCATGACCTGGGCGTCGTCGCCGACATGGCCGACAAGATCATGGTTATGTACGCCGGCCGTCCCGTCGAGTTCGGTACTGCTGAGGAAATCTTCTACGAGAGCCGCCACCCCTACACCTGGGGCCTTATCCGCTCCATCCCGGAGCAGGCCATCGAAGAGAAGAAGCCGCTTACGCCGATTCACGGCAACCCGCCTTCGCTCATGAACCTGCCCGAGGGCTGCGTGTTCTCGCCTCGTTGTCCCTATGCGACCGATAAGTGCCGCAAGCAGCGCCCCGAGCGCGTTGTCACCGAGTCTGGTCATTACTCTGCATGCCACTACTCCGGTGACCCCGAGTTCCTCAAGAACGCTCCTGAGACGTCCCGTACGCGCAAGGATTCCAAGAAGGGAGGCGAGGCGTAATGGCAGATACCAACGAGCGTACTCCGCTGCTGAAGGTCGAGCACCTCTCTAAGGAGTTTCCCGCTGAGTCCGGCATGTTTGCCAAGCGCTTCTCCAAGCGTGTCGTCTCTGCTGTGAATGACATTTCGTTCGAGATTTATCCGGGCGAGACCTTTGGCCTGGTCGGCGAGTCTGGTTGCGGTAAGTCCACCACGGGCCGCACCATCATGCGCCTGACCAAGCCGACGGCAGGCAAAGTGTTTTTCCAGGGCAAAGACGTTGCCGAGATGAGCAAGCACGAGATCAAGGACATGCGTCGCGAGATGCAGTTTATCTTCCAGGATCCTTATGCTTCGCTGAACCCTCGTATGACCATTGGCGAGATCGTCTCCGAGCCCATGACCATTCACGGCGTGGGCACCAAGGAGGAGCGTATTGAGCGTGTCCGCGAGCTGCTGGACGTCGTCGGTCTGAACCCCGAGCACATCAACCGCTATCCGCACGAGTTCTCCGGCGGTCAGCGTCAGCGTGTCGGCATTGCCCGCGCGTTCGCTCTGAAGCCCAAGCTGATCATCTGTGACGAGCCTGTCTCTGCACTTGACGTTTCCATTCAGGCCCAGGTTTTGAACCTGCTGAAGGAGCTTCAGGATAAGTTCGGTACTGCTTATCTCTTCATTGCTCACGACCTCTCCGTCGTGCAGCACATTTCTGATCGCGTTGCCGTTATGTATCTGGGCAAGATGGTCGAGGTTTCGGACTGGAAGACGCTCTACAGCGAGCCTCACCATCCGTACACGCAGTCGCTTCTGTCTGCCGTGCCGGTGCCCGATCCTGATATCCAGAAGACCCGCAAGCGCATTATCCTCGCCGGCGATCCGCCGTCACCGCTGGATCCGCCGACCGGCTGCCGTTTCCACACGCGCTGCCCGATCGCGCAGGGCATCTGCTCCGAGAAGCTGCCTGAGTTTAAGGAAGTTGCCCCGGGCCACTGCTGCGCGTGCCACTTCGCCGAGCCGTTCCCGATCAAGGAATCGCACATCGACCTGTAGTCGGTTGTTTTCGTCCGGGCCCGCCCTGTTGTTACTTTTCAGAACGTCCTCGGACATGTCGGAAGCCCCGCTGCGCGCTGCGCGCTGCGGGGCTTCCTCCGTCCTGCGGGATGTTCTGAAAAGTAACAACAGGTCGGGCCCTGCGGTAACTCGGCAGGGGGAGTGCGATTCCTTGATCGCTCACTTAATCTAATGGAAAAGATAGCGAGGCCGGAGCTTTAGCTCCGGC
>CAJMHR010000017.1 GCA_905213265.1 uncultured Collinsella sp.
GTATATAGTCCGTTGGCATAAATACAACAATCCATGACTCTTTTTGTCATGGATATCTCGCCGCTACAACAATCCTTTGGTCTACGGTGCAAAGAAACTCAGATCAGAGTCTGGTTACTCACAAGAGCAATTTGCGAACCGCATTGACATGGACAGGTCTTACTATGCCTCGATAGAAGTCGGGCGAAGAAATGTCAGTCTTTCTAACCTCTCTAAAATTGCCAATGGATTCAACATATCAATTGCTGCACTTATGACTGGTGTCACTGATAAAAAGGATTAGTCCATCATCAGCGAACGCAGTGAGCGTATCAATCGACGGCGTAGCCGGCGGCAAGGACACGGTACGTGGCCGCGCAGCGAGCTTTGCGAGCGAAGGGGACGGCATCGCCGTCCCTATTTCTTTCTAATCTATTTCTCTATATATTGGTTTCACCAAAATGGGTATGAAACAAGCTTCTGAACAGGCTTTTTATCAGAGAATTCAAAGCTGCCGAATCATCAAAATGGTGATATTTTTTACCCAAAAGAGGGAAGCGCGTCACCAAAATGGAACCGACTAACAGCTGTTGAAAACTTTTATCCCCAAAATGGTGATTTCCTGTTTTCAGTGGAAAACTCGGGAAGTCATAATATTTACTTACCAGATTTACAAACGGAAGCGGTTCTTAACCCCAAAACCAGAACAGGTCAGAAGCAAAAATAACTCCTGACCTGCGATTTTCCTGGTGCCCCCGGGCGGATTCGAACCGTCGACACCCGCTTTAGGAGAGCGGTGCTCTATCCCCTGAGCTACGGAGGCATGTTGTACTAGTGTAGCAGATTTACGCCGTTGTAATACAGCGTATAGCCACTCTTCGAAGTTGCGGTGGAACAGCCCTCCGGAAAGTGTGTCCCACTATCCAGGCAAATTCTGGGTCAAACTTTCCCAATGGGACCTCGCTGGAATCTGTGTCCCAGAATTTCGGCTCGAAACGGGACACAGTTTCCCAAACGACCCCGTTCCGGAAACTACATCCCGGAATCGGCGCTCGAACTGGGATGCACTTTCCCGATCGAGCCCCATGGGAAACTGCGTCCCACTTGGGGGGGCGCTCTTTAATGACTAGTTGCCTTTGTGGAAGAGGTTTTTGATAACGGAGGGGATGCTCTTGGCGCCCTTGGCCGTCACATCGATAAAGTCGGGCGAACGCACGAGCTTATCCTCGTCGACGTACTTGCGGACCGCACGAAGCGTCTCTTTGTCGTCGCGCGTCGAAAACGTAAAGTGACCGTTGTCCTTGGTGAAGATGGCAAAACGCGTGATCTTCTTGGTGCCGCGCAAAACCTCGGCGGCAATATAGTCGATCTCGTCCCACGGGATTTGAATATAATCCTCGGGATTGCGCTCGTTATAGTACTCAAACGCCTTATTGCCCACCATCACGTTACCGTGGCTGGTAAGCCCCATCAGGCAGGTTGCCGGCGTTGCCAGATCGACCGTGCTGTTCTGAGATTGCGCCATGCGCGCCTCGCCCTCCAAATAAAACAATCGGACCGCATCCAGTGTACCCACCGGGTGCGGTCCGTTTCAATGGCTCAAAAGCCCTTGCCTAGCAATTCTCGGTCTTAAGCCGAAACGTGCTTACATGAAGCCGCAGAAGCGACCGATGATGCCGACGGCGAAGAGAGCCAGGATGATGACGATCGGGCTGACCTTCTTCTTGAGGAGCTTGCAGACCAGCAGGGTCAGGCACACGGCGGCAAGGCCGGGGATGAGCTGATCGAGGTTGGCCTGAAGCGTGGTGACCTTCATCTGATCAAGGGCGGTAGCACCGACGGAGTTATACATCGTCAGCGCTTCCTTGATACCCTCGGAACCGGAGGGCAGGCTAGCCCAGTCGATAAAGGCGCCAGCAGACTGCTTGACCGTGGAGACGATCGGGGTGAAGGAAATGGACACCCAGCGCTCGACCAGGGCGCCGATGATGAACATACCCAGGATGGAAGCGCCCTCGGTGACCTTGCCCATCAGACCACCGGAGAGGTCCTTGGCGATGGAGGAGCCGACCTTGTAGCCAAACTCCTGCGTGTACCACAGGAAGGCGTAACGGATGATGTTCCACGCGAAGAAGAACAGCAACGGACCGGCGATGCTGCCGGACAGGGCCAGGGAAGCGCCCAGAGCGCCCAGAATCGGGCGAAGGGTGAACCAGAAGACGGGGTCACCGACGCCGGCGAGCGGGCCCATCATACCGACCTTAACGCCCTGGATGGCGACGTCATCGATCGGAGCACCATTGGCGCGCTCCTCCTCGAGGGCGAGGGTAACGCCAATGACGGGGGCGGAAACATAGGGGTGGGTGTTATAGAACTCCAGGTGGCGCTTAAGAGCGGCAATCTGGTCATCCTTGCTGGTGTAGAGCTTCTTGATCGCAGGGATCATTGCGAAGCACCAGCCGCCGTTCTGCATACGCTCGTAGTTCCACGAGCCCTGAAGGAACTGATGACGGAAGCAAACCTTCTTGCGGTCAGCCTTGGTGAGCTGAATCTTGTTCTCTGCCATATGTATCACTCCCCTCCTACTCGTAATCGTTCAGAATGTCGCCGAGCGGGTCGCCGGAGCCACCGCCCATGCCGCCACCCTGCTTGGCCAGATCCTTAAGGCCAAGGTAGATGAGGGCAAGGGAGATGCCGATGAGACCAAGGGCGATCAGCGTGAGCTGAGGGATGGCAGCAAGGACAAAGCCGAGGACGAAGAACGGCCAGGTCTCCTTGGTGGCCATCATGTTGATGACCATGGCGTAACCGACGGAAGCGACCATGCCGCCGCCGACAGCCATACCGCCGGACAGCCAGTCGGGCATAGCGTTAAGCGCGTTGGTAACGGCCTCGGCCGGGATGACGCACAGAAGCACTGCCGGGATGGCGATACGAAGGCCCTGCATGAGGATGGCAGCATACTGCCAGCGCTCGATGCCGGAGAAGTCGCCCTTCTCGGCGCAACCGTCCATGGCGTGAGCGATAGCGGTAGCAATGGTACGGCAGATCATGGTCAGGAACAGACCAGCGACCGACAGCGGGACGGCGACGGCGATGGCGGCGGTAACGGCCTTGGCCGAATCGGTGGCGCCACCGTTGAGGGCGAGCACCATGATGATCGAAGAAGCGACCGAGGCCAGAGCGGCGTCAGGCGCGACAGCGGCGCCAACGTTAGCCCAGCCAAGGGCCATCATCTGGAGCGAACCGCCCAGGAGGATGCCCTCCTGAAGGTGACCGGTTACGAGACCGATAAGCGTGCATGCCACGAGCGGCTGATGGAACTGGAACTCATCCAGAATGCCTTCCATACCGGCAAGCAACGCGACAATCGCAACAAGCAGAATAGTGATTGCAGACATGTATCGGACCCTCCTTTACTATGCTTGAGCGGCCAGTTCGGCCTTAGCTTTCTTCAACATGGCGTCGAGATCCTCGGAGGAATCCGAAGGAACCTTGCGGACCTCGAACTTGACGCCCTTGGCCTTGAGGGCCTCGAGAGTCTTGACGTCGTCATCGCCCATAGCGACGGCGTTGGTGACGACGACCTTGCCCTTGGAGTGAGCCATGGAACCGATGTTGACTTCCTTGATGTCGACGCCGGCCTCGATGGCCTTGAGCAGATCCTGCGGATTCTCAAAGAGCAGCATGGCCTTGGTGTCACCAAAGCGCGTGTCCTTGACGACCTCGGCCATCTTCTTGATGGGCACGACGTTGGCATGGACTCCCGGAGGGGCAGCCTGCTCGATCATGGTCTTGCGGAGCTCGTCGTGAGCAACGCCGTCGGAAACCACGATGATGCGGTTGGGGTTGATCTGCTTGGTCCACGTGGTGGCCACCTGACCATGAAGCAGACGGGTGTCGATACGGACGTGGGCGATCTTGATGTGCCCATCGCCAATGACCGTTCCCGGAGGGATGGCGCCTGCAGGAGCAGCGGCGGCCGCAGCCGGCTTCTTCTCCTCGGGCTCCAGAGACTCGGGCTTGACGCGCACGCCAGCCTTAGCCTCAGTCACGAGATGTTTTGCGATCGCATGTGCAGTGTTCTTTGCGTCAAAGCGCTGCGAATATGCCTCGATGAGCATAGGCAGGTTGACACCGGTGACGATAGCCCAGGAATCGTGGCCCTCGATGAGCCCGCTGATCTGGTTGAACGGCGTGCCGCCCCACAGATCAACGAGGAAGAGCACCTGCTCCTGGTCTTCGAAGGAAGCGATTGCTTCCTCGACCTTGGCACGGAAGTCGTCGGGGCCCATGCTCGGCTCGAGCGAGACCACGGCAACAGACGGCTGATCGCCAAAGACCATCGAGCCCGTCTGCTTGATTCCAGCTGCCAAGTCCCCGTGGCTAGCAAGAACAATACTTACCATCACATAACCTCCTTTTTGTCTACGTATTTCCTACATGACATGAAAGGAGTATACCTGTTTGGATTGTGGAATTATAGCTAAATTCGCAAATGGTTGGATTATTTGTTTAAACGTCTAAATTTGTTACAAATTGATTACGTTGCCGGTTTACAGCTCATTGCCTGATAAAGCGTCGCTCATCAAGCTATGTATTTTATAGATACAAGCAAGCTGTTCATTAATATCGATATTAAGCAAATGCGAATGTGCTCGTACTGTCACTATTTTGTTTAAACAGACATGGCTTGACTATTTGCACGACTTATGCTCAACAAAACCACTCAAAATAGTTGCGGTGGAATAGTTCTTGTTTAAGAGCCAGAAGGCTGAATTTAGGAACTATTTCACCGCAACTTATAGGGAATCCTAGGCGATGTGGAGGGGGTTGGCGGCGTCGACGGCGTCGGGGACGTCGGAAGGGCCGTCGGGGACAGCGTCTGCCGGGTCCTCGTCGGGGGTCTCGATCTGCTTGATCATGACCTCCTGGCCCTGCAGCAGGTATGTCTCGCCGCTACCGCAATGGGGACAGGTCTTGCCGTGCTCGACCGTCGCATAGTCGCGGCCACATGCCTCGCAATGCGTCACGGCCTCGACGGGCTCCACAACAAGCTCCGCGCCCTGCGCGATGGGCTTTTTATCTGCCGCCCAGCGCCAAGCGTCGAGCAGCAACTCGGGAACGACGCCCGAGACCTCGCCCAGCAGCAACGTCACGCTCGAAACGCGACGCACGCCATTGGCACGCGCCACGTTCTCAACATCACGAATGATGTGATACACAATCCCGAGCTCGTGCACTATTAATCCTTTCGCCGTTCCCGTTATGGCTACTTATTTCCTACCAAATTTAATCTTGATGGCGCGCTTCAAAGCATACTTGCCCAGGCTCGGGAGCTTTTGCTCGTATTTGACCATCGTGGAGCACTCGGGACGGTCGCGATCCAGATGGATGGCGTCGAACGCGCACTTGGTGGTGCACAGGCCGCAGCCGATGCACTTGTTGGGGTCGACGATCGAGGCGCCGCAGCCCAGGCAGCGGGCGGTCTCGGCGCGCACCTGCTCCTCGGTAAAGGTCTCAACATACTCGCTAAACGGCGCAGCCTTCTCGCGTTCGCGGTCCACATGCGCAACCTCGCGGCTCGCGTTGTCGTAGCTCTCGAGCACAACGTCGTCGCGGTCGAGCGCGGTGTAGCGGCGCTGATTGCGGCCGATGGTGAGCGTGGATCCCGGCTGCACAAAGCGATGGATGGACACGGCGGCCTCGTGGCCGGCGGCGATAGCGTCGATGGCAAAGCTGGGGCCGGTGTAGACGTCGCCGCCCACAAAGATGTCTGGCTCGGCGGTCTGGTAGGTCTGGGGATCGGCAAGGGCACCCTGGCCGCGGCCGAGCTCCACCTTGGAGCCAGCCAGCAGGTCGCCCCACACAATGGACTGGCCAATCGACATGACGACACGGTCGGCATCGACACGGCGCAGATCGTTCTCGTCGTACTCGGGCGCAAAACGGCCCTCGTCGTCAAAGACACGCGTGCAGCGCTTGAAGGTGATGCCGCACACACGACCGGCCTCGTCCAGGTGAATTTCCTTGGGGCCCCAGCCGCAGCTGATGTGCGCGCCGTCCTCAACGGCCTCGCGACGCTCCTCCTCGCTGGCGGGCATCTGGGCCTCGCTCTCCAGGCAGAACATCTCAACGTGCTCGGAACCCAGACGGCAGGCGTTGCGGGCAACGTCGATGGCCACGTTGCCGCCGCCCACCACAATGGTGCGGCCGGACAGGGTATCAATCTTGCCGCTGTTAACCTCGCGAAGGAAGTCGACGGCCACGGTCACGTCCTCGGCATCCTCGCCCGGAATGCCGGCAAGGCGGCCGCCCTGGCAGCCAATGGCAACGTAGAAGGCCTTAAAGCCCTGCTCGCGCAGCTCGTCGAGCGTCACGTCTCGACCGACTTCCACGCCATAGCGGAACTCGGCACCCATCAGGCGAATGACTTCGACCTCGGCCTCAATGACGTCCTTCTGCAGCTTAAAGCTGGGAATGCCGTAGGTGAGCATGCCGCCCGGGCGCTCGTTTTTCTCGAACACGACGGGCTTGTAGCCCTTCTCGGCCAGGTAGAAAGCGCAGGACAGGCCGGCCGGACCGGCGCCGATGATGGCGATCTTCTGATCGAAGCCGCCGGCGCGCGTCGGCGTCACCACGGGCGGGACATAGCGGGTCGCGGCATCCAGATCGCGCTGGGCGATGAACTTCTTGACCTCGTCGATGGCCACGGCGGCGTCCACACGGCCGCGAGTGCAGGCATCCTCGCAGCGGCGGTTGCACACGCGGCCGCAGATGGCGGGCAGCGGGTTCTCACGCTTGATGAGCGCCAGCGCCTCGTCATAGCGACCCTGAGCCGCGAGCTTCAAATAGCCCTGAACGGCGACATGCGCGGGGCAAGCCGTCTTGCAGGGCGCGGTGCCGGACTCATGCGTCTCGATGCGGTTGTCGTTGCGGTAGTTGGGCGACCACTTGGTGTGGTCCCACTTGGTAGCGTCGGGCAGCTCCTGGCGCGGATACTCGGGCACCTGTCCGCCGGCCTTTTTGCTGCAGAGCTTCTGGCCCAGCTTGGCAGCGCCGGCCGGACACACCTCAACGCAGCGACCGCAGGCTACGCACTTGTCCTTCTCGACCTTGGCGACATAGGCCGAGCGCGACAGGTTGGGCGTGTTGAACAGCTGCGAGGTGCGCAGGGCGTAGCACACGTTGACGTTGCAGTTGCAGATGGCGAAGATCTTGTTCTCTCCGTCGATATTGGTGATCTGGTGCACAAAGCCGTTGTCCTCGGCCTGGCGCAGGATGTCGTAGACCTCGTCGCGCGTCACGTAATGGCCGCGGTCGGTCTCGACCACATAGTCGGCCATATCGCCCACGGCAATGCACCAGTCGGCGGGGTCGTCGGCGCAGCCCTCGCCCATCACGCGACGGCTCGCGCGGCAGCTGCAGGTGCTGGCGGCATATTTGCCATCGTATTTGTCGAGCCAATGCTCGATATGCTCGATCGGCACCGACGTGCTCGCGGCATCGATAGCCTTCTCGACCGGAATGACATGCATGCCGATGCCGGCACCACCGGGCGGCACCATCGGCGTGGCCTTGGACAGCGGTCCCTTGGACGCCTGCTCAAAGAACTTGGCATAGACCGGATGCTCCTCGAGCTGGCTCACGCGCATGTTGAGGAACTCGGCGGAACCCGGCACCAGCATGGGCAGCACCCACTGCTTGGCGCGCTCGGGGTTTTCCCAGTTGTACTCGAGCAGACCCGTGTAGCTCATGTCGTCGAGCATCTTCTCGATATCGGCTTCGGGCATGCCGGTGAGCTTGACCATCTCGGGCAGCGTATAGGGACGGCGCATCTTCATCTTGCAGAGCACTTCGGCCTGCTCGTCGGTTGCGGCCTCGGCAAACGACCAGTACTCGTAGCCCAGCAGCTCATCGCGATGCAGCAGACGGTTGGTGCAGTGCTCGCACAGCTTGACGATGGCCTCACGCGGATGCTCCGGCAGCGGCGGCACGAACTCCGAACCGATGTCGGGCTCGGTGTAGCTAATCCCCGGTCCGTTGAGAATCATGGTTGTCCCTTCTCTTGCCACAGCCCGGCGAGACCGCGGCACCCCTCTTTTTTGCAGGCCGGGCATGCCCCCATGCCGTTCACCCGCCATTAGTTGACATTGTGTCAAAAATAGTATTGACGAACCGTCAACAATATTCAAGACTGTTAGGCGAACGGTCAGGCAAAAGAGGATGAAAGGCGGCAAAACATGGGCAACAACACAGCAGATACCTCTGTGGTCGATGCCGTTCCCGCATCCGATAGCGCGGCAAAGCGCCTGACGGGCGACGAACGCCGTCGCGAGATCCTCGATGCCGTGCGCACCGTAAGCTCCGAGCTGGGCGTGTCCCACCTATCGGTATCGGCCGTGACCAAGCGAGCCGGCTGCACGCGTTCATTGTTCTACCACTACTTTGCCGATATGGACGCCGCCGTCACCGCCGTCATGGACGAGGCGATCGACGGCTTTATCTCCGAGCTCGAGCAGTGGAATGCCAACCGCATCGCCGGTGATATCGAGGGCGCACTCGACACCGTCGCCCCGCTCTTTAAGCGCCTGGTCGCCAGCGGCCACGAGCTGCCGAGTACGCTCACCTCAAGCAGCGGCGCGCTCTACGGCGGCTTTTTGCACAACGTGGTCCAGCGCGTGGCGCAGTATATCTGCGACACCATCGTGGTGGACTTTGTCGCCCATCATGAGCTACGCATCGACCATGTCTACGAGACGTTCTACACCCTCATCATGGGGTTGTTGATGTATATCCGCACGCACCCCGATGTGCCCGACGAGACGGTCAAGGAAATCATCGCCTCGACACTCCACATCGAGGGCTATACCGCCAAGTATCCGGAGCGCAAGCCCCAGAACTGACGACATTTGGCCAAACTGCCCGCGATCAGAAGAGGGGCCGCGGGCGTGTGAAAGGAGAGCAGCATGCTGTTCGATGTTTGGGGTAGCGATACCCTTATCCACTGGGCCGGCTGGGCCATGGTCTTTATTGGCCTGATCGCGCTCAACGAGGTCGGCCGCCGCACCAAGCTGGGCGCGGCAATCATCTTTGGCGTGGCTCCGCTGGCCATGACCATCTACTGCGTCGCCATCGCCATCGGCGTCTCACAGGGTGCCGAGTGGGCGCTCACCAACCCCACCCATGTGTACCAGAACAGCTGGTTCCACTACGCCAAGGTATACGCGGCGCTGGCCGGTTGCTGGGGCTTCATTGCCATTAAGTACCAGTGGGGAAAGATCGGCAAGGCGCATTGGTTCCGCGCGTGGCCGTTTGTGATCGTCGCCATCAACATCATGATCGCCGTCGTGTCCGACTTCGAGAGCGCCTATCACTTCTTTGTCCTGGGCGAGTCCACCTGGGTCACCTCCGAAGGTGCTACGCAGCTGGCCGGCTGGAACAACGTGTTCAACGGCATCGCCGGTATCATCAACATCTTCTGCATGACCGGTTGGTGGAGCGTCTACGCCTCCGAGGATCAGACCGACATGCTGTGGCCCGACATGACCTGGGTCTACATCATCGCCTACGATATCTGGAACTTCTGCTACACCTACAACTGCCTGCCCACCCATTCCTGGTTCTGCGGCTTTGCGCTGCTGCTGGCGCCCACCGTCGCCGCCTTTATCTGGAACAAGGGCGGCTGGATCCAGAACCGCGCCTTTACGCTGGCCATTTGGTGCATGTTTGCCCAGGTGTTCCCGTACTTCCAGGAGGAGTCCATCTTTGTGACCCACTCCACGCTCGACCCCGGCGCCGCCACCGCGGTCTCGATCGCCGCACTGGTCGCCAACGTCGCCGCGATCATCTACATCGCCTACCGCGCCAAGAAGCTCGGCCGCAATCCCTACAAGCAGGACGTCTTTGAGGGCACCAGCGATTGGGAGAAGGCTACCGCTCGCCGCGCCAAGGTTGATTACGCGCACGCTGAGTAACGTGCCTGGCACAAACGGCGCTTGAATGTGAAGCCGCCTGGCCGACTCCGCGCAATGCAACGTATCGCATGCCCCCGGAAAGCGATTCGTCCGCTTTCCGGGGGCTTTTTGCTGTTGCGAGGATGCGGCCGAACGATGCGCTCAGGTTAAATCGGATCTTATATTTCGTATGCGCTTTATATGGCTCCATTTTTGGGTACAGTGTTGAGCCGATATTGCATTGGGGGATATATGAGCGATGAGACGTATGGCCGCGAGGATGCGGCCCAGGATGCGGAAGCATGTGCCGAAGCCCTGGAGAGCCTTGACCGGATCGCGCTAGACGAGCTCTCGTTTAGCGATTCGGCCGTCGACGCGCAGGACGAGGTGCACGAAGACACTGAGGACGAAGGCAGCGACGCCAAAGACGCTCCTGACGAAGCCGAAGAGGACGAAAGCGAGGCCGGCAACCAGCCCGAATCCGACACGGGCGAGGAAACCGTCTTGCTCGACAGCTTGCCGGCCGAGGATTCGCTGACCCGCGAGCTTCCTGGCCTGGGTTCCGCACCAGCCGTGGACGAGACCATCGCCATGGGCGATATTCCCCTGCCGTCCGTTCCCTCGGCACGCGAGGCCGAGGTTCGCCATCGCAAGATGTCGCCCAAGCGCCGCAATCTGATGGTCGCCGGTGTCGTGGCCGTCGCGCTCGTCGCCGGCGGTGCAGGCTATGCTGCCTGGAACGGATATCAGCAAGAGCAGGCTGCCGCTGTCGCCGCCAATGCCCACACGATGATGTCAGTGCAGATTGGCGTGCATGCCGCGGGCCTCGACTGTTCCACCGGCTCCAAGATTCCCGTACAGGTAAGCGGTCAGGACGCTGATGGCTCCTCCGTGAGCGAAACGCTCTATGTTGACGAGCACGGCCGCGGCATTAAGCTGCTGCCCGGCGATTACACGTTCTCCATCGCCGCCTCCCCTATCGCGGCCGACGGCACCATCTATACCGTCCCGACCACCAAGACGCAGGTCACCGTTAAGAGCGATGGACAGGATTTAAGTGCCCATGCCGCCTTTAAGCTCAAGGTGCCTTCGGCCGACACGGTAACTGACGACCAGATCGATGCCGCCGCCAAGTATGCCGAGGAAGGCGGTGCGAGCTCCGCCGCGGTCGCAAAGGTACTCCAGCAGGCGGCAACCGCGCGACGCGACGCCGCAACCAACGCCGTGAGCTCCCGCAAGGCGCAGGCGGCCCGCGACGCCGATGCTCGACATAAGGCAACGGACCTGTATCAGCTCGATATTCCCGTTGAGTGGTACGGCAAAGTCGCGACTTGGCAAAACGGCAGCACGCTGTGCATCTATCTTGCCGGCGACACGAGCACGCCGCTTGTGACGCTTGTCACGGTGTGCGACGGCGAGAGCTTTACGCCCGATGAGGGCGACGCGGTTTTGGGTGCGGCCAATCTAGGCAACGGTTATACCGTCTACGCCAGCGGCCCCGTCTATCCGTACGTGGTGCCCCAGACCATCAACGGACGGACGCAGAACCCCGTGTCAACCTACCCCATGGACACGGCCATTGAGCTTGTCGAGCTTACGACCGGCAACCGCTACACCTATAGCCAGATCAAGAACGTACTGGTCGGCAAAGACGGCAAAGCCGACACCGCGACCAAACTCGAGACCGACTACCTCGCCCAGATTCTCCTGCCGAGCATCAAAGCCCAGGACTAGCCGGGCACAGCAAGGTGCTCCCCAACCGTGATGAAGGAGCCAGGAGGTCCTGACCCCACAGGTCCATAGATGATTAGGCAAGGAGCCACTTCCATGCGGGCATAACGTGTACCACACCGTGCTCGCATGGAATATCGGTCTGTTCATCCATGGTAACGATTGCCGACTCGCCAAGATCGAACTGGGCCATCGAGGCATCAAGCGCGGCAATTTCGCGCTCGCGCGTTTTCTCACTTGCCATATCCGCGCTCACCTGAATCAGGCTATAAGCCCGCATGAGAAGTGCGTCCCCAGCAACAAAGTCCACCTCATGGCTTTTACTCTTCTCTTTGATCAGCAGACGGCAGACCGAGCCGGTCCTCACCGCGGGAGTCCTTCTTCTTAGCGCATTGAACACTGCGGTCTCGAGCCTCTGGCCCTGGTCCAATGCCGATGCGGGAGAGAATGCTCCAAACATCGCAGGATCGACAGCGTAGACCTTAGACGCAGACCGCATGTTATTTGCCAGTGAACGCGTGAACTCCGGCACAGAAAACAACAGGTAGGCGTCCTCATAATACTCAAGTAAGTCGCTGAGCGAATTACGACTGACGGGTATCTGCCTGCTCTTGAACTCGTTATACACTTTGTTCACCGACAGCTCTCGTCCCGAAGATGCCATACACCGCGTCAGGAACAGCGATGCCAGGCGAGGGTTCTTGACGTCGTAGCGTTCAACGACGTCCAGGGCGACCGTTCGCGAAGCATATTCCTGTAGCAGCTGAATCGCGTCTGCGGGCGTCTGCCCAAGTGTCGCGATGAATCCCCCTCGTTCAAGATATCCGATCAGATGATGTCGAAGCAGCGCCGCATCGCTCGGGGAAAAGGTCACATCTGGCTCGGGAACGTTCCCCGTCTTATATCGAACGTATTCCGAAAAGCTCAATGGAAAAAGCTCTCGCACAAGAGAACGACCCCTGAACTCGCTCTTAAGTTCTGAGGACAGCATCTTAGAAGAAGATCCCGTCACATAGACGGTCGCTTTCTCCGTATCGACTACACGCCGCAGAAACGCACCCCATTCGGGAATTTCCTGGATCTCGTCAAAGAAAATATAAGCGCCCTCGGTTCGAGCAGCAGGATACAGCGCATAGAACGTGTCGAGCACGTCCGCCAGCAGCGATGGCTCATACGGGCGCAAGCGCTCATCCTCAAAATTGAAGTAAAGCATCCGGTCAAGCTCGACGCCCCGGCTCTGAAGCCGCCGCATCTCCTGATACAGGCGATACGTCTTTCCACAACGGCGGGCCCCCACAATCACATTTACGATGTTGTCGCGCTTTGGCTCCTGTGGATTTCCTAGATCAAGGTCTCGCTCAAAGACCCGCGGAACCCCCTGCTGTTCAAAGTCCTTTATTTTCCGGGCGACCAAGTCGTTGAATGCCATAATTCTCCAATCTTGCTCTCTAGCTAATCAAAATTATACCTATTCTTGATTAATTGAAGAGCAAGATTGTGTCTTACTTGATTAACACTTAGGCAAGTTTTTTCACTATTACTGCTCGAAGGATGCCGAGTGGCTGAGAGGACAACCAAGCTCGAATGCGACTCCCTGGACAGTCGATTTGGGACGGGACTTTTTTGACTACCCGTCCCAGAAAATCATCGCCAAATTAGCTACTTGATGCAACTAGCGCCAGGGGTCGGCTTCGAACAGCGGCTCGCGCTCGGGGCGGCGATCGCTGTAGGGATCGTAGCCGTCATCGTCCTCGTTCTCGGCACGGATGCAGGGGTCGCACGGCTTGGGCGCCGGTTTCGGCGCGGGCCTTGGTGCGGCGGACGCTATCTCAGCCGCCGGTGCGTTCGTCTTGTTCTCGTCTTTCATCTGCATAGCTCCTTGCATCGCATCCGTTCAACATTATCGATTGTCGCACGAAAAAGGGCGGCGGACCCAATTGGATCCGCCGCCCTTGGCGTTTAGAGACGGCTGGCAGATTTTAAGGCATGTCCCATAAATCTATTCGGCGTCGGGGACCTCATAGGTGGCCGCCGGCGTGTTGTCGCACACGACGGTAAAGCCGCCGTCCTTGTCGGCATCGACCGTCACCTGATCGCCCTCGCGCACCGTGCCGTCGATGATAGCGGCGGCGATGGCATCCACGACCTCGCGCTGAACCAGACGCTTGAGCGGACGGGCGCCAAAGACCGGGTCCAGGCCGCCCACGGCGAGCATCTGCTTGGCCGCCGGGGTGATGGCAAGCGTCATGCGCTCCTTGGCCAGACGCGCGCGGACGTCGGCGAGCTGGATGTCGACGATCTTCTCGATCTGCGCCATGCCAAGCGGATGGAACACCACGATATCATCGATACGGTTGAGGAACTCGGGGCGGAAGGTCTGAGCCATGGCCGCGTCGACCTGATGGCGCATCTCCTCCTCGTCCTTGCCGGAAAGCTCAGCGATAGCCTTGGAGCCCACGTTAGACGTCATGATGATGATCGTGTTCTTGAAGGATACCTGGCGACCCTGACCGTCGGTCAGACGGCCGTCGTCAAGCACCTGCAGCAGCACGTTGAAGACATCCGGGTGAGCCTTCTCCATCTCGTCGAGCAAGATCACGGAATACGGACGACGGCGCACGGCCTCGGTGAGCTGGCCGCCCTCGTCGTATCCCACGTATCCCGGGGGCGCACCGATCAGACGCTGGACGCTGAACTTCTCCATGTACTCGGACATGTCGATACGCACGAGTGCGCGCTCGTCATCGAACAGGCACTCGGCTAGAGCCTTGGCGAGCTCGGTCTTACCCACGCCGGTGGGGCCCAGGAAGAAGAAGCTGCCAATGGGCTTGTCCGGATCGGAGAGGCCCGCACGGCTGCGGCGCACAGCTGCGGCGACGGCGGAGACGGCCTCGTCCTGGCCGATGACGCGCTTATGCAGCTCACCCTCCAGGCCCTTGAGCTTGTCGAGCTCGCCCTGCATCATCTTGGACACGGGCACGCCGGTCCAGGCACTCACGACCTCGGCGATCTCATCGGAGGTCACCTGTTCGTTGAGGCCCTCGCCGTCCTGCTGCTTTTGTGCCTCGAGCGCGGCCTCGGAATCCTGAATCTGCTGCTGCAGGCCCGGAATCACGGAGTAGCGCAGCTCGGACGCACGGCCCAGGTCGCCGTTGCGCGTCGCGCGCTCCTCTTCGCTCTTGGCCTCGTCGAGCTGTCCTTTGAGCTCCTGCACGTGGTCGATGGCGTTCTTTTGGTTGAGCCAGCCAGCCTTTTGCACGTTGAGTTTTTCCTGGACCTCGGCAATCTCTTGGCGCAGGGCCTCCAGACGCTCCTTGGAGGCGTCGTCGGTCTCCTTCATGAGCGCCTGTTCCTCGATCTGCAGCTGGGTGAGCTGACGCGTGGTGGCGTCAATCTCGACCGGCATGCTGTCGAGCTCCATGCGCAGGCGGCTTGCCGCCTCATCGACCAGGTCGATGGCCTTGTCGGGCAGGAAACGGTCGGCGATGTAGCGGTCGGAGAGGTCAGCGGCGGCCACGAGCGCGCTATCGGTGATATGCACGCCGTGGAAGATCTCGTACTTCTCCTTGAGGCCACGCAGGATCGAGATGGTGTCCTCGACGGTGGGCTCGCTCACCATAACGGTCTGGAAACGACGGGCGAGCGCCGCGTCCTTCTCGATGTACTTGCGGTATTCGTCAAGCGTGGTCGCGCCGATCGCATGCAGGTCGCCACGGGCGAGCGCCGGCTTCAGGATGTTGCCGGCGTCCATGGAGCCCTCGGTGGCACCCGCGCCCACGATGGTGTGGAGCTCATCGATGAACAGGATGACCTTGCCTTCCGATTTTTGCACTTCCTTGAGCACGGCCTTTAAGCGGTCCTCAAACTCGCCACGGTACTTGGCACCGGCGACCAGCGCGCTCATGTCGAGCTCGATGAGGTCGCGGTCGCGCAGGGTGCTCGGCACGTCGCCGGCCACGATACGCTGGGCGATGCCCTCGACGATGGCCGTCTTGCCGACGCCCGGCTCACCGATGAGCACGGGGTTGTTCTTGGTGCGGCGGGACAGGACCTGGATGGTACGGCGAATCTCGTCGGTACGGCCGATGACCGGGTCGAGCTTGCCGGCGCGGGCGAGGTCGCAGATGTTGCGACCGTACTGCTCCAGCGCCTCAAACTGGGTCTTGTCCTCGGCAGACGTCACGCGGTCATCGCCACGCAGTTCCTCGTAGACCTGCTCGATGCGCTCCTTGGTGACGCCGGCGTCGCGCAGCACGCGGCCCGCCTCGCCCTTGTCCTCGGCAAGCGCCATCAGCAGATGCTCAGTCACCACAAAGCTGTCGCCCATCTTGGTGGCCTTCTTCTCGGCCTTTTCGATGACGCGGACGAGCTCGTTGGACAGGCCCATCTGCTGGCCCTCGCCCGAAACCTTGGGCGCGTGGTCGATGGCATCCTGTGTGGAGCGTGCGAGCTGAGCCGGGTCGGCACCGATGCGCTCGATGATCACGGAGATATTGCGCTCGCCGGCACCGAGCAGGGCAGACAGCAGATGAATCGGCTCCACCGCGCCGGCCTGCGCATCGGCAGCCGTGCTCATGGCGGTCTGCAGCGCCTCGCGCGACGTCATTGCTAGCTTATCGATTCTCATGGAATCACCTCTCTTGGGGTGGCCGCCCTACGGGGCGGCTTCACGTTGTTCGAGAAGTATTGTTGCCAGCTTTGCTCGATCTTATACACAAATCTAAGTCTCTATATATAAGATTTTCTGAGTGATTAAGAGATAGGGGTAAAGATGTCGGCCCGCCGCCGCACAGGTGCGCTACCGTCTCAATCTGTAACATCTATCGACCGTTTCTGGCTCCAGATGTTACAAATCGAGACGAATTGTTCAGCGGCACCCGTTTGTCTCAATCTGTAACATCTACTCGGCAAATAGAGCTCTATCTGTTACAAATCGAGACGAACAGAAAACACCCGGATCAAAAATCTAAATCTGTAACACCAAGCCCACTTTTAGCGGCCAAGATGTTACAGATCGAGACAGACCGCGACCACCACAAAGAGGACAGGCACCTTTGTGGTGGTCGCGGTCTCTACTCCTTCGCCGAACCCGTACTTCCCGATTCGACGGTCCAGGGCATCTCATCCTCGAACAGCCATGTACGGGCAGACCCACTATCGCGTGCAGTCTGCGGGTCAGGCAAGCAGGTCTGTTTATAGGCATCTTGGATACACTGACCCATAAAATCGTTGAGCTCGGTCTGGTCGCCCTCCATGACATAGGCAACATCGCCGTCCATGATGTAGATGCCCGGACCCTCATTGCCCTCGTAGCCCGGATCGTACGAGACATCACATAACTTTGCGCCGTTTGCAGTGTCCAGCTCGATAGAAGAGTGGCATCCGCCAACCATGTCGTTCGCTTTTGCCCGATAGGACGCATATCCGTACCAACGCTTAAATGTTTTGCCCTTGAGTAGCTCGGACGTCCTATCGATCAGGCTTGTATCCGTGGTATAGCGCATGGCCCCAAGCTGAATATGTGGATAATTACTAATGCCAAGCGCAGCCGGTTGCTCATCAAAATCAACGGTAATGGTCTCAGGCTTGTCGTCGCCGGTCAGAAGTTCGACAGATTGAATCACAGGCTTGACCACCGGCTCCGTCACCGCAGCAGGCAGAAACGCCATGCCGACAGCGCCCATGCCAACCACGGTGATCGCAAGCGCCAAAACAATCAATCCAATACGGGCAAAACGGCTCACGGCAAAACACCCCACAATGCAAACCTTCGCCACCTGCACTAATGATACCGCCAGCTAACACTATTACCAAAAGAAGCCGCGCGCTCCTCACCACCACAAAGGGGACAGGCACCTTTGTGGTGGTTTTCGACGCTAACGGTCGACCATCTCGCGCCATGAGATTAAACTTGAATTGTTCTCTGAACATATCCATTTCTGCCTATCCTCAACAGATCTTTGTCTCGAGGAGCGCATATGAAGCCGTCTCATTCCACCGGTCGCAACGTCATTACCATTTTCGCCATACCCATCGTGATGCTCTTCCTTATCGTCATCACGCCCTTTTCTTTTGGTATCGCCTCGCCCTTCGATCTTTGCGGGATGATCGACGCCGGCTCGCGTGCCACCTCGCTCTCCTTTGTCTGCCGTGGCGTGTTCTACGAATATGCAATTCCCACCGGAAGTTGGCAGTCCAAGTTACCGTTGCTCGGCAAGGTCGACGGATGCTCCCCCTATTTCTGCCTTGAACCTCAGGCGCTAAACTATCTGATCGACGACCAGCCACTCGACTCCATCACCCTCGCCTACGACTACGCACCAAACACCGATGAGCGCCACATGAACCAAGTCCTCGACAAGCTGCTTGGACAGTGCGGGCTCACCGCGGAAGCCGGTCGAACCATCTATAGCAACCGGAAATTAAAGCGAACAGAACTCCGCCGTGTCGGAAAAATCAAAGGGCGAAACGGGGCCGCCTACTGGGATGCCTGGGCAACACGCGACAAGGGTGAATTCGGACACAGCACCTATATGGTCACTGTCTACACCAAAGACGGAATTAAGGACAATGTTGACGATTTCGCGTCATCCAAACTCGGCATCCCCAAAACAACCAAGCCCGCCAGCCCAGATGAAATCCTGTAGAGACGCTCATTAACATACCGCTCAACAATCACAACAACATCGAGCTCGTTCCCCACCACCACAAAGGCGCCTGTTCCCTTTGTGGTGGTTTTCGACAAAAAGAAGCCGCCCCATTAACAGAGGCGGCATCAAGCAAGTCTATTTATTGGCGTCCCTCAAGACCCAACGAGAACGCAGAAATGTAGCCCAGGGCTTACCCTTTCCCGAACGCAACCCTCGCGAAGCGCGTGAGCGGGCGGGAAAGGGTAAGCCCCGGGCGGACAATTAAGTGCGTTACTCGGCAGCGGCCTTGAACTTGTTGTAGTTGATCAGGCAGCCGGCCTTGACGATGGCACGCTCCTCTGCCGTCATATCGGCAATGTAGAGCTCAATCTGCTCAACCGCACCGTCGGCACGCACCACGTAGGCAGCGATATTCTTCAGGTCGCCATCGAGCGCGGCACGGATACCCGGCACAAAGACGTAGTCGCCCACCTCAAAGTTGGGCTCCGCCTCCATCTGGAAGGGCACCATGCCCCAGTTCATCACGTTGGAGCGATAGCGCTTGGTGGCGTACTCGTGGACGATGTTGGCCAGGCCGCCAATCACGCGCTGGCAGCTCGCGGCCTGCTCGCGGGCGGAACCGTCGCCGGGCTTCTTGGCATAGAGCATAGAGCCGTACTCGGTCGCCTTGGCATCGGCCGTGACACCCGCGCCGGCCAACGCCTCAAACACACCGGCAAGCTCGGCATCGAGCGCGGACAGATCGCCCGCGGACTCACCGGCAACGCGGCGCTTCTCCACGGCGTCGACCTCCTTGGAGCGACCCACGTAGGCAGGGTCGCGGCGGCTGAGCGTAAACTCGGCCAGACCCAGCGGGTTGGAGCGGAAGGAGCTCGTCTCGCCCGAGGGAATGAGCTCGTCGGTCGTGGTGACCGGATCCATGATCTTGGAGCACACCTTGAGCAGGATGTCGTCGCCGAGAGGCTCCATCGCGGGCCACGGCTTGATGTTGGGACCCTCGACAAGCTCGTCGGCAGGCTCCGCCTTGCCAAAGCCCCAGTACACACGCTTTTTGTACGGTGCGTCGTCAAAGGTGTACTCGCAGGCCTCGTCCCAAGTCTCCTCGGGCAGGTCGGTCGCCGGCGTCAGGATGCCGCCGTTGGCAGCCGTCGCCGCAATGGAGCGGGCGTCCATCAGGGCCACGGCGCTCAGCTGGCCATTACCCGGCTTGGAACCCTCGCGGTTGGGGAAGTTGCGCGTGGTGTGGCGGATGGACAGGCCGTTGTTGGCGGGCGTGTCGCCGGCGCCAAAGCACGGACCGCAGAACGCCGTGCGCACGATCGCGCCGGCCTCCATGAGGTCGTAGATATAGCCACGGCGCGTAAGTTCGAGCGCCACGGGCTGGCTTGTAGGATAGACCGACAGCGAGAACTCGCCGCAGCCGGTGTTGGCGCCCTTGAGCACGCGGGCAGCCTGAACCACGGAGTCGTAGTTGCCGCCCGAGCAGCCGGCGATAACGCCCTGCTGCACGCGCAGTTTGCCGTCGACAATCTTGTCGAGCAGGCTAAAGTGCGTCTTGCCCTCGCCGATCTTGGCGGCCTCGAGCTCCACCTCATGCAGGATGTCCTCGAGGTTCTCGTTGAGCTCGTCGATCTCAAAGCCGTTGGAAGGATGGAACGGCAGCGCGATCATGGGCTTGATACTCGACAGATCGACTTCGACGCAGCCGTCGTAGTAGGCAACATCGGCGGGCTTGAGCTCGCGGTAGTCCTCGCCGCGACCGTGCATGGTCAAAAACGCGTGCGTGTCCTCGTCGGTAGCCCAGATGCTCGACAGACAGGTGGTCTCGGTGGTCATAACGTCGACGCCGTTGCGGTAGTCGGTCGTCATGTTCGCGATGCCCGGGCCCACGAACTCCATGACCTTGTTCTTAACGTAGCCCTTGGCAAAGACGGCGCGGATGATGGCGAGCGCCACGTCGTGCGGGCCGACGCCGGGGCGCGGGGCGCCCGTGAGGTAGATGGCAACGACGCCGGGATAGGCGACATCGTAGGTGTCGCGCAGCAGTTGCTTTGCCAGCTCGCCGCCGCCCTCGCCCACGGCCATGGTGCCCAGGGCGCCGTAGCGGGTGTGCGAGTCGGAGCCCAAGATCATCTTGCCGCAACCGGCGAAGTTCTCACGCATAAAGGAGTGGATGACGGCGATCTGCGGCGGGACGAAGATGCCGCCGTACTTTTTGGCAGCCGAGAGGCCAAAGACGTGGTCGTCCTCGTTGATGGTGCCGCCCACGGCGCACAGCGAGTTGTGGCAGTTGGTGAGCACGTAGGGCAGCGGGAACTGCTCCATGCCCGAGGCGCGCGCCGTCTGGATGATGCCGACGAAGGTGATATCGTGGCTCGCCATGGCGTCGAAGCGAATCTTGAGCGCCTCGGGGTCGCCGGACGTGTTGTGTGCCTGAAGGATCGAATACGCGATGGTGCCACGCTTGGCGTCCTCGGGCGTCTGCGTAATACCGCGCTCGGCAGCCTCGGCCGCAGGCACAACCTCGCTGCCGCCGCGCAGGTAGATGCCATCCTCGTACAGCTTAACCATACTGTCTCCCACTCTGCCCGAAAGGCTCGGGCGCATAGCATATATTCGTTCAATATCGTGCCATAGAACGGTTGCGAGTGGGTTACGAATCTCGGCGTTCACTTTATCTCAGTAAAGCACAGGGCGATATTGGCGCAAGGAGTGTCCCAAAGTGCCGGCACAGAAGGAACGTCCCCAAGTGCCAGCCAAAAATGGGAGTGGATAACCTCCCGTTTCTAGCCCTCAAGCGGACCAAAAGTGGGAGATTATCCACTCTCATATTGTTAGGATTTGCGTCGTAGAGCCGCCGTAACTAAAGATCGGTTCCCGCGCCCAAAAGCTTGCGCATGACCTGTTCGGGGTTAACCGAGCCGTCGCGCGGGGCCAGGGCGGTGATCTTCTTCTGCATCTTGTACTCGTGCAGCTCGTCCTCGAGCTGGCGTACGCGGGCACGAAGCTTTTCGTTCTCGCGCTCGCGCTCCTCGGCACGCTCCTTCATATCGAGGATGCGCACCACGCCGGCAAGGTTGATGCCCTCGTCGGTCAGCTGGTTGATGAGCTCCAGGCGCTCGATATCGGCACGCGAATACAGACGCGTGTTGCCGCCCGAGCGCTGGGGGTTCACCAGGCCCTTGGACTCGTAGACGCGCAGAGTCTGCGGATGCATGCCGGTCAGCTCGGCCGCCACGCTGATCATGTACAGCGGTTTGTTCCTATTGTCCTCGGCCATGCTACCTGACCCCTTTCCGTCTCGTTATCGTCCATCATAAGCCCGCGGGCGCGGGAGTGCGCCACGACCGCCCTAGTACGTCGCCTTGTAACGGTTGACCTTCTCGCGGTAGTCGCGCGTGTCGGCCTCGCGCAGTTTGGTCATCGCGTCTCGCTCGTCATCGGATAGGTTCGTGGGAACCTGCACCTTAATCTCGACGAGCAGCGCGCCTGTGCGGCCACGGTGCTTAACGTCGGGCGCCCCCATTTCCTTAAAGCGGAACTTCTTGCCCGTCTGGGTACCCGCGGGCACCTTCAGGCGAACCGTCGCACCGCCGGGCGTCGGCACGTCCACCGTGCAGCCGAGCGCCGCCTCATAGACCGAGACCGGTACCTCCATGGTCACGTCGGCACCTTTACGCTTAAACAGCGGGTGCTCCTCCACATGCGTGGTCACGACCAGGTCGCCGCGCTCGCCACCCGCAACGCCATACTCGCCGCGACGTTTGTAACGCAGCTTGCCGCCGTCGACCGCGCCTGCAGGCACCGAGACCGTAATGGTCTGCTGCTCGCCTGTCGAGGGAATGCGATAGGTGACTTTGTGCGTCACGCCGCGAAACGCGTCCTCGGCCGTCACATCGACGGTCAGCGACAGGTCGCCGCCCTTGCGAGCGCGGCTGCGGCCAGCGCCGGCACCGGCAGCGCCCGCAGCCCCGGCAAAGCCCGAGCCCCAATCGCTGCCCCAGGCGCCGTTGCCGCTAAAGATGCTGTCAAAGATGTCGCCCCAGCCGCTGGCACCTGCGCCGGCACCGTAGCCGCCGCCATACGCGCCGCCTGCGCCCGGCATGCCGCCAAACATGAGCATCTGGTCGTACTCTTTGCGCTTCTTCTCGTCCGAAAGCGTCTCGTAGGCCTCGCTGATCTCCTTGAACTTGGCCTCGTCGCCGCCGGCATCGGGGTGATATTTTTGCGCGAGCTTGCGAAACGCGCTCTTGATCTCTTTGTCGGAGGCGCTCTTGGATACGCCCAGGATGTCATAGAAGGTTTTGCCTGCAGCCATCGTAGCTCCTCTCCTGTTTCATCCGCCGCCCAGCGGGCGGCGGCTCATGCTTTCATATGGCACTAGGCCAGAAAGGGCCCCGGGTGTTGCCCCGGGGCCCTTCTCAATTACTCCTCGGTGCTCTCGGCCGTATCGGCCGTAGCATCCTCGGGCGCCGCTTCGGGCTCCGGTGCGGGGCGCTTCTCGCCACCGTAGGTCACCGTCACCATCGCGGAACGCAGGATGCGATCCGCCATGCGGTAGCCCTTCTGGTACACGTCGTTGACGGTCTCGTCGTACTGCGACGCGTCCTCGACGCGACCCACGGCCTGGTGCTCGAGCGGATCGAATGCCTCGCCCTTGGGATCGATGGGCTCAACGCCCTCGTGCGCAAACACATCGAGCAGCTTGGCATGTACCGCGTCAACGCCATCGACGAACTGCTTAAAGTCGTCGGAAAGCTCTTGGCTGCGGGCATGGTCGATCGCGCGCTCGATATCGTCGATCACCGGCAACAGCGCGGTGACAAGCTTCTCGGTCGCGCGCTCGCGCTCGGCGATGCGCTCGTTGGCGGTGCGGCGACGGAAGTTCTCCCAGTCGGCCTGCAGACGGGCGGTGCGCTCGGTGGCGTCCTTTGCCTTGTCCTCGGCGGCCTTCTGAGCCTCTGCCGCAGCATCGAGCTCATTGCGCACGTCGGCAAGCTCTTTCTGAGCCTGCTCGAACTTGAGCTTAAAGTCGTTGTCGGCGGCTTCTTCACCGGCGCGGATAGCGGCTTCCACCATCTCGTCCTCGGTCATCGTCGCCTCCTTGTTGGAATCCTCTACTTGGTTCTCGGCAGCCTCGGCGGCCGGGGCCTCGTTGGCCTCGGTAACGTCTGCGGCCTCTACGGGAATCTTCACGTCCTTCTCCTCAGAGTCAACGGGGGCGGCGCCAGCGGCGGCCGCCTCCGTGCGAGCTTTACGGGCGGACATGATTATTTGTCCTCGTCGTCCACAACCTCGTAGTCGGCGTCGACAACGTCATCGTCGGCAGGCTGGGCACCAGCGGCACCGTCGGTCTGCTGCTGAGCGTCGGCGTAGACAACCTGGGCCAGCTCGTAGGCCACGGACTGCAGGGACTCGCCGGCGGCCTTGATAGCCTCGACGTCAGAGCCCTCGAGCGCCTTCTTGGCGTCGGCGATAGCGGTCTCGGCCTTGGACTTCACGTCGGCGGAAACCTTGTCGCCCAGCTCGTTGAGGGTCTGCTCGGTGGAGTAGCACAGGCTGTCGGTCTGGTTGCGGACCTCGACCTCTTCCTTCTGCTTCTTGTCCTCCTCGGCATGAGCCTCGGCGTCCTTGACCATACGATCGACTTCGTCGTCGGAAAGCGCGGTGGAGCCGGAAATGGTGATCTGCTGCTCCTTGCCGGTGCCCTTGTCCTTAGCGGAGACCTTGACGATGCCGTTGGCGTCGATGTCGAAGGTAACCTCGATCTGCGGCACGCCGCGACGGGCAGCCGGGATGCCGGTCAGCTGGAACTTACCGAGCGACTTGTTGTCGCGAGCAAGCTCGCGCTCGCCCTGGAGCACGTTGATCTCGACGCTGGTCTGGTTGTCGGCAGCGGTGGAGTAAACCTCGGTCTTGGAGGTCGGGATCGTGGTGTTGCGGTCGATCATCTTGGTCATGATGCCGCCCATGGTCTCGACGCCCAGCGACAGCGGGGTAACGTCGAGCAGCAGGATGCCCTCGACGTCGCCGGTGAGCACGCCACCCTGGACGGCAGCGCCGTCGGCAACGACCTCGTCGGGGTTCACGGACATGTTGGGCTGCTTGCCGGTCATAGTCTTGACGAGCTCCTGGACGGCAGGCATACGGGTGGAGCCGCCGACGAGGATGACCTCGGTCAGATCGGAGAGCTTAAGCTTGGCGTCGCGCAGGGCGTTGGTGACAGGCTGCTTGCAGCGCTCGAGCAGGTCGCGGGTGATCTTCTCGAACTCGGCGCGGGTCAGCGTGTAGTTGAGGTGCAGCGGGCCGGACTGGTTCATGGTGATGAACGGCAGGTTGATGGTGGTCTGCTGGGCGGCGGAGAGCTCCTTCTTGGCGTTCTCGGCGGCCTCCTTCAGACGCTGCAGGGCCATGGGGTCCTGACGCAGGTCGACACCGTTCTCCTGCTGGAACTTATCGGCCATCCAGTCGATAACGCGCTGATCCCAGTCGTCGCCGCCCAGGTGGTTGTCGCCCGAGGTGGACAGAACCTCAAACACGCCGTCGGCGAGGTCGAGGATGGAGACGTCGAAGGTGCCGCCGCCCAGATCGAAGACCAGGATGCGCTGGTCGGTGCCCTGCTTGTCCAGGCCATAGGCCAGGGCAGCAGCGGTCGGCTCGTTGACGATGCGCTTAACGTTGAGGCCAGCGATCTTGCCGGCATCCTTGGTGGCCTGACGCTGGGCGTCGTTGAAGTAGGCCGGGACGGTGATGACGGCGTCGGTGACGGTCTCGCCCAGATACTTCTCGGCGTCGGCCTTCATCTTGGCGAGCGTCATGGCGCTCACCTGCTCAGCGGTGTAATCCTTGCCCTCGATGTCGACGACGGCACGGCCACCCTGGCCCTCCTTGACCTCATACGGCACGGTCTTGATCTCGGAGGTGCACTCGGAGTACTTGCGGCCCATGAAGCGCTTGATGGAGAACACGGTGTTCTTGGGGTTGGTGACAGCCTGGTTCTTAGCGGCCTTACCCACGACGCGGTCGCCGTCGGCACGGAAGCCCACGACGGACGGGGTGGTGCGGTCGCCCTCGGCGTTCACGATAATGGTCGGAGAACCGCCCTCGAGGACGGCCATTGCGGAGTTAGTAGTACCAAGGTCGATACCAAGAATCTTGCCCATTAGAAATTCCCTCTCTCTTGTGCGTTTGCACCGACTCGGCGGTCTGCCGAGCGGTGTTTCGGCTTGTCTTTCAGGATGTAGTGTATCCCCTTATGGGCCGGAATATACAAAATCTAAGTCATTTCATATAAGATTTCTTATTGCCGAGAGTTTAGGTTCTTAAATGCGCAGGTAGATGCGCTGATTGAGTTCTCGGCAAATCTATCGAGATCTATGTAGAGATGGCTGAGGTTTGCGTCCGGGGGTGCCTGGGGGCCGTCTTGCGGAAAGCTCATCCCGGTTTGAGCGTGGATTCCGGGTCGCAGTTTCCGTCTGAAGGCTCAACCGGAAACCGTATCCCGTTTTGAGAGCTGATACCGGCTCGCATTTTCCGCTAGCGGGCCTAACCGGAAACTGCAACCCGTTTTTCGACAAAATAATGGGATGCGGTTTCCGCAAGCACGCTCAATCGCCCTATATTTCAAGTCACCTTTAGCTAACATTTGCGCAGCTCAACGGCCCCACCTGCGCATTTTTTAGTAAACCTTGGCATACTCGGCGAACGGTATGAAGATGCCGGTCAGAGGGTATTGCAAACGGTCGCTCCCGTGGTATGTTTTTGCCCGAATCAAACCGGCGCGCATCGCCTGTAGCGTCGGTCAACAGAGAGGAAACTACCATGGCTCATCCCGTAATTGATGCCGACGAGTGCATCGCTTGTGGCGTTTGCGTCGACTCCTGCCCCGCTGGCGTTCTGGAGCTCCAGGACGTCGCTACCGTCGCTGACGAGGACTCCTGCGTCGCCTGTGGCGCTTGCCAGGACGCTTGCCCCGCCGGCGCGATCACCGAGATCGTCGAGGAGTAACAACTCCCCCACTTGCACACTCACAAGTACACCGTGCACAAAAAGGAGGCCTCCGCATCGCCGCGGAGGCCTCCTTTTGCATGTGCGGGCAGCTAATTTGGAGCGGAACCCTTGGCAGTTGCGGTGGAATAGTTCCTGGCTCATTGCTTAGGTGCCGATTGTAGGAACTATTTCACCGCAACTTATAAAGACGGTGTCGGGCTAGGACAAATCATCCTCGTAGGGCATTAAATCGGCAAGGTAGCCCTTCTCCTTGAGCATCGCCTCGATTTCGTCGAGGGTCTGTTCGTCCTCCGCCGCAATGCGATGGAAGTGATAGCCACTCGTCACCGTAAGCAGCGGAAAGCTCTTGCCGCTCTCGATATCGCGCAGATAGCGCTCGACATCGCGGCGGTTGCGGATGTCCAGGTCGGCCGTGATCTTGCCGTACACACGATGGTTGACGATCACGTTGAGCACGGCGCCACCCGCATCGACGATACTCGTAAGCTCGTCGCCCGCCTGCTCCACGCTGTGGCGAACCTTGACCAAGCGCGTAGGCACGGCGGGGCTGCTGGGGGCCTCCTGCAGCACGTAGCCGCGGTTGGTCGCCACGATATCGTGCCCATCGGCGCGCAGCAGGGCGATGTCCTGCACCACGATCTGGCGGCTCACACCCACCTCGCGGGCAAGCGCGCTGCCCGATACGGGCCCCTTGGCCCCCTCGAGCACGGCCATGATGGCACGGCGACGCTCGCGGGCGTTCATTATTTACCGTCCAGCAGACGCAGGTGTTTAAGCGAGAGGTCGAGGATCGGCGCGGAGTGCGTCAGGGCGCCCGAGCTAATAAAGTCAACGCCCAGGTCGGCAAGCGCGCGGATATTGCTGGCATCCACGTTGCCCGAACACTCGGTCTTGGCACGGCCGGCGATAAGTTCAATCGCGGCAGCCATATCGTCGTGGGTCATGTTGTCGAACATGATGATGTCGGCGCCGGCCTCCATGGCCTCGCGCACCATGTCCAGGTTCTCGCACTCGATCTCGACCGTCGTGGTAAACGATGCATGGGCGCGCGCCATCTCAATCGCACGCGTCACGCCACCGGCGGCATCGATGTGGTTGTCCTTGAGCATGACGGCCGTCGACAGGTTGTAGCGGTGGTTGCTGCCGCCGCCAATCTCAACCGCCGCCTTCTCAAACACGCGCATGCCCGGCGTGGTCTTGCGCGTGTCGACGAGCACGGTCTTGGTTCCCTCGAGCGCCGCGGCCATGCTGTGTGTATAGGTAGCGATGCCGCTCATGCGCTGCAGGTAGTTGAGCGCCACGCGCTCGCCCGAAAGCAACACGCGCGCGTCGCCGCGCACCTGGCCCACGTGATCGCCGGCATGCACCTCGTCGCCATCCGAGACATCAAACAGCACCGAGCTCTGCGAATCCAGCAGCTCAAAGGTGCGGGCAAACACATCCAAGCCGGCGATGATGCCGTCGGCCTTGGCGATAAGCTCCACCGTGGCGGGACGCGCCGTGGGGCACACGCTCGCCGTGCTCACGTCCTCAAACGTGATGTCCTCGCGCAGGGCCTGCAGAATCAGATCATCGACGACGAGCTTCATGGTAATGGGATTCATGGTCTACTCCTCCACGGCCTGCGTGCCGGCGGCACGGGCCAAATCATCGATTGCCAGAGGGTCGGCGCCCAGGGCGCGATGACGGCCATCGAGCGCGGGATCGCCCGCCTGCTCCACTGCGAGCGACTCGCCGGTGCGCATGTACCACGCGGCGCGACGACCCCAGACCAGCGCCTCGAGCAGGCTGTTGGAAGCCAGGCGATTCTTGCCGTGAACGCCGTTGCAGGCCGTCTCGCCCGCGGCGTAGAGCTCGGGCATCGAGGTGCGGCCGTCCTTGTCGACCCACACGCCGCCCATAAAGTAGTGCTGCGTCGGCGTAACGGGAATGGGCTCGTCCAAGATGTCGCGGCCGTCCTCCAGGCAGCGCGCGCGAATGTTGGCAAAGTGCCCGGTCACCACGTCGCGCTCGACGGGGGCAAAGCTCAGCCACTCGTGCTCGGTGCCGTCCTGCTTCATCTGCTCGCGGATGGCGGCGGCGACAACGTCGCGCGGCTGCAACTCGTCGGTAAAACGCTCGCCGGCGGCGTTGAGCAAAATCGCGCCCTCGCCGCGGCAGCTCTCGCTGATCAGGAACGTGCGACCCGGCTGCGGCGAGAACAGACCCGTGGGATGGATCTGCACGTAGTCCAGGTGCTCCATCTTAATGCCATGCTCCTGCGCGATGTAGCAGGCGTCACCGGTGAGCTGCGGGTAGTTAGTCGAGTGGTCGTAGACGCCGCCAATGCCGCCCGTCGCCCACAGCGTGTGGCGGGCATGGATCTTAAACGGCTTACCGGCATGCACGCCCTCAGCGGCATTTGCCAGCTCGTCGGCGGGGCGAACCGAGTTGTCCTCGTCCACGGCTACGGCGACGACGCCGGTGCACACCGTGGCGTCATCGCGCTCGGCGGTCAGGATGTCGGCCATGGCCACGTGCTCCAAAATCTGCACGTTGTCCAGCTTGCGAACGGCCTGGAGCAGCTTGGTCGTGATCTCCTTGCCCGTAATGTCGGCATGGAAGGCAATGCGCGGACGGCTGTGCGCGCCCTCGCGGGTAAAATTGAGGCTGCCGTCGGCCTTGCGCTCAAAATCCACGCCCATCGCTAGCAGGTCGTTGATGACCGAGCGGCTCGAGCGAATCATGATGTCGACGCTCTCGCGGCGGTTCTCGTAGTGGCCGGCGTGCATGGTGTCCTCAAAGAAGGCATCGTAGTCCGAGCCTTCGGGCAGCACGCAGATGCCGCCCTGCGCGAGCATCGAATCGCACTCATCGACCGCGCCCTTGGAGAGCATGATCACGCGCGTGCTCGTCGGCAGATTGAGGGCCGCGTACAGACCCGCCACGCCGCAGCCGGCAATGACGACGTCGCACTCCATATCGGGGTATTGCTTGGTTTCCACAGGAATCCTCTCCCTTGAATGTGACATAAGGGACCGTCCCTCATGCAACATTGTTCTAGCGTGCTGCGTACTCGAGCATACGGTCGAGCGTGAGCTTGGCCTGGTCTGCTGCCTCGTCCGAGACGCCGATCTGCACCTCGCCCTCGCCCGTCTCCAGGCAGCGCACGAGCTTTTCGAGCGTGATGAGGTCCATGTTGACGCAGGTGGGCTGCACCGCGGGGAAATAGAACTTCTTGCCGGTGCCCTGGCAGCGGCGCTCGAGCTCGTAGAGCACGCCGCGGACCGTCACGATAATGAACTCGCTCGCGTCGGACTCCTCGGCATACTTGATGATGCCGGCGGTGGAGCCGATGTAGTCGGCCTCGGCCAGAACGTCGGCCTTGCACTCAGGATGCGCCAGCACGAGCGCGTCGGGGTGGGCCTCCGTCGCGTCGACGATCTGCTCGACGGTGATGATGTGATGGCGCGGGCAGTAGCCGTTGTTGAGAATGACGTGCTTTTGCGGCACCTGCTCGGCTACGAAGCGGCCCAGGTTTTGGTCGGGAATGAACAGGATATGCTGCTGCGGCAGCTCGGACACGATCTTGACGGCGTTGGAGCTGGTGACGCACACGTCGCTCCAGCTCTTGATCTCGACCGTGGAGTTGACGTAGCACACCACGGCCAGGTCGTCGCCGTACTCGGCGCGCGCCGCGTCGACCGTCTCGCGCTTGACCATGTGAGCCATGGGGCAGTCCGCGCCCGGCTCGGGCAGCAGCACGGTCTTAGTGGGATTGAGCAGCTTGGCGCTCTCGCCCATAAACTCCACGCCGCACAGCACGATGGTCTGCTGCGGCAGGCTTTTGGCGAGCTTTGCCAGGTAGAAGCTATCGCCGACGTAATCGGCAACGGCTTGGACCTCAGGCGCCACGTAATAGTGCGCCAGGATCACCGCGTCACGTTGGGTTTTTAGTTGCTGAATGGCCTCGACGAGCTCTGCGGGCACCAGTGCCGCGCGCTCCGTTGCCGTCGTTGCCGATGCTAGGCCGGCCGCGATATCGCGTGCAAGCTCCGACGCATCCATGTTCGCGCTCTGTGCCATCAAGGCCCCTCTCTTTTGGCGAATCTTGGAGCTTTAGTATGACACCTAGGTTTACAGCTGACAAGACAGCTGTAAACCTAGGTGTAAAGTTGAAATAAAGATTCAATCATGTGGCAGGTCCATTTTCGAACTGGCAAGCTGAGGATAGCTGAGCTCTCGATGGCGCAGGAGGCATCTTTCGCCACCGCAATACCGCTTGGCGCGAGTTGCACGCCGTGGGGCGCAAACGGTCCGCACCCCCGCAAGCGGTCCGCACCCAATGTGGCAAAATCGAACTACTTAAGGGGGCCGAATGCTCAAGATTATTGCCTGCGACGATGATGTCGCTTTTCTAGATAGACTGCACCGGATGATCGACCGTTGGTCGACCGAGACGGGCACGACGGTCGATGTCGCGCTCGTCACGCGCGGCGAGGACCTGCTGGCCCGCCATGCCGCATCGCGCGCCGACATCATTCTGCTCGACATGATCATGCCGCTCGTCAACGGCATGGACACCGCACGCGAACTGCGCCAGGCCGACACCGCCGTGCGCCTGGTGTTCCTCACCTCGTCGCCCGAGTTCGCGCTGGAATCTTACGAGGTCCGCGCCTTCGACTATCTGCTCAAGCCCGTGACTTACGAACGCCTGGCGCGATTACTCGACGAGCTTTCGAGCATGCGCCCGGCGGCAACCGACGAGCTCGTGATCAAAACTTCCTTTGGCTACCACGCCCTGCGCCTGTCCGACATCGAATATGCCGAGGCGCGCAACAAGCACGTGGTCTTCCACCTGCGCGACGGACGCGATATCGAGGCACTCGAGTCGTTCCGCAGCGTCGAGGACCGCTTGGAGCAAAACGCGGTCTTCTTTAAATGCCACCGCAGCTACCAGGTCAACCTGCGCAATATCGATCACTTTGACCGCACGGACATCGTCATGCGCTCGGGCACGTGCATCCCGCTTTCGCGCAGCTGCAAGCAGGGATTCCAAGACGCCTACTTTGCGGCGCGCTTTGAGGGTGGGAGACGCTGATGGTCTCCTCGGTCGAAATGGTCCTTTGGGCAATCCACCACGCCACGACGCTGCTCTTTGGCGTCTTTGCCTCGGCGGCACTGTGCGGTGTCGAGATCAACCGGCGTCATGCGCTTGAACTGGTGTTGGTCGGTGCCGTAACCGGATGCGCATTTGGCCTCGCCAATGCCGTCGGCGGCGAGCTTTTTGCCCGCCAGGTATATCCGCTCGTCGTGCATCTGCCGCTCGTCATCTATTTGTGCGCGCGCTACCGCCTGAGCCCGCTGCTTGCCGTGCTCGGCATTACGAGTGCCTATCTGAGCTGCCAGTTCAGCAATTGGATGGGCATCGCCGCATTTGCCGCAACCGATTCTCAGATTGCGTACTATCTGGCGCGCATCGCGACCACACTCGCCGTCTTTGCCGTCCTGTTGCATTGGGCCGGCGACATCGGTCCACGCTTGGCGATTAAAAGCACCGCCGAGCTGGGCATCCTTTTAATCCTGCCGCTCGTCTATTACGTCTTTGACTATGCCACCAACGTCTACACCACGCTGTTCCACTCGGGCTCGGTGGTGACGGTTGAGTTTTTGGCCTTTGCGCTCTGCGCGTTCTACCTTATGTTCCTCGCCGTCTACCTGCGTGAATACGAAGAAAAGGAAACCGCCGAGAGAGAGCGCTGGATGCTCGAAACCCGCGACAGCGTCGCCATCAAAGAGCTCGAGGCTTGGCGTCAATCTGGGCGCGAGCTGTCGATTCTTCGCCACGACATGCGCCACTTTCTACGCGGCCTGGCCGCTTTAATTGAAGAGGGCCACACCGACGAGGCGCTCGATCGCATCGACGAACTCTGCGAAGCCGGCGACCGCACCGCCGTACGCCGCTTCTGCGCCAACAAGACCGTAAACATCGCGCTTTCGTCATTTAACTCGGATATCAATAGAAACGGCATTACCGCCAACCTGCGCGCCGCCGTACCCGAAACCATCCACGTAGGTGACGCCGACCTGTTTAGCGTGCTCTCAAATGCCTTGGAAAACGCTATCACCGCCGCAAGCGCCGCGCCCCAGGGAAAGCGATTCGTCGACTTTGACCTGCGATTAGAGGACGGCCAGCTGCTGCTGTTAGTTTCCAACACGTTTGACCGCGCGCCGCGCATGGTCGACGGCATGCCCGTAGCCGGGCACACCGGACACGGCTTTGGAACCAAGAGCATTAAGCTTGCCGTCGAACGCATGAACGGCAACTGCCAGTTCCGCATTAACGGCGATCGGTTTGAGCTGCGCGCTGTGATGTAGAAGTGCGGCGCCGATCTCGCGGCGTGTCTTGCCCGCCAGGCAATCGCTCACCGGCGCCAATCCGCTACAGCGGAGCGGCCGCCGGGGTCAGCTGCTTGATGTATGCCCACATGCGCTGCTTGGCGGCTTTGTCAGTGAGCGCCGCCTCAAAACCGTCGAGCGCGAGCACGCGGCGACCCTGCACATGGGCGACCAAGCCGGGCTTGAGCATGGCGGTGTCGAAGTCATCGATTGCCACGAGCATATCGGCGTAGGTCTCGCGCATGGCGTCAGCCGCGTTGTTGTCGAGCAGTAGCACCGCCTCGGGGTCCAAAGCCTCAAGCGCCTCACGGAACAGCTCGCACGGCAGAGTCTCGCCCACCGCGACCGCTCCGTCACCCACGCCGGCGACGCTTGCCAGCACGCAAAAATCCTCGGGCGCGTAGCCGATGGCCCCAAGCGCCTTGCGCAACGCCGCGCCATCCGGGCCGGCGGCAAGCTCGCCACCCGAACGCTCGGCCTCGTCCAAATCGCCTTTGACCAGCACGATCGGCGAGCACGCGTTGCCCGCGATACGCACGCCACGACCCGCGAGCGATGCGAGCTCCTGCTCGGTCGCCTGGGCGATGGCTTCTTTTTTCTGGCTTTGTGACGTGGGCATGCGCTCTCCAATCGTTTGCGTGCCCACCATTATATAAAAGAGCTGCCCGCGAGTGGTTGCTTTGCGGGCGGCTGGGTATAAGCACGGTCGTACTGAGTTTTACGCGGCTGAGCCGCGTCACATTATGGAGGTCACCATGGCTGACATTAAGCAGATTACCCCCGAGAATTTCGATTCCATCGTTAACGACAGTCTACCCGTGCTGGTCGATTTTTGGGCACCGTGGTGCGGGCCCTGTCGATCCCTCTCGCCCATCGTTGACGAGGTTGCCGATGAGCTGGCGGGCAAGCTTGCCGTTGCCAAATGCAACGTCGACGACAACCAGGACCTGGCCATGAAGTATGGCGTCATGAGCATCCCCACGCTGATTGTGTTTAAGAACGGCGAGGAGATTGACCGCTCGGTTGGCGCTCTGCCCAAGGCGAGGCTGCAGGCGCTGCTGGAGAAGCATCTGTAATACGCTTGTTACTTACCCGCCGTCTATGAGCGCTTTTGCACCGCTCGCCGGACTTCTGGATGCACCGAGTGCAACCACGGATAGTATGGTAATCATAAACAGCCCCCAGTGAACGGGTGCGGGTCGCACAGACTCGTACCCGTTTTCTTATGCAGCTGCGCGCAGAGCGGGCGTAGTAAAATCTGAACCACTGAACTGCCCCATACAAAAGGAGATTTCCCATGCATGATGTTGGAATGAACATGAGTCAGCTTGCCATGAGCGTCAAACAGGTCGACGACACCATCGAGCTCGCTCATGAGTGGAGCCATCAGCTGCTGCATGCGACCGAGAATTTTGACATGGAGCGCATCGGCGCCAAGCTCGAGGCAGCCATGGCCGCGCTGCACGAGGCCCACGACGCACTCGAGGGCTACGAAGAGGCCATCGAGGCCGACCACAACTCCGTCGGATCCGTGAAGCTGGTGTAAAGTGGCCGGACACGAGCATGGCAGCGGATACGAGCACGAGCATCCGCACGGGGCGGACGGTGATGCGAGCTGCCACTGTAGTGGCTCCGGCTCCGAGCTGGTCCGCTTTTCGGTCACCGCGCCCGACGACCTGCTGCGCCGCTTTGACGAGCAGATCGCGCGCCGCGGCGACGTGGCCAACCGCTCCGAGGCCGTGCGCGACCTGATACGCGCCTCGATCGCCAAGGAGCAGATGCGCATGCCCGATGAGCATGTTATCGGGTCGCTCACCATGATCTACGACCACCATACCGGCGACCTGACACGCCGCCTGGACGAGGTGCAGCACGACTACACCGACGAGATCGTATCGACCATGCACGTGCATCTGGATCACCACAACTGCTTGGAGATTCTGGCGCTCAAGGGTCGCGGCGAGCGCGTCTACGAACTAGCCGACCGCCTGCTGGGCCTGCGCGGCGTTAAGCACGGAGAGCTCACGTGCGCCGCCACCAAGCAGAGCCTAGGGCTGTAACAGCACACATTTCAACGAAGGAGGGTCGCATGCGGCATGCGCATATCCATGTAACGGGAATTGTGCAGGGCGTTGGCATGCGACCGTTTGTGTATCGCGAGGCCATGGCGCATGGCATTTGCGGATGGGTGCTCAACGCGGGCGACGGCGTGCATATCGAGGCGCACGCTTGTGCCGAGGCGGTTGACGGATTTGTCGCTGCACTTTCTGAGCATGCGCCCGCGGCGGCTCGCGTTGAGCGAGTCGATATTGCGGATTTGGAGCCTGGCGGCTGGAGCACTGCCGATGAGCAGGGCTTTCACATTGTGGCGTCGCAGGACCAGACCGCGCACACGACGCTCGTCTCGCCCGATATCGCCACCTGCGACGATTGCCTGTGCGAGTTGTTCGATCCCGCCGACCGACGCTACCACTACCCCTTTATCAACTGCACCAACTGCGGGCCGCGCTTTACCATCATCCGATCGCTGCCTTATGACCGAGCGGCTACCTCGATGGACCGTTTCCCCATGTGCCCCGCCTGCGCCGCAGAGTATGCCGATCCACTCGACCGTCGCTTTCACGCGCAGCCCGATGCCTGCTTTGATTGCGGACCGCATATTACGTGGCGCGAGGCTGTGAACGGCGATGCGTGCGGGAATTCGCCCGCGACACCGGCCGCCGGCACCACACGCGAGGCCAGCGACGCTATCATCGAGCGCTGCGTTGAGCTGCTGGCCAGCGGTGGCATCGTCGCCATCAAGGGCCTGGGCGGATTCCATCTAGCCTGTGACGCTGCCAACGAGCAGGCGGTGGCCGAGTTGCGCCGTCGCAAACGCCGCAGCAACAAACCACTTGCCGTCATGGTACGTAGTCTTGCCGATGCCGGGCGCCTGTGTCATATCGATGATGCTGAACGCGATCTGCTCGCCGGCAGTATCCGCCCCATCGTGCTGCTGCGCCGGCGGGCTGTTTGCGGGAACGACGGCGATTCTTCCGACGCCCTCGTACTCGCACCGTCCGTCGCGCGCGACCTGCCCGAGCTTGGCGTTATGCTCCCCTACACCCCGCTTCAGCATCTTCTGCTTGCAGCTGCCGCGTCACACGGTATGCACGCGCTCGTCATGACCAGCGGCAACCTGAGCGAAGAGCCCATCGAGACCGATGACGATCTTGCCTGGGAGCGCCTCGTTGCCGCCGGCATTGCCGACGCGCTGCTCGGCAACGATCGAGCGATTCTCTCGCGCTATGACGATTCCGTGGTGCGCGTGGTCGACGGCGCCGTTATGCCCGTGCGCCGCGCTCGGGGATATGCACCCCAGCCGCTGCCGTTGCCGGCGCTCGACGGCGCTCCGTCCTGCGTGCTCGCCTGCGGGCCACAACAAAAGGCCACGATTGCGCTCACACGTGAAGGGACGAACGGCGAGGCGCCCTGTTTTGTGTCGCAGCATATCGGCGATGTTGAAAACGGCGGGACCTTCGATGCCTGGAACGCCGCGCGCACGCGCTTGGAAGATCTCTTTGACTTGGCGCCCGCCGCCTTGGCCTGCGATGTGCACCCCAGCTATCTATCGGGCCAGTGGGCGCGCGAGCAGGCGCGAAAATGCAATCTGCCGCTCGTCGAGGTGCAGCACCATCATGCGCATATCGCGAGCGTAATGGCCGAGGCCATCGCCGCGGGCCAGCTTGCAACCGACGCGCGCGTCCTTGGCATCGCCTTTGACGGCACCGGCGCCGGCACCGATGGGACCATTTGGGGCGGCGAGTTTCTTGTTGCCAGCCTTGGCGGCTTTGAGCGCGCCGCGCATTTGCGCACCTGGGCGCTCCCCGGTGGGGCGGCCTCCGTGCGCGACGCCCGCCGCAACGCCTTTGCCCTGCTCAGTGGGCTCGGCCTGCTCGAGCACCCAGGCGCCGCTCGGCTTTTGGACAGCCTCGACGAGCAAACGCGCAGCGTGACAGCCACCATGATCGAGCGCGGCATCAACAGCCCGCGTACCAGCAGCATGGGGCGTCTCTTTGATGCCGCGGCAGCAATTCTGGGCATCTGCGACAAGGCAACCTACGAGGGCGAACCCGCCATCGAGCTTGAGGCTGCCGCCTGGCGCGCGCTCGACAACGAAATCGCCCATTTTCCCGACGACAACGCCGGCTATTTCGCATCTGGCCCATCGTGGCTGGACGGCCCCTATGTTCTGGACCAGAAAGCACTCTTTGAGGCACTTTTGGGAGGAATTGAAGCCGGAGCGCCCGCCGACAGGCTCGCACTCGACTTCCATGTCGCCGTCGCGCGCTCTTCGGTACGAATCGCACGCGAAATCTGCGCGCGCGAAGACATCGATACCGTCGCGCTCTCGGGCGGCGTGTTCATGAACCAACTTTTGCTTCAGCTCCTCATCCGCGAGCTTAAAGACGCAGGCCTTACGGTCTTGGTTCCCCAAACCGTGCCCGTTAACGACGGCTGCATCGCCTACGGTCAGGCGGCAGTCGCACGCACTCGCCTCGCACAGGTCGCACCGCAATAGGCTGTTTGGCCAACCCGCAAGCCGCCGTCTCACAGGTGTAGCGCGTTTGCCCGCAGCCCCCGCGAGCGCTACCATCAAACGATGGATTATCCAGCGCCCATCCAGCGCAAAGCGTATAAAAGAGGAACATTATGTGCCTTGCCGTTCCCGGTAAAGTAGTCAAACGCGACGATGACCTCAAGGCCACCGTCGACATGATGGGCATCGAGCGCCCTGTTTCGCTGAGACTCGTGCCGACGGCGCAGGTTGGCGACTATATTCTCGTACACGCCGGCTTTGGCATCCAGATTGTCGACGAGCAGGAAGCACAGGAAACGCTCGAGCTTGTTAATGCCATGTCCGAGCTGGTCGAAGAAGACCAGCTGACCACCAACCCGGCGGAGGCTTACTAGTGGCGCCCGAGCAGCCGGCGCGCTCCGGTATCGATTTCTCGGCATTCCGCGATCCCAAGCTGGCTCGCGAGCTCATCGAGCGCATTCATGAGCTTGTCGGCGACCGCACCATCAACCTTATGGAAGTCTGCGGCACGCATACCGTGAGCATCGGGCGCTATGGCTTTCGCTCCATTATGCCGGCAGGGCTCAAGCTGCTGAGCGGCCCGGGCTGCCCCGTCTGCGTCACCGCCAACCGCGACATCGACCACGCAATCGCGCTCGCCAACATAGACGGCGCCATCATCACCACCTTTGGCGACATGATGCGCGTGCCCGGATCATCCACCTCGCTCGCTGCGCAAAAAGCGGCAGGGCGTGACATTCGCATCGTCTACTCCCCGCTCGACGCGCTCGACATTGCCGAGCAAAACCCTGATCGCCCGGTCATTTTTATGGGCGTGGGCTTTGAGACTACGACGCCCACCATCGCCGCCGCCATCTTGGAGGCCGATGCACGCGGGCTCCAGAACTTCTCGGTCTATTGCGCCCACAAGACCACGCCGCCGGCGTTGCGCGCCATCGCCAACGATCCCGAGACCGCCATCGACGGCTTTATCCTGCCGGGCCACGTCGCCACCATCACGGGCTTGGCGCCCTTTAGCTTTTTGGTCGACGAATTCAGTACCCCGGGCGTGGTCACGGGATTTGAGCCGGTCGATATCCTGCAGGGCATCTGCATGCTGGTCCAGATGGTTGTCGAGGACAGGCCGGCGATTGACAACGCCTACCGTCGCGGCGTCAATGCCGACGGCAATCCCGTGGCGCGCCAGCTGGTCGAGCAGGTATTTGAGCCGTGCGATACCACATGGCGCGGATTGGGGCTGATTGCCAACTCGGGCCTTTCCATCCGCCCCGAGTTCTCGCGCTTTGATGCCCACACTCGCTTTGACGTGCCCGTTGAGGCGACAGTCGAGCCGCGCGGGTGCCGCTGCGGCGACGTGCTGCGCGGGGCCATTACGCCGAGCAGCTGCCCGCTCTTTGGCCGCGCCTGCACGCCCGAACACCCCGTCGGCCCGTGCATGGTGAGCTCCGAGGGCAGCTGCGCAGCATATTTCCGATACCGAGGCTAATGGGTTCCGCCGTTCTAACGAACGGCGGACCGGTCGACACTGCACCTCACCCATATAATTCCACCCACGATTGGAGTTTTCGATATGTCCCATAGCGTTACCGATAGCACCGTCCTGCTGGGTCACGGCTCCGGCGGCCAGATGATGAAACGCATCATCGATGAGGTCTTTTTGGATGCCTTTGGGTCGCCCGAGCTGCTCGAAGGCAACGATGCCGGCGTCGCCGCGCTGCCCGCGAGCGGGCGCATCGCCATGTCGACCGACAGCTTTGTAGTCTCGCCGCAGTTCTTCCCCGGTGGCAACATCGGCCGCCTCGCCGTGTGCGGAACCGTCAACGACGTCGCGACCTCGGGCGCCAACGTGCGCTACCTGTCGTGCGGCTTTATCCTCGAAGAGGGCTATCCCATGGATAGGCTCCGCCAGATTGTGCAGACGATGGCCGAGACGGCGCACGAGGCGGGCGTGTCCATAATCACGGGCGACACCAAGGTGGTCGAGCGCGGCGGGGCCGACGGCGTCTATATCAATACCGCCGGCGTGGGCGAGGTGCCTGCGGGCGTGGCGCTCAGCGGCGCAAACTGCCAGCCCGGCGATGTCATCCTGGTCTCGGGTACACTGGGCGACCACGGCATCGCTATCATGAGCCAACGCGAGGGTCTGGCGTTTTCGAGCACCATCGAAAGCGACGCCGCGCCGCTCAACCACCTGATTGCCGATGTGCTTTCCGCAGCACCCGACACACGCTGCTTCCGCGACCCCACGCGCGGTGGCTTGGCGTCCACACTCAACGAGTTTGCCCAGGCCAGCAATGTTGCCATGGAGGTCGACGAGGATGCCGTGCCCGTGCGTCCCGACGTGCAGGCCGCCTGCGAGATGCTCGGCTACGATGTGCTGCAGGTGGCAAACGAGGGCAAGATGGTTGCCGTCGTGCCGGCCGAACAAGCCGATGCGGCGCTGGCCGCCATGCGCGCCGCCCGCTACGGCGAGAACGCCGCGATTATCGGCCGCGTGCTGCCACTTGCCGAGGGCGCCCGCCCCGCCGTGCGCGTGCGCACCGGCTGGGGTTCGACCCGCATCCTCGACATGCTCGTAGGAGAGCAGCTGCCGAGAATTTGCTAACGACAAAGGCTCAGGGCTATTAAAGATATTCAGATTCCAAACATGCCCGGCACGCATGCCCAGTATCATGGGGTGCGTTTTACAACTCAAGCGGCAGGAGCACCCATGGCAGCAGCTTTTTCCCATGTGATCTTTGACCTGGACGGCACCATCCTCAACACGCTCGAGGACCTGGCGGCCGCCGGCAACCATACCTGCGAGGCGCACGGCTGGCCCACGTTTGCCGTTGACGAGTACCGCTACAAGGTGGGAAACGGCATGCTCAAGCTGGTTGAGCGCTTTATGCCTGCCGAGTATGCGGGCGACAGCCGTATGTTTGAGCAAACGCTTGCCGAGTTTAGGGCTTACTACGGCGAGCACAAGGAGGACCACACCGCCCCCTATGCCGGTACGATCGAGATGCTCGACCGCCTGCGCGCCGCGGGCGTGCAGCTTGCCGTGCTCACTAACAAGGACCACGTCTCGGCGGCTCCGCTTATCGAGAAGTATTTTGGTTCCGAGCGCTTTGCGCTGGTACAGGGCCGTGTCGATGCGTTTCCGCCCAAGCCCGAAGCACCCGTCACGCTGCATGTGATGGAGGAGCTAGGCGCCGATCCGTCGACCACGCTCTACGTAGGCGATTCCAATGTCGATATCCTGACCGGTCACAACGCCGGCCTTAAGAGCGCGGGCGTCAGCTGGGGCTTCCGCGGCCGCGCAGAGCTGGAAGCCGCCGGCGCCGACTACGTGGTGGACACCCAGAACGAGCTCGCAGCGCTGATCCTGGGCGAGTAACGCTGGTGCTGCTCAACCCAGCCGCCGCAATACCGTTGCGCGGAAAGTAGTCGTTGGGGACGTTCTTAAACGACTAGTCAAACAAGAACGTCACCAACGACTAGTCATTTAAGAACATCCCCAATGACTGCCATGGCAACGCCGATGTTTTGGCAACGACAGCGAGCGGTCACCAGAGCGAACAAATTGGCATGAAAAGAGGGCGGCATTGACCTTCTGGTCATGCCGTCCTCTTTGAATGATAAGTTGTCGCTCTGGTGACCGCGCAGCGTCGAGCAGTTACGGCGTTTGGTAAAACGCCGTAACCCCCTAGCTCAGCATTGCATCCATCATCTCGGAGTTGACGGAGTCGTCGGCAGACCACTCGCCATCGTCGTTGCAGGTGTACTTGAAGATAACCGTGGTCTTCCTGGGCTCGGTGGCCTTGGTCACATCGACCATAACCTGACCGGCCATCTTGTACAGCTCGTCATCGGAAGGAACCGTGTCAAGCGCAGCGACCTTCTCCTGATACTGGGTGGAGAAGTCCTCGACGATCTTGTTCATAGACTTGCATGTGATAGAGACCTCGGCGGTCGCGACACCCTTGTCCTCGTCGACCGTCACGTCGCCGATCTTGTAGTCAAAGCCCTCGAGATAGGTCTTGGCATACTCCTTGGGATCGATACCCAGCTGCTCGAACTCGTCGCCCGAAGCCTCCTCCAGACCAGAGAGGAAGTCGTCGCCACCGTTCTTGACCTCGTCAAACTGAGTCGTAAGATCCTCCGTGATGAGTTCCTCGATCGAAGGGCCTCCGCAACCGGAAAGCACGACCACACATGCAACCAAGACGGCCATGAGGGGCGCAAGCAGCAGCTTCTTTTTCATGTTGTTCCTCCCAATGAGCGGCACTGCGCTTCCCAGACGCGGCGCACGTTGTAATAAGTAAGCCCATACTATCCACTTATGAACACCCTCGGCAACGCGAAGGCGCGGTCGGTTCGTTTTAGCGTCCGAACGGTTTGCAAGCCCGCCCAACGTGCAATAAAACGCTTCCCCGCGATGCAATAAAAAAGGTGGCCGGAAAACCCGACCACCCTTGCACATCCTTTGGATGCCACAGTTTACTTGCGGACGACCTTGACGATGGCGTCACCGGCGGCGACGGCAGACTCGGCCTCGACGGCGAGCTCGACGTCAGCAAACTCGGCGGTGTTGGACACGGCCACGACGACGCAGTCCTTGTAACCGGCGGCAGCGATCTTGGCGCGGTCGATCTTGAGTATGGGCTGTCCGGCCTTCACGACGTCGTCAGCCTTGACGAAGCCCTCGAAGCCGTCACCGTTCATGTTGACAGTATCGACACCAACGTGCACCAGAACCTCGATGCCGCTATCGGACTGCAGGCCCACGGCGTGACCCATGGTGACGGTCACCTTACCGTCGCAGGGAGCGTAGACCAGATCATCCTCGGGCCACACGGCACAGCCCTTGCCCAGGACCTCGCCACCAAAGACGGGATCGGGCACGTCGGCCATCTTGATGACCTTGCCCTTGACGGGCGAGCACAGCACGTCGGCGCCGGCAGAAGCAGAGATGGAGGCCGGGGCAGCGGCAGCCGCGGGCTCAGCCTTCTTCTTGAACATGTCAAACAGACCCATACGTTTTCTCCTCTTGATTAAGCGCAACGTTATGCGCATGCCTATGGTGATTATAGTGCTAAATGACCAAAATACTAAGGCGAGGGCTCGAATCGCAAGCCCTTCCCGGTAGTGCCCGTGGGATGAGCATCTCCTTTGCATCGCGGGCCGATAAGCCGAGCATCGCCTGCGCACGGGACGGGCAGAAGCGGGCGCACCAAGCCCGATACTTCTTTTCGCGCCCACGGACCGCCGCCGCCCCGTCCCTGACACTTCCTGATACCGACCGAAACGTGCCAAAATAAGCCTGTCCCTTTTTGGTAGGTTTGGCGAGTGTGGATTTTCGGACGCTTAACTAACGAGCGTGGATAATCTTCCACTTTGACTTTGAGGCCGTCACCGAGCCAAAAACAGGAGATTATCCACGTTCATTTTGGATGACCCCCTGTACCAAGCTGAGCTCCATGGTCAAGTAATAACGATTTCTTATCATTAGATTGTTTACATCAATTCTAATAACTATTTAATCCTTAAACTCGTTATTAGAATTGATATGATTAGCCTAATAACGAGTTTCCGGCACTAAAGATATGGAGGGCGCGATGCAAATCGAGGAGAACGGCCAGGGAACGCTCCGCAATAATCTATCGGGGAAATTGGCTTACTATTCGTTTTTTCCAACGCCCTTGCAATCATTGAGGCAGCTAAACCTCACTGAGGAAACCTATCGCACGCTTTCCGCATGCTCACGAAAGCTTGGAGAGCTTGAAGGCATGCTCTACTTTGTTCCCAACGCCGACATGTATCTGACAATGTACGTGCGCAAAGAAGCACTCCTTTCTTCGCAAATTGAGGGAACCCAGTGCACGTTTGACGACCTACTTAGTCCATCGCAAACACAACTCCATCATAAAGATGTCGCAGACGTCGTGAATTACGTCCGTGCTGTCGACCGCGGCGTAGAACTGCTCAAAAAGATGCCCTTGTGCACGAGACTTCTTAGGCAAGTTCATGCGGTCCTGCTGGACGGAGTGCGCGGAACGGAGAAGAATCCAGGCGAGCTGCGCTCCTCACAAAACTGGATTGGCCCCTCAGGCTGCACCATTGCAACCGCATCGTTTGTCCCTCCAAACATTGAAGATTTGAGTAACACGCTCCAGGACCTCGAACGCTTTATCAATGAGCCTCAAGTCGAAATGGATCCGATTGTGCGGGCGGCGCTCGTCCATTACCAATTTGAAACTGCCCATCCATTCCTAGACGGAAACGGTCGCCTGGGCAGGCTTCTCATTACACTTATGCTCATCAATGATGGCGTTCTTCATTCTTGCTTGTTCTATCCATCGTTCCAGTTCAAGAAAAATCGAAGCGAGTACTACCGACAGCTCGCATCCGTAAGGGAGAGAGGCACTTACGAGGAATGGATAGAGTTTTTCTGCAACAGTCTTCTCGAGAGTGCGAAGGACTCGGTAGGGTCTTTAAAAAACCTTGTTGACCTCCATAACCGTTCCACAGCAACCATTACCGAAAATCTCGGAAGGACTGCTGCAAACGGGCAAAGGCTGTTGGGCATTCTTGAAGAGCACCCCATCGTCGACACCGCATTCATCGCTGCCCAACTCGATATCGGCAGGAGTACCGCGAGCTCGCTCGTCAAATCATTTGAAGAATTGGGTATCCTCCGTCCTCTCGACGAGTCAAGACAGAGATACCGGCAGTACGGGTATGAAGAGTATCTTTCGATTCTCAGGGAAGACGCCGAGCCGATTAGATAGGCATCGCAGCCCAGGCAAATTAAAGCGAGCGCGGATAATCTCCCACTTTGAGCCCGCACACAGGCCAAAACTGGGAGATTATCCACGTTCATTCCTGACTAGTCATTTAAGAACGTCCATTACAGTCGAAATTGTCAGCCCGGGACCGTCTCGG
>CAJMHR010000018.1 GCA_905213265.1 uncultured Collinsella sp.
GGCCCCGTCGGAGCACTCGAGCGGCGAGTCCGAGCGGCGCGGCGGGATAACCAAGGCCGGCAACGCGCTCGCGCGCACGGCGCTCATAGAGTCCGCATGGCACTACTCCACGTGCTCCCCGAGGCCCAAGGCCCCAGCCCCCGGCACCGACGTGCCCCCGGCGATACGCTCTAGGGCGGACGACTGCACCGCCAGGCTCCACCGCCGCCGCGAGGCGCTGGCCGCGGCGGGCAAGAGCGCGTGCAAGGCCAACGCCGCCGTGGCGCGCGAGCTCGCCTGCTGGGTCTGGGAGATCGGGTGCAGGTCCGAGGGGACCGTCCTCTAGCGGCCGGCGACAACCGACTCCCGCCGGGAGGGCCCGCGCCTCGACGCATCGCCGGCGCGAGTTCACGACCTTTTTGATGGGCAGCCCCCGGGCCGCGCCCGACAAAAGACTGGATTCGTACGATAGCGCCGGACGGAGAATCGAAATGCGGTGGGGTGCGCGGACATACCGGGCTGACCGCCGGAAGCGCACCCGCAAGAGCCCGCGGATATTAGCTTGCCAGGCAAGCGTCGACTAAGCCATGCAGCGTGCGCGGGCTCTCCCGACGGGAAACGAAAAAGCCCGGTTTCAAACCGGGCTCGAACGAACATGCCTATTGACAATGGCTTTCTCATATTACAAAAAAGCTCCCATTGCTGGGAGCTCTTTCAATCAATGGTGCGGGCGAAAGGACTTGAACCTTCATGGGGTTGCCCCCATACGGACCTGAACCGTACGCGTCTGCCAATTCCGCCACGCCCGCGTGCAGGAATTAGAATAACGGAGCGCCATCGCGAACGCAAGAACTATTTTTGAAAAAGTTTGCAGGCATTTTCCCAAGCTGCTCGCGCGATTGCCTCAGCATCCTCGCCGGTACGATCGACACGGTCGTTGACCAGCGTGTTTGCCGTGATAGAAATCATTGCCGGCTCGCACTCAAGACCGCGGATGGGCTCCGGAGCCATATACGGGCAATCCGTCTCGAACAAAATTCGATCGAGTGGGGTTGCCGCAAATGCCTCGCGCACGTCGTCGTTGCGCTTAAAGGTAGCCGCACCACCATAGGCGATATAGCAGCCCAGCTCCACAAAGCGCTCCATCGTGGCGCGGTCCTCGCCAAAGCAGTGCAGCACACAACCGGCCTGGGGCACGCCCACCTCACGAAGCACGTTGTACGCATCAACGTGCGAGGTGCGCTCCTGGTCCGTGTCCTCGTGACGCAGATGCAGCTCCACCGGCACGTTACGGCACGCGGCAAGCTCGAGCTGGCGCGCCATGCAGTCAATCTGCACGTTATGGGGTGCCGGCGCGATATCGTCGTCATAGTCCATGTGGTAGTCCAGGCCGATTTCGCCAATACCGGCGCATAAGGGATCATCGAGTGCGGCAACGACCTGTGCGTGAACGTCGTCGGTATAGTCCGGCGCGCCATACGGATGCACGCCGGCAAGATACTTGATCTGCGGGATATCCTGCATCGGCAGAATTTCGCGCACGAGCCAGTCACTATAGTCCGTCACGCTGCGCTTGTCGGCGATGGGGTCGAGCATCGTCACCAACAGGTCGACGCCCGCGGCTTTGGCACGCAGGAGCGTCTCGGGCACATCCTTGCCCCAGAACGAAAGCAGATGTGCATGCGTGTCGGCAAGCGGCGCCAAGGGCACGGGACAAGCAACCGTCTTCTTTTTCTTGGTAAACGTCACGCGTGCGGCATTAGGCATCATGGATTAGCTCCTGGGCCAGGCGAACAAAGTCGGCAACATCAAGCGTCTCGGCGCGCGTGGTGGGTGCGATACCGCAAGCCTCAAAGGCGGCATCGAGCACGTCCTTGGCAAAGCCGTTGGCGCTCATGGAATTGCGGATGGTCTTGCGACGCTGGGCAAATGCAGTATCAATCACGCGGGCCACAAATTCGCGATCGAGTCCTTCGGGCACCACACCGTCAACACGGTCGATACGCACGACGGCCGAGTCCACGTGCGGCGCCGGCATAAAGCAGCGCGGCGGCACCTCAAAGCGGCCCGTCACCTGCGCATACAGGCCGAGCTTTGCCGTATAGCCGCCATAGGTCTTGTTACCCGGCACTGCGGCAATGCGATCGGCAACCTCCTTTTGCACCATGACGACGGCGCGCTTAAGCGCGGGCATCGTCTGGAAGAACTGCAGGATGATTGTCGCCGCCACGTTATAGGGCAAGTTCGCGACAAATACCGTCGGCTCACCGCCGGCGGCCTGCTCAATCTGCTCCGGCGTCACCTTAAGCGCGTCGCCCATGATAAAGCGGAAGTTGGCGTAGTCGGCGGCGTGAGCATCGAGCATCGGCTCGAGCTCGGGATCTGCTTCGATCGACATGACGCACGCCGCCTCCTGCAACAGCGCAAGCGTGAGCGTACCAACGCCCGGACCAACCTCGAGCACGCGCTCATCGCCTGCAAGCTCGGCAAGCTCGCAAATGCGCTCAATTACATGGTTGTCGATCAGGAAATTCTGGCCCAGGCGATGCTTGGTCGCAAGGCCAAACTCCTCCAGCAGCTCCCTGGTGGCCGTAGGGTTTGCCAAAGGCGAAGTTGTCATGGTTGCCTCCTTAGCATGATGGCGGCGTCTTGAAACAAAAGGGCATGGACCGTGGCGGCCATGCCCTTACAGCTAAACAGCAAATTGCCGATATGGCGCTCGCGCGGTCTCTACGCCAGACGCGGGAACAGCGGATCGCCCTTCTCGACGGGCTGACCGCCGGCAAGCAGACCCCAAGTGCAAATGCCCTTGAGGTCGTCGCTCGCGGCCTCGCCCTCACAGGACAGACGGCGCAGGGCCTCGGCAGAAGTCTGGGGCATGAGCGGCATCAGCAGGTGAGCGGCAATGCGGATGGCCTCGAGCAGGTTGTAGATCACAAACGCCAGCTCGTCAGCCTTGGCCTCGTCCTTGGCAAGCGCCCAGGGCTCGGAGTCCTCGATGTAGTGGTTGGCGGCATGGATGAGCTCCATGACCTCGTCCTTGGCTCCACCGTAATCGAGCACGTCCATCTTGGCCATGTAGCGCTCGACCAGGCCATCGGCGATCTTTGCCAGCGGGTTGTCGAACGCATCGAACGACGCGGGCTTGGCGGGCGCGCAACCGTCAAAGTACTTGCCGCTCATGTTGAGCGAACGCGAGATAAGGTTGCCCCAGCTGTTGGCCAGGTCGGCGTTGTAGACCTGCTCCATGCGGTCGAAGCTGATGGCACCGTCGGTGCCGGGGACGACGTCGGTCATAAAGTAGTAGCGATAGCCCTCGACGCCCAACATGTCGATAACATCCTGCGGGGCGATGGCATTGCCGCGGCTCTTGGACATCTTCTCGGCCTTGCCGGTCTCGGCATTGCGCACGGTCAGGAAGCCGTGGGCAAAGACGTGCTCGGGCAGGGCCTCGCCGATGGCCATGAGCATGGCGGGCCAAATGACGCAGTGGAAGCGGATGATGTCCTTACCCACGATGTGGAACTGCGCGGGCCAGCGATAGGCCAGCTCGGCACGCGCCTCGTCGGTGTCGACACCGTAGCCGACGGCCGTCATATAGTTGAGCAGCGCATCGAACCACACGTAGGTCACGTGGCCCTCGTCAAACGGGACCTGAATGCCCCAGTCAAAGCTCGTACGGCTCACGGAAAGGTCGTTAAGGCCGCCCTCGACAAAGCTGCGAACCTCGTTCATGCGGAACGCAGGCTCGACAAAGTCGGGGTGCTCGTCATAGAGCTTGAGCAGCTTGTCCTGGAAAGCGGAAAGCTTAAAGAAGTAGGACTCCTCCTGCACGCGCTCAAGCGGACGGTGGCAGTCGGGGCACAGGTGCTGGCCGACGCTGCCGTACTCCTCGTCGCCCTTCTGGACCTGTGTATCAGTGAAGTAGGTCTCGTCAGGCACGCAATACCAACCGTCGTAGCTGCCCTTATACAGGTAGCCGGACTCCTTCATGCGCTCCCACAGGTACTGCACGGCATGATGCTGGCGCGGCTCGGTGGTGCGGATGAAGTCGTCGTTGGAGATCTCGAGCTTGCTCCAAAGCTCCTTGAAGTGCGGAGCCTGGCTGTCGGTCCACTCCTGCGGCGTCATGTTGTGCTTGGCTGCGGCCTCGGCGACCTTCTCGCCGTGCTCGTCCATGCCGGTCAGGAACTTGACGTTATAGCCGGCGGAACGGCGATAGCGAGCCTGAACGTCGGCGATGATGGTGGAATAAGCCGTGCCCAGGTGCGGATCGGCGTTGACGTAGTAGATGGGCGTCGTGATAAAGAACGAAGGCTTGCTTTGATCCATGGGGTTTGTCCTCCAGAAAAACGTTGCATACAGAGGATGATTCTAGCGCAAGGGCTGGATATCCTCCATCTATTGCATATCGAGCACCATGGCATAGACATCGCGCTTGCGGCGCGAATACTTCTGAGACAGGCGCTTAGCCACCGCAGACGCGGGCTCCCCCTCCTCGAGCGCGGCGCGGATATCCTCGCGCAGGGCCTCGTCGGGATTCGCTGCCGCGGCGCCAACCGGCACGATACCGGCCTCCTCATCCTCGCTCGGCGGCGCGATGACCAGCGCAATCTCGCCCTTTACCTCGCCGCGAGCACGCAGCTCCTCGGCAAGTTGGGCAGCGGGCCCGCGCAAGACCTCCTCGTGCAGCTTGGTGAGTTCGCGGCAGACGGCAACCTCACGCTGGGGAAAGACCTCCGCCATGGCCTCGAGCGTCGCCACGATGCGATGTGGAGACTCGTAGAAGATGAGCGCGCCGGGCACCACGGCAAGGCGCTGCAAACGGCGCACGCGGTCGCCGTGCTTTCGGCCCAAAAAGCCCTCGAAGAAAAAATGCTCGCAGGGAATGCCGGACGAAACAAGCGCCGTGACGCAAGCAGAGGGCCCGGGAATAACTTCGACGGGCACATCGGCCTCACGCGCCGCCTCAACTAGCGCCTGGCCGGGATCGGACACGCTCGGCATGCCGGCGTCCGAGGCAAAGGCGAGGGTCTCCCCCGCCAGCAGACGGTCGACCAGGCCGGCGGCGCGGCTGGCGATCACATTCTCGTCGCAACGGACAAGCGACTTGGAAATGCCCAGGTGCATCAGCAGCTTTGACGTCACACGCGTGTCTTCGCAGCAGATGACATCGGCAGCGGCAAAGGCTTCGCCAACGCGCGGGGACAGGTCGCCCAGGTTGCCGATGGGTGTGCCGACCACATAGAGTTTGCCCGTATGGGCGCTGTTTTGCGTCATATCAACCTATTCAATCATGCCGCGCTCGAGCGTACCGAGCGCCGCGCGGGCGTCCCATGCTGCAATGCGCTTCTCGGTCTTCCACGTTTGGAAGAACCAACCGGCAGCCGGCGCAAACGAAGCCAGCTGGTTGGCGATAAACACGCGCTCGTAGGCATTGCGGCCCTCGGGCGTAACCGACGAGTTGGCAAAAATCGCCGCGCCCGACCATTCGCCCACCAGCACGGGGAACCCTGTCGAAATCGCTTCTTTGAGCTCGCGCTTGTTGCGCGAAATCGCCGTCGTCAGCCCGCGGGGGCTCGTGATATCGAGCGCATACTCGTCACGGTAATGGTACAGGTGAAGGTCCATGTAGACGTTCTTGTACTTAGTGCCGCGCATAAAATGCTTCCACTCGCTGGGATGCCCCGACGACGAGAAGACGACGATCTTATCCTCGGGCATATACGAACGGACGAGCTCATAGGCGTCGCGATAGAAGTTGCGCAGGTAGTGCGCCGGAATGCCATCCGTCATGGTGAAGAGGCTCTTGCGGACACTCATCTGCGGCGTATCCAGCAGCTCAATACCCAGCAGGCTCTCGGCCTCGCCGTAGCGATCGGCCAAGCGCTCGAGCACGTCGAGTGCGACATGACGACCGTTGGTGGACGAATGCCACTCGGCGACAGCCTCCGGCGTGGTAGGCGAATCGTTGGAATCGCCCTGGCCACCGGGCACAGTTGCCAGATCAAGCAGCACGCGGATGTCGTACTTGGCAGCCCACTCAATTGCACGGTCGATGTAGTCGACAACCGAGATGTAGGACGCATCGGACTCCTGCGAGCCAAAGGCATACCAGGGCACCGGCAGACGCACGGCATTGAGGCCAATCTGCGCCATGCGGCGGAAATCGTCCTCGCTCACAAACGTCTCGTAATGACGGCGCATGCGCTCGTTATAGGCGGCGGTGCCCATGGCCTCCTGCAGCTCGGCCGCGTTGGATGCACCGGTCGCCGCGTATAGCGACGGGGTCACCCAAGGCTCGGGAATAAACCAGCCAGAGAGATTAACGCCGAGTATCCTCTCCATCACTGCCCCCTTCGGATCGTGCAGGCCGAGCCTGCATCGTATTGCATAGGAAAAGTATCGTTTTGAGTATACCCGCGCGTGCGGACAGACGACCGAACGGTCTGTAAAGTGGCGCAAAAGCGGGAGGAATGTCTGGGGCAGGTGGGCACGAGATGGCGCGCGAGATGTGCACGTGTGCCGGAGGCAGGCACCGGAAAATGCATCCCGTTCTGAGCGCGGGATCTGGGACGCAGTTTCCGCCAAAGGCCGCAAAAGGAAAGCGCGTCCCATTCTGGCGCCGGATTCCGGGCCGTGCTTTCCCAAGCGGCCTTAAAGCGGAAAACGCATCCCGCTCTGAATCCAAATTCCGGGACGCAGTTTCCGCAGAGCCCTCGGTAAAAGAAAAGGACCCCTTTGCAGAGGTCCTAGTCAATTCAAGGTGGCGGGGAAGGGAATCGCGTCCGCGCGCTGCGCGGACGGACCGCTGCGGCGTTTACGCGCCTTGCGAGCTCCGCTGGCAAACGCTCACGCGTTTACTCAGCTCCGCGCCCTCACGGGGTTCGATTCCATGTGGGGACCACATAAAAGAAAAGGACCCCTTTGCAGAGGTCCTTATCAAGTCAAGGTGGCGGGGAAGGGAATCGAACCCCTGACACGAGGATTTTCAGTCCTCTGCTCTACCAACTGAGCTACCCAGCCATTTGAGGTGTGCCTTGTTTCAAGGCTTGATTAGTATAACCAAGGACGCGTTCCGGTCAACCGAGAATTTTAAAAAAGTTTTTGAGCACAGCCTCGGTTCTATAAATCGGCACGTCAGAGGCATCAGCCGGCAGCAAGAAGTTTTTCACTCAGAGCCGCACGGGCAAACTCACTTGGCGTCATCCCCTCGGCAGCCGCCCGTCGACGAATGGCCTCCTTCATTCCCAGAGGAATCTTGACCGACAGCGTTGCCGTCCCCTCACCTGAGAGCGGGGGCCGTCCATGCACGATTCCACCAACGGTGTGTTCGCCATACGGAAACTCTCCGCGCTCGTACGACTCGCACCACGCGTCAATCATTTCATCCGTTACAACCTGACCATTAGCGGCCGTATACGTCTTGCCCATCATCGACCCCTTTGCCGAGCCTGTTCAATCTCCTGCCAAACTTACCCAATTTCGTATGACGAAAGTCCACTGTCGCCAATCTCTTACGCCGGCACTTGTTGGAGGGCGGGAGGTGTAGCGAGGATTGAAGGGCGTTCCAATACCGCCCAGGCGCCGGGGCAGGAGCACATACACCAGGGACGTACGTTTTCGTAGCGCGCGAGGATATTGCCGCGTGCATCGATGAAGGCGATGTCGATGGGATAGGCCATAAAACACGTGTGGACTGAGGAACAGTGCGGAAATGCCATGACGAGCGGCAGGCCGTTGGCGGCAACCGGACGCCGTCCCAGCATGCCGCGCAGGCGCACGACAAACGACTCCGCCACCGCAAACTCGGCCGGCGTCCAACCCAGCCTGTTGAGTGCCCGCGCGTAGGCGATGTAGGACGAGACCGCGGTCACATGACCACCCCCGGACGCCATGGATCGACCGTCACCGCGCGCTCGTGCGACAACGTTGTCGGCGCCCCCAGTGAAACGCCAGCGATGCTGAGAGAAGTCGGCCACGGCTCATAGTGCATGGTGCAGGTGTAGGTCCTAAACGTACCGGATAGGGAGAGCAGGCCACCATCCGATGCCTCCGCGCCTTGCTCGCTCGACACTTCGATCTGCAAGTCATAGCCTTCCATGGCATTCAGAATTTGAGTCTGAACCGTCGCCGAGGCATCGGCAGAGCTTTCGTCGCCCTCCCCCTCCGACGCCACGGCGTGCGCCAACACGATGTCGGGCACCACGCGGTCGAAGCGCGCGACAGCGCTGGCAAAGATCATGACGTTGTACACGATGAGTGCCAGCACCAGCAAAACGGGCGTAACCACTGCCATCTCCACCGTCGCTTGGGCGCGCTCCTCGCGCAGACGCATGCGGATACTCATTACGACCCACCGCCCAGAGCGCCAACCAGCGTGGCGACATCGACGGTGAGCGGTATGGAGCCGCCGCCGGGCAGAGGAATCTCCGCAAGCGTGAACACCGCACCGCTAATGGTGCGTTCGACTTGATATTCCAACGCCTCACAAAGCGCCTTGGGATCGGTCACGCCCAACGGAATACTTCGCAGTTTGTCTTGCGCTTGAGAGAGACCCGCAATGTCAGACCCCGGACTCTTAATGACATTGGCGGAATCGGTCAGCACCGGCTTTCGCAGGCGCAAGTCGCACGGTTCCAGACCCAACGCTGCCACGGACGCCGAAACGGTATCGCCGAGCCACGATGCGATGGAGCCCAACGCGCCGCTGCCCCCTCCTAGGTCTTTAATCATCTCGTCCATAAGTTCGTCGGCCGAACCTTGGATGTCTCCGTATCCCACAAGCAGCCGTCCCCAAACATCCATGACGCCATCGAGTGCGCCGGCAACGCCGCCCGAGCGTTCCTTCAATGTCGAGAAAAATCGCGAAAGCACGTTGTTTTGCGCCGTCGCCTCATCGGGCGCCAACACCGCAGCAGAGATAGCACCGCGATCGCCGAGCCTGACTGCCGTGTTAAACGAAGAGTTGAGCTCATCGGGGCTCGAAATGGCACCCGAAACCGCAAGGGCAACCACGCCATTTCGCCCGGGCGGGGCGATACGCGGACGCTCGCCCGAAAGCGCTCTAATGGCCTCGTCAAACGCATTACCCGCACGGTCAGCCTCGTCCTCGGTCTGGCGCATGAGCTCGAGCTCTTTGTTGCGGCATTCGACGTAGTCTTCCAGAGCGTCTTTGAATCGATCAAAGTGGTACTCGAAGCCGTTTTCGATAGAAGTCGAAGGAGCCGCAACGGCGCCGAGCGACGAAACGCCAAAATGGCATCTGTTGCATCTGTCCTGCCCGTCATAATCAGCAACCGAGGCCAGCCCGCCTGGCGCCCCCTTCTTATAGTTGGGGCAACTCGTTCCGTAATGCAGATACATCTTGCCATCGATGGCACTGGTTGGCCACGCCGTATCGGAATAGAGTTCCGTCGCTCGCACCTCGTCAGTGTTGCGCGGCAACAGCGGGATATAGGAAGTGACCTCATCTCCGCCCTCGGTTACATATGCACGATTGACCTCTGTACTCGCATAGGTGTAAAACGCCTTGCGCGCCGCCGACTCCGCCTTCATCTCGACGCTTGAGCCCTGAGGCGCCTCGTTTGCAAGGCGCAAGCGGTAATAGGCCTTCGCGCGATCGAGCGCCACTTGCGGCTCCCATGTGACACTCGAGGCATAGTGCGGATTCTCAATATCCGAAAGCTTCGCCAAGCTCTTCGCGCGTTCCCACATGCACGAACAGCTTCCGACTGCGCCTCTGTCCGATCCACCGCAGTCGGCAAGCCAGGCGCGTTCCTTGGCCTTTGACGTTTTCTCGGACGCTTTCTTCAGTTCCTTGGCAGCATAGTCAAGGTCTTTTGAGGTGCTCTCGATGGCATCGGTCGAGATCTCGGACCCCTCGAGCGCAGCGAAGTCCGACTCGGATGTCCTGGGCACGGCAAGCGCCGTACCGGTATAGGTCACACTATCGGTATCCTGCGCCGACACCGCCCGCGTGGCACGCGCGGCGATCAGATACGGCAGAGCCGTCTCGATTTTCTGTAAGCCTTCCGATGCACTTTTGGCAAACTTGTTGCGCGTTTTAATGATCTCAATCCCGGTGTCGACCATATTGCCGGCAACTGGTTCGGCACCCGGGATGAGGATGGCGACCAGGCCCGTCCCGATCGTGGCAAACCCCGCCAGGCCCAAACTCAAGATGCTCGCATCAACCACCGTGGCAGCCGTGTGATAGGACGACACTACGTTGGCACCCGCCAGCGCGCCGCTATCGGCCGCCACCTGAGTATCACCGGCACGCGACATGCTCCATATCGCCGCGGTCGACGAAAACAACAACGTGAGCACCACTAGGATGACCACGGCAGAAGAAAGCGTGGTATAGGCGCCGTCTTCGATAAACAGATCAACACCGGCGCGGCCCATAAAGCCGCCTCGCTTGCGATGGCAGCTCGGACGGCGCGTCAAAACGCATCTAGACCAGAAACGCTTAATCCCATGCAGCAATCCACGAATCATAATCTCCCTCCAGCCATTCGGGACGTGATTGATACGAGACATCGACCTTGAGCTCAACGTAGCCGCCCTCGGCGGTACCACCCATAGCCTGCGCAAACGCACCGATCACAGGCAACGGCTTGACCTCGCCGGAAACGGACACGGACGAGACGCCACCCGCATCGGCCCGGCCAAGCTCGATATCCCACGACAACGGCCCGCCGGCATGAAAGATCGAAACGTTGGGCACTGCGGCAAGCCGGCGGCGGGTGAACTCCTTAAGATCGTCGTCCTCCGCCGTCGTCGTGGTCATGAGCCGCGCGGTCTCGGCGGCGGCAGACTCCATGACCGCGCGCGTATAAAGCAGGCACACCGGTTGCAGTGCGAGAAGGATGAGCGTCAGAAACGTCGGCAGCAAAAAAGCAGCCTCGACCGTAGACTGCGCCCGGTCCTCGCGCGCGATATCAATACAACGCGATGTCCTTAGCGCCCGCGGCGGCGTCGATAACCGACATCGAGGCAACGCCATGGGATGCCGCCCGCTCAACCAGCGCCGCCAAGCGTCCATCGGTGCCAGCACGCCAAAGTCCCGCAATCGCCAGCACGATCGATAGCAGCGCCACCGTGACGATGGCGTATTCCACAGTCGCTTGGGCAACCTCTTCACGCAGAACGCCATGCATTTCACGATCCCTCCTTTGAGCTTATTGTTTGCGGGACCAGGCGCACCGCGCGCAGACGACACGAAGCATCGCCAGCATCCGCGGCAACCGTCACCATATCGACCCAGCCGCGCCCATCGCGCACGATGGCGCCCCATACGTTGCCCTTAATATCGAGATAGCCGCTCAGGGCGAGCTGGGCCGTTGGCACCTCGCGGTAGGCGCGTAACATATCCGCCGCTGCCTCGGTCATCGGTCGGTCCTCGGACCATGCAAGCCGGACCGCAATCGCGTTGTCCTCAGGCAAATCCGTCGCAGTGCCAGACCGCTTGTCGAGCGTCCGCAGAAAGGTTTGCGCCGTGACAGCGACATCCGAATCGTCCGCATCTCGCATCTCATCTTTTTGAGACGCCACCGCCGAATCTGAGCCCGAATCGAAGGCGGCCCCAGGACGCTGCTGCCGCGCGGCGTTAAGCCCCCAAAGCACCGCCGCTATCGCCACGGTCAGGCAAGCAAACACCAGCAGCACCCCGATGGGGCGCTCGCCCTCTACAGGCTGTTGATGCCCTCGCTGATAGCGTTCCATAGATCTTGGACCTTGCCTTTAAATGCAACGATGGCAATAATCGCGATCACCACAAGCACGCCCACCAAAATGGCGTACTCGGTGGTACCCTGCGCGCTCTCCTCCCGCAACAGCTCCTTGGCATGCTGGCGAGCGCGGATCGCCCGGCAAAAAGCCCAGATCCAGACCTTGCCAGCAACGTCAGTCATCGTGTTCATGTATTCCTCCCTACATCATCCCGCCTGCTCCCAGCAGCGGGCCCAATATGGACAGAAGCAACGCCGGCAAGATGAGCGTGCCGGTGGGAATCAGCAGCTTGACGGGCGCACGCTCGATCTCGCGCTCGACCGCGGCGCGATGAGCCGCACGGATCTCGCGACTTTGAGCGGCCAGCGTCTCGGCAAGTGGGGCACCCAGGGCGAGCGCCTGCCCCACCGTGATGGCAAAGGTCTCGAGCGCTCGCACGTCCAGGTCGCGCGCGGCGGCCAACAACTCGTCCTCACGCGTGTCCACGCCCACTTGCCACGCCATGCAGGCCCGCTCAAGGCGAAGAGCCAGCACTGACCGGCGGTTGGCGCAGAAAATCTCAAGCGCCGCATCAAACGAAAGACCGGCCGAAAGACCCAAGCGCACAACATCGATCATCTCGGACACTTCGCCGAGCGAAACTCGCGCCGGGCCGCCCGCTCCAACCGCGCCCTTCACTCGCGCGGTCAGGGCATCGACCACCGAGCGACCCGCGGCAGCGACCCGCACCGCCTCGCGCTTGCAGGCCCCTGCGATCTCGCGCGCATCCGCCCGATCCAAACCCGTCGCGACAAATACACTCAGGGCACACAGGCAAGCCACAACTGCAACCGGGGCGCTCATAGCTCCACCCGCATAATGCGCCGGATAACCACCAGGGCAACGACGTTGAGGGCTAGACCCAGCACCACAGCGCCCGCACCGGCAGGCGTCGCAAGACCGCGACGAAAATCTGCCGAAAGCAGCGCCAACACCGCGCACATGCCCGCCGGCATCGCCGCGACCATGTGTGCCGACATACGCGCCTGTGACGTCTTAACATCCAGGCGGCGCTTGAGCTCAATGCGCTCCCCTACCATGCTCGACGCCTCGGACAGCAAGTCGGCAAGCGGAGCGCCGGTGCGCTGTGACACCTTAAGCGCCAAGGTCACAAGCGAAAGACCGGGGGCGTCGATGCGCACGAGCAAGTCATCGAGCGCGTCGGTCGCCGAGATACCGCAATCGATCGCCGCCGCCACCCGCAAAAACTCGGTATGCACCGGTTCTTGCGCATGAGCGCCCACAAAGCGCATGCCCTGGGCCAGCGAATGTCCCGAGGCAAGCGACATGGAAAGTGCGGTAAACGCCTCGGGCATGACCTCTTCTGCATCGTGTTGCTCGCGCCGGCTCTCAAAGCCATCCCGAGCGGCGCCAGCGGCAATCGGAGCAACAAGTCCCAAGGCAAACCCGAGGGGCGATAACGACACCATCGTTAGTAAAACGCAGCAGACACCGCTCGATAGCAGCAGAAACGCCAGACACTCCGAAGCATCCTCGATCACGAGGCCAAGGCGACGCGCCGGAGCCAGCGATGCCCACGAACGGGCAATCTTTTTCAGCAGATCGTTTTCCACCAGCTCACGCGGCAGATTCTCTGCCACCGTCTCGAACGCCTGACGCGCCAGCTCCGCCGGCGGCACCTGCGGCACACGAGGTTCCGCCCCGCACGCCGTCGCGACAGAAAACCCTGCCAAACCCCCTACGACGAGGGGCACAGCGACCTCCATTCGTCCACCTCCTCTTGTGTGAGCGTCCCCGACCGCAGGCCTTCTGCGATAAACGGCGGCTCGCGGTCAAGCGTCCAGGTGCGCTCGGCGGCATCGAAAGTCACATAGCGCTCGAGCTCTACGCCGCCCGACGCGGCGCGACGCACCCCCGAATACGAGGAGACGAAGCGCCTGCCATCGGCGTGGCGCTCGGACATCACGATGCCGTCGAGCGCCATGGCAATCTGCTCCTCGATGAGCTCGCTCGGCAGATCGATGCCATAACGTGCAAGCAACGTCAGACGCACCACGGTCTCCTGCTCGGAACCCGCATGAAGCGTGGTGAGCGACCCGTCGTGGCCCGTGTTCATGGCCTGCAACATGTCGCAGCACTCGGCACCGCGCACCTCGCCCACCACGATGCGGTCGGGGCGCATGCGCAGGGCATTGGTCACCAGGTCGCGGATCGTCACCGCGCCCTCGCCCTCAATTGAAGCCTCGCGCGCCTCTAGACGCACCACGTGCGGATGATGCGCAAACTTGAGCTCGGCAGAGTCCTCGATCGTCACGATGCGCTCGCCGGTGGAAATCTCACATGACAACGCGTTGAGCAGGGTGGTCTTACCAGATCCCGTGCCTCCCGCAACCGCCAGGTCCTGTCGCAGCGACACCGCGCACGACAACAGCTGCGCATACCAAAGCGGCAGCGACCCCAGCCCCACAAGCTCGTCCAGCGAGCAGATGCGGTCCGAGAACTTTCGGATGGTGAGAATCGGTCCGTCAATCGCCACAGGCGGAATCACCGCGTTGACGCGATAGCCCGTTTTGAGGCGGGCGTTGACGATGGGGCTGCGCTCGTCGATACGGCGGCCAAGTGGCGAGATGATGCGGTCGATAAGCACACGGATCTGCTCATCATCCTCAAACGCATGCTCGATGGGGTGCAAGACGCCGCCGCGTTCAAAGAAAGCCGAGCGGCAGCCGTTAATCATGATCTCGGTAACGGTGTCGTCCTCGATGAGCGGCTGCAACGGCCCCAAGCCCACCACGTCATCTAAAATCTCGTCGATGATGGTCTCGCGCTCGGACGTCGCGAGATCAGTCGGCTCCTCAACATTGAGCGCCGCCTCCACCGCGGGACGCAATTCCGAGCGGGCAAGTGCCGGGTCGATATAGGCGCTGATACGCGCCACTTCGTCGTAACCCATGCGGTCCATCACGGCGCGCTTGGTGCGTCGTTTCACCGCGCGGCGACGCCCCGCATCTACAGGCGCTGCCCCCGCTGCAGCGCCGGCAGCCTTAATCCTCGTTTGCAGGCTCATCGCTGATCACCCTCGCGCGACCAGGGAAGGCGGATACGCGGGCGTTCGGTGCGCGTTGCACGGTCGGCGACCATATCGCTCCAAGGGCCGACGGCGCACCCCAGTTCCACGAGCATCTCGCGCGTGGCCTCGCGCACGCTGGTCGCAAAAGCGCTGGTCTGCCCCACTGCCTCATCAGCGCGCCCAAACGCCATGAGCGCGGCGAGATCCTGCCCGCCATCGGCGATACGAATCTTGGAGCTCAACGCACAGGCAATCTCAAAGCGCATGGCGACGTCCTCGTCTGCCCCGCGCACACCGAACCGGTTGAACACGGCGCTCATGCGCGTGCGCGGCACACCTACTCGACTTGCCAGTTCAATGACGCGCGACGCCGATGTCGCGGACGACACCGCAGCATCGCCAACGATCAGGCAACGGTCGCTCGCCGCCACCGCAGCCGCCACGGCGTCGCCCCAAAAGACCGAGGTATCGATAAAGACCACGTCGGATTCGCGACGCAGAACATCAAGCAGTAGCTCCACCGGACATGCCATGAGCTCGGCTTGCTCGGGCGCCGCGACGGGACCCCAGAGCGTAACGCCCGGCGCCACGCGCATCGATGCGGCCACGATATCCGGCTCGGTAAGCGCGCCCGCCGCCGACGGCTCGATAAGTGCCGCCATATCGCGCGGAGCATCGACGCCTAACAAGTCGTAAAGGTTTCCAAACATCAGGTCCAGGTCGAGCACGGCGGCACGCAAGCCCAACAGCGACGATGCGTGTGCCATGGTGGCAACGATCGTCGACTTGCCGCAACCGCCCGAACCCGAAATGGCGCAGATGACCGGAGCTCGATGCTGCTGAGCGGCAGCGTCTGCCGGCGGCATCGGAGGCGGCGGAGCGGGCGTCGGTGACAGCGTCCCCGTCTCCCCCGCCGCAACCACACGCTGCGTCCAAGCCGGCATGGCAGCTTGTTCGGTCTGCAAGGCAGGCTCGTTCTGTGCAATCTGCTCATGCTGCATCAGCGACAACTCGCCGCACCCGGCAAAGCCCTCAACTTCGTCGAGTTCATCCGCCAGATTCACGCCGTGCACGTATCCCATATCTACAGCCGGGGAGTCGCCAGCATGCTGCGCCGGCTCTCCAGCGTCATCGTATACAAGGGGGTTCCGGGGGCGCCGACCATGCTCGGCTTCCGCTTTTCCATAATCATCAACACGCGGGCCTCTTGTAGCGCGAGGCGCCCCGGGTTCCCTATCAACAAAAGCATCGGGCTCAATCGTCATGCACCGATCGGAATCAACCGCTCCCTCGCCCGCGCGCCCGTTGCCGCATATACTGTGCGCAGCGATGACCTCGGTCGCCCCTGCGCGAAACAGCCCCTCGATATCCGATGGATCGAGTGCTTCTATCAACACGACCACGCGACTCACGCGGCCTTCGGCCGTCAGGCGCGCAACAGTCTTGCGCACATCTTCGGTATCAAACAGAGACGCCGCGATGATGGCAGCCCCGCGGCGCGACGGAAACGCCCGCGCCATGGAAACCAGCCCGTCCAGGTCACCCACGCGAAGCACCTGTGCACCCGTATCACGGCCCTCGACTTCCCGCTGCAACAGCCCGTAATCGCCGCACGCGCAGCACGCAAGCCAGATCGCCTTCATCACTCGTCGCCTCCGCTCTTTTTGCCGCGCGCCGTGGCGGGAATCGTCAAGCTGACCGTTCCCTTGCCCGATGCCCCCAGCAGTTCCTTGACGTCTTCGGGGTCAGCCGCCAGCGTCACCCATTCGATCTTGCCCTCGCGCGTGGCACCGGAATCTTCACTGGTATCGATCACGTACGCGCCGCACAACCGATCGGTTACGCCGTCTTTTTGCACATACACATCCACGTAGCTGCCCACGCCCGTAGCACCGCCGACCGAGTGCTCGGCATCGACCGCCACCGAAACGGCGACCTTGCCCTTAGGCACCTCGAGCTTGTGGCTCTCGGCCTTGGTGTAGACATTGCAGATCACGGCGTTTTTGGGAATACGCGAAGTCGTCACGTCACCGCGCACCTGGCGCAGCTCGGTCGCCGCGTCACGCGGCAGCAGGCTCGTCAGCCATTCCTGGGTTATGACATTGGTCTCATCGAGGGTCTCGCCCACATCGATATCGCGCGCCGCGACGCATACCTCGACGCGATCGCCACCGTACTTGGCCAAGGTCTCAGCCTGGACCTGTTCGGCTTGCGAGCGGATCGACGAGCCGTAAACCATGCAGAGCAGAGCAGCGAGCACGCCCGCGACCAGACTGATGGCGATGCGCTTGCTCTTGTTCACGGCCGCTCCTCTCATGGCAGTGCCGGGCGAATGCCCGTACCACCATTGTCTGGGCGGTCAGAGTGCAAAGCGGCGCAATCGCGATCTTGGTTTTCGATGTCAAACCAATCGCTGACCAGAAGCTGACCAGCCCGTCAAGCTCGTGGCAAGGTTTTGGTCAGCACGTCAGCAAACTGCATGTTTCGAGGCTTTTCCGCAGCAAAAAAGCCGTCTCCCGAACAGTTGGGAGACGGCTGTCATAGGAAAAATCAATTACAGATGGACATCGGGATCGAGCATTTGGGCACTCACGCGCATGGATGACGCCAAGTTTTGGAACGTCTCTAAGCGCAGGCTGTCGATCTGCCCCGCGTCCTCGGCCTCGCGAACGGCACAACCCGGCTCATGGGTGTGCGTGCAATCGCCAAACCGGCACGCGCGCGACGCCTCAACGATCTCGGGAAACGCGCGGGCCAAGCCCCGTTCGTGGCCCACAAGCGGCAGGCTCCGCAGGCCCGGCGCATCGGCGATCACGCCGGCGTCGCCCGGCAGCGCCACCATCACACGCGCGACGGTAGTGTGACGGCCCTGGTCATCGCGCTCGCGCACACCGCCGGTAGCCAGGGTGTCGTGGCCCAACAGCGCGTTGAGCAGCGTCGACTTCCCGGCACCCGACTCGCCCAGGATCATGGCACAGCTCCCAGCCGGCACGCAGGCGCGCACCTCATCCAGGCCGCGGCCCTCGGCAGAAGACGTCACGATCACGCGCGCGTCCGAGCCAACCAAGCGATGTACGCGATCCAGGTCGCGCTCGAGCTCCTTGGCCTCGCAGCGGTCGGCCTTGGTGAGCACCACCACCGGCTCGGCATCGCAGTCGAGCGCCAACACCAGCGAGCGTGCCACGCGGTCGAGCAGCACCTCGCCGGCACCGAGCGCCTGCACGATTAGCACGCTATCTACGTTGGAGCAGAGCACCTGGCGCTCTCCGCGGGCACGGCCACGCCAACGCTCAAAGCTCGTACGGCGCGGCAGCACGCACTCGATCACGCCCATGTCGTGCCCGGGCGCACGGCGCACCGCTACGCGGTCGCCCACGGCCGGCAACAGAACCTCGTCCTCGCCACGCGACTTGGCAAATCCTACGGCGTGCTCGGCACGGAACGCATCAGTGGCAGTCGCCACCAGTGGAAACCCGCGGTCCAGGCGCACCACGGCGCCCAACTGCATCTGCTCCGGCTGCTCGGCTTGCGCGCAAAAATCATCGAAGGCTGCCTGTTGGGCGGCATCGACCGGCAGATCGTCAAACGCCGGAACATCCTGCAACGCATCGAGCCCCGGTACGCTCGCCAACAACTCCTCGGCAGACGCGGGGGCTTCGGTCGCAAGCTTCCGACGACGGTCACGCTTAGCCCGCGCCCCCGTCGTCTTTTTCTTCGCCTTAGCCTTAGCCTTAGCCACAAACGCCTCCCAGCACCCAAAATCACAACTGAGCAGGTATTTTAAATCAAAAAGAGCTGGCCGGGCAAAGCCCGACCAGCTCACAAACTTTCCCTCAGCCCTTTTCATCCGCACGGGAAAAAAGCCAGCAAGGATACCGCAGGGCCCGCCCCGGAAGCCCTTTCTCCCGAACGATCCCGCAGCGCGAAGCGCGAGGACCAGTGAGGGAGAAAGGGCGTGGGGCGGGCCCGGACGAGTACGCTACTCTTTCTCCACAGCGCGCATGATCGCCTTGTAGATCTCCATCAGCGGAATGATCAGGAAGGCAAGGCCCAGGGCGGCGACAACGCCCTTGAGCTCAAGCGTCACGGGGCCAAAGAACATCTCGGCAAGCGTCGGCTGCACGGTCACAATCACCGTCAGCACCAGCGCCAGCGCGGCAGAGGCCCACAGCCACTTGTTCTGCTTCTTCATCTTAAACAGCGACGTGCGACGGCTGCGCATGTTAAAGCAGTGGAAGATCTCGACCATGTTGAGCGTGATGAAGGCCATCATCACGCCTTCCTCGTCGGCGTTGCCGGCGATCATATCGGAGATGTGGATGTAGCCCATGTCAAAGTACACACCAACAAAGAAGCTCGCCAGCACCAGCACGGTGATAATCAGGCCCTGGACCACACAGTCCAGACCCATGTTGCCGGCAAAGACGCCGTCCTTGGCGTTGCGCGGCTTGCGCTTCATGATGTCGCCCTCGGCGTCCTCCATGCCCAGCGCAAGCGCGGGGAAGCAGTCGGTGACCAGGTTCACCCACAGCAGCTGCACCGGCTGGAAGATGGTAAAGCCGATGAGCGTGGCGATGAACACCGAGAACACCTCGGCAAGGTTGGCCGAAAGCAGGAACTGGATGACCTTGCGGATGTTGTCGTAGATGCGACGGCCCTCTTCGCAGGCACCGATGATGGTGGCAAAGTTATCGTCGGCGAGCACCATGTCGGCGACGTTCTTGGTAACGTCGGTACCGGTGATGCCCATGCCCACGCCGATGTCGGCGCGCTTGATGGACGGGGCGTCGTTGACGCCGTCGCCCGTCATGGCCACGATCTGGTCGCGCGACTTCCAAGCCTCGACGATGCGGGTCTTGTGCTCGGGCTGAACGCGGGCGTACACGCCGTAGTCCTCGATGTGCGCGTCGAGTTCCTCGTCGCTCATGCGGTCGAGGTCGGCGCCTGTGATGGCCTGGCTGCGATCGGTGACGATACCCAGCTGCTTGGCGATGGCCACGGCGGTGTCGATGTGGTCGCCCGTAATCATGACGGTGCGGATACCGGCGTCGTGCGCCTCGCGGATGGCGTCGGCGACCTCGGGGCGGACCGGGTCAATCATGCCGGACAGGCCGCAGAAGACCAGGTCATGCTCGAGCGCGGCGGGGCTGCAGTCGGCCGGGACCTCGGTGTAGGTGCGGCTCGCCAGCGCCAGCACGCGCAGGGCCTCGTCGGCCATGGCCTTGTTGGCGGCCACGAGCTCGGCGCGACGCTCCTCGGTCAGGGGGACAACCTTGTCGCCCTCGTAGATATGGGTACACAGGCCGATCACCACGTCGGGCGCGCCCTTGGTGTACTGCTCGTACTCGCCGTCCAGGGTCTCGGCGACCACGGACATCATCTTGCGGCCCGAGTCGAACGGGGCCTCACCCACACGCGGGTGCTCGGCAGTCAGGCCAGTGAGACCAGCCTTGCCGGCATCGTTGACGAGCGCGCACTCGGTCGGCTCACCCACGGCCTCGCCCAGCTCCTCGTCCCACTGGGCGTCGGAGCACAGCGCCATGCCGGCCAGGAACTTCTCCTTAGGCGCAGCGAGCTCGTGCTTGACGACGGTCATCTTGTTTTGGGTAAGGGTACCGGTCTTGTCCGAGCAGATGGTCTGCGTGCAGCCAAGGGTCTCGACGGCAGAGAGCTTGCGGATAATCGCCTGGCGCTTGGCCATCTTGGTCACGCCAAGCGACAACACGATGGTCACGACGGCGACCAGGCCCTCGGGGATGGCGGCGACGGCAAGCGAGACGGCGACCATAAAGGTGTCGAGCAGCGCGGTCGGGTCGGTGAGAACGTTGCCCACGCCGTGGCGGATGATGTCAACGCCAAAGATGACGACGCAGATGACGATAACCATGATGGTGAGGATGCGGCTGAGCTCGGCAAGCTTCACCTGCAGCGGCGTGAGCTCTTCCTTGGCCTCGGCCAGAGCGCCGGCGATCTTACCCATCTCGGTGTTCATGCCGGTGCCGACCACGACGGCACGGCCACGGCCGTACACCACGGTGGAGCCCATGTAGCACATGTTCTTGCGGTCGCCGAGCGGCACGTCGTCGGTGCCGGCGGCGAGCTCGATCACGTTGGCATGCTTCTCGACGGGCACGGACTCGCCGGTAAGGGCGGCCTCCTCGATCTTCATCGTGGCGCTCTCGAGCACACGGCAGTCGGCCGGGACGGAGTCGCCCGCCTCGAGCATGATCACATCGCCGGGCACGAGCTCGGCGCTCGGCAGGTGCACGAGCTTGCCGTCGCGCAGAACCTTGGACTGCGCCGCGCTCATCTCCTGCAGGGCCTCGAGGGCCTCCTCACTTTTAGCCTCCTGGACCACGCCCAGCACCGAGTTGACGATAACGACGAACATGATGATGGCGACATCGGCAAAGTCCGCCTCACCCTTGACCATGCCCGTGAGCGCGCTGATGACGGCGGCAACGATCAGCATGATGACCATGGGGTCGGCCATCTGCTCAAAGAAGCGCTTCCACAGCGGTGTCTTCTCGGCTTCCTCAAGCTTGTTAGGGCCTGTCTTGGCGAGGCGCGACGACGCCTCGTCGTTGCTCAGGCCGAGGTTCTCATCGACACCCTGGTCGCTGAGCACCTCCGCCGCGGCGGACAGGTATTCCTTTTGCATATAGAGTCCCCTCCTGGGATTCGGGCCACTCAGCAGATTGATGCCCGATCATAATTCCCAGGAGAAGGGCAAGGGCTCATCAAGGCTGCCGTGCTGAGCGGCAGTTGATAGTGGAGCTATGGTACCCCAAAGCGGCGCGTCTAGCCAAAACATTCCAATTGGAAACACGGCTCGGGTGCAACGATGCAGACCGTGTGATGCTCAACATTGATAAAACGTTTTTTCTTCGGCGCATCGTCAAACTGAAATATCGCCCAGATAGCAGCGGTCAGAACGGTTGATAAAGTTTTTTCATATACCGTTTTTACCGCAAAAAATGAACTTCTAATTCGGCATACGGTCGATTTTTGGGGGTGTTCGGTCGTCATTTCGTTATAATCATCTCAGTTTTATTTCTTATGGTTTATCTATCAGCGCAAGACGATGTCAGATGGAGGTCTGAATGTACAAGCGCACTAAGATTGTATGCACCATGGGTCCCGCCTGCGATAGCGACGAGACCATCCGTGAGATGATCAAGGCGGGCATGAACGTCGCCCGTTTTAACTTCTCGCACGGATCCTACGACGAGCACCACGGTCGCATCGAGCGCGTCCGTCGTATTTCCAAGGAGCTCGGTCTGCCCGTCGGCATCCTGCTCGACACCAAGGGCCCCGAGGTCCGCACCGGCCTTCTGGTCGACGGCAAGAAGGTTGCCGTCAAGACCGGCGATAAGATCGTCGTCACCGCTCAGCCCACGTCCGAGGATTTCCACGGCACCTCTGAGCACATCTCCCTCGACTACCTGGCTCTGCCCTCCGAGGTCGAGAAGGGCTCCCTTATCCTGATCGACGACGGCCTGGTTGCCCTCGAGGTCGAGTCCGTCAGCGGCCAGGACATGACCTGCGTCGTTAAGAACGACGGCCTGATCGGCGAGCGCAAGGGCGTCAACATGCCCAACGTCAACATCTCGCTGCCCGCTATCACCGAGCGCGATCGTCAGGACATCCTCTTTGGCCTGACCGAGAACATCGACTACATCGCCGCTTCCTTCATCCGCGACGGCGAGTCCGTCCGCGGCATCCGTAAGCTTTGCCGCGAGAACGGTGGCGAGCACGTGACGATCTTCCCGAAGATCGAGTGCGCTCTGGGCGTCGAGAACTTTGACGAGATCCTCGAGGCTTCCGACGGCATCATGGTCGCCCGTGGCGACCTGGGCATCGAGATCAAGCCCGAGCTCGTTCCCCACATCCAGAAGGAGATCATCGCCAAGTGCAACGCGGCCTACAAGCCCGTCATCACCGCTACGCAGATGCTCGACTCCATGCAGCAGAACCCGCGCCCGACGCGCGCCGAGGTTGCCGACGTTGCAAACGCCATCTACGACGGCACCGACGCCGTTATGCTCTCTGGCGAGTCCGCTGCCGGTAAGTACCCGGTCGAGGCCGTTAAGATGCAGGCCAGCATTGCTCTCGAGACCGAGAAGTACCTCCCGGCCCACGCTCCGCTCGAGGTTCCGGCCGATGCTCACGGCACCCGCGTCGTCAACAACGTTGTGGGTATGTCCGCTGTGAACATGGCCACCACCGTTGGCGCCAAGTGCATCACCGTGCCGACGACCACCGGTCGTACCGCTCGCCTGATCTCGCACTTCCGTCCCAACATGCCGATTTGCGCGTTCTCCCGCCACGAGTGGGCCGTCCAGCAGATGATCATGTACTGGGGCGTTATCCCGCACCAGGCCGAGATTACCCAGGGCACCGTCAACGGCACGATCGTCAAGGCGATCGAGACCGCTAAAGAGCTCGGCTACGTCGAGGCCGGCGATTTGACCGTCGCTACCGCCGGCGATCCCCGCATGAGCGTCCAGCTCGAGGACAAGGTCTCCTCGACCAACGTCGCTTACGTCGCTCAGGTGCGCTAAATCGCACTTGCGAGCAAATTTGCATTGCAAGGGGCCCGGAAGGCATTGCCTTCCGGGCCCTTTTTCCGTGCGCCGATGTCTACTGTATGGCATGACACGCAACCAACTGCTTATGGCATGCTATGAGATGTGCAGCTCGTTTGCCGTGTTTACGCCATGCGACGGAAGCTGTTGATCAATTGGGGTGAGCTATTCACTGCCAAGCCGGCCGGCTAGCAGCTAGCGATCAGAGGGACTGCGGGGACGTCCGAAGCGGCAACGCGAGCCGCAAAGCCCGCCTCGGTCAGCTCGATCACCTCGGTAAACGTCGCGTCGAAGAATTCCTCGGTCAGCAGGCGGTATGGCGGATGGTCGGGCTCACCGGGGTTTTCGCGTACAATCTCGTGCATGACGCCGATGGTCTTGAGCACATATTCTTTATGGATGGGATACTGCCCAAAACGCGTCGCAGCGGTATACAGGCGATCGGTCGCACGCGGGATGGAAACAATGCCCAGCGTCTTGCCAAACCAGTCAAAGTCGCCTTGCTTTTTAATGCGGAACTCCTCGCACGGCTTGCCGCCGTGCGCCTCCAGGTACTGATTCACGCGCGTATTCCATACGGTATCGGCCACCAGATGCGACCAGACACCCAGTGTCAAATCGAGCAACGACTGCGCCACGTCCTCGGACGCAAGCGAGAACTCACGAGCGCCGGGACCGACAACCGGCTCGGCATCCTTGTAGCGCTGGGGATAGTGCACGCGATTCAGTCGCTCGCGCTCCTCGATAATCGAGGTCGCCGCGGCTGGCGCACCGGTGGGCGAACTTTTAAGCAACGGTGCCACATAGGTATCCCAGAACTCATGCTCACGAGGCTTAGGGATAGGCTCGGGCTTTGCAAAGTGCGTAATGCGGTACGGGATGGGATCGGCGATGCCAGGGACCATATAGCCCACGAAGATATCCGGAACCACGCAGCCAAACAAAAAGGCATTGCGGTCGCGCACGCTATTGGCAAGCGCACCAGTGCGCTCCAGCAAACGCTCCGTCTGAGCGATATGAATGTTCCAGCTTGGCATAGCCACCCCCATAAAAACCTGGATAACTATACCATCACGGCAAAGCCGCGCGGGCGGCTACGCACGCTCTACGCAGCAACTAGTCCGTAGCACCGCTTTCGGTTCCATACGACGACGAAGACGCCTCGACCACATGGTGATATCGATCGATATAGATTGCACGGGCACCCAGGCGTCGCACCAAATCCTGGTGATGCGTGCTCATCAAGACCGTCTTACCCGCCGCGACGTAGGCCAGCAAGAAGTTGACCACGATGTCGCATGAATCCTCGTCGAGCCCATTGGTGGGCTCATCGAGCACTAGGATATCGGGATTCATCGATACGACTGCCGCCAGCGCCACACGCTTCTTTTGCCCACCCGAAAGCTGATAGGGCGAGGCATCGACCAGGTCGGTAACTTGAAACAGTTCCATGGCATCGCGCACGCGACGCTCGAACTCGTCTGCCGGCAGCCCCATCTGCGCGGGACCAAAAGCAACTTCCTCGCCCACCGTAGCGCAGAACAGCTGGGCGTCGGCATTCTGGAACACAAAGCCCACGCGCTGATGAAAACGCTGAGCGGCCGCTGAATCCTTTAGAAACGCCGCATCGATTACGTGCCCGTCAAACAGGTATACCCCTGCGTTCGCGAGTTCAAGGCCGTTAATAAGGCGCATAATCGTCGTCTTACCGCAGCCGTTGGGACCGAGCAGGGCAACGAGTTCACCACGATCGACCTGCAGCGACACACCATCGACAACCGTATGACCCGTATAGGAAAACACCACGTCGCGCAACTCAATAAGCGGCGTGTCCTCGGCGCCGCCCACACCGTTCGTGCCCGCCGCACTATTCATATCGATCGTCAAAACGTCGCCCTTCCCTATTTGCATCCCCAGCCAGAACCAGCAGCGCCTACAGCACGGCGCACAACACTGCCAGCAGCGCCACGCCGGCCGCATAGACCGCATCGCGCCAGCCAAATCCGCCCCGCGCGGGCGCCGGATACGCACCGGCAAAGCCACGGCAAAGCATAGCCTCGTCCATCGCGCGGCTGCATTCCATCGCCTTGATAAAGGTCATGCCCATGATACCCGCGACCGAGTCGGTACGCGAAAACCCCTCAGGTGCGCGACCCACACTGCGCAGCATGACCGATTCGGTCAGATCGTGCGCCGTTCGGCCCAGCACCTCGATGTGCTTGAGCGCCATATCAAACGTAAAGATGACCTCGTCGGGCAGATGTAGCGTCTTGAGCGCCGCCGACATGCGGTTCCAGGTGAGCGTCCACGAAACACCCAGCACGAGCGACACGTTAATGAAGGTCTTGAGCGCAATCTTGAGCATGGCGCCCGTAGCGGAAGCGCCCAGCAGCAGGGCAGGCAGCGCCAGAACCACGGCAAACCCCGCGGCAGCCAACGCCGGCACAAAGGTCACGCGCAGCCCGCGTACAGGGCGCACGGCAACGAGCACCAGCGCGATAGCCGCCATCAACATGAGGTACAGCGGGCTCTGCGTCAGACACACGCACAGGACGCAAGCGAACATCCCCACCAGACGCACCGGAGCCGAAACGCAAGAAAGGGCGCGGTCGACCATCGACCCGCCCTCGTGCGCGCCTCCACCCAGGCGAACCCGCTCAAGCAGGCTCGCCAGGTGCAGGATGTTCTTTTGCATCACACGATGCCGAGCCCCCATGGGCTCGTATCGCTCCTCGGCCGCAAGCCAACTAGGCAGCTCGACCATCTGCATGCGCTCAGTTTTCCTTAACCGTCAGCGAGATCAGACGGAATGCGATGGTGAGCACCGCCACGCCAATCACGCCGGACAGGATATACATGGCAGCCTGGCCGGCAAAGCCAAGACCCTGCTCCTCGGAATAGGCCTGCAGATAATCGCCCGTGGGCAGTGCATCGGCAAAGGTCGGGGCGTCGAGGCCGACCGAAGCCTGCAGACTGTCGTCGCCAGCCTCCTGAACGGCGGTCGCGGCGCCCTCGGCGTCCCACTCACCCCATGCGTCACCTGTGGCAAGCAAGCCGAGCGGCGTAGCCACGACAAGCACGGCGACCAAGATGAGCGTGGGGACCAGCGAGGTCTTCTTGGCAGCAGTGCCCTCGGCAGTAAGCTGGCCATCGACGGCCTCGGGCCCGACGATAAAGCTCGGCGCCGTCTTCTTAATGAAACCGTAGATGGCGGCCGTCGCCACGCCCTCGACCACGCCGGCAACCAGCATATGCGGGATCAACATGGCCGGAATGGCCACAGACAGCGGGAAGGGGCAGTACAGTGGGGCACCCGAGGCGTTGGTGAAGAGCATCGGCTGAATGCCAAACTCGATGGCAGCGCACAGGGCAGCCACGCACAAGCCAACCCAGCCGCTCACGATGGCAGAAACCGAAGTACCCCAGCTCTTGTCGTGCAGGCGGCCGTTGAGCGCACGAAATACGATAGCGGCAACAAACGGCAGCACAAAGGCCATGTTAAAGCAGTTGGCGCCAAAGGACAGGATGCCGCCGTCGCCAAACAGCAGCGCTTGCAGCGCCAATGCGACCGAAACCGCAATGGCCGCGGCCTCCGGGCCCAGCAGCAGCGCGATGAGCGCGCCACCAACGGCGTGACCCGTGGTGCCGCCGGGCAGCGGCACGTTGAACATCATGAGCAAAAAGGAGAACGCGGCGCAGATGCCCAGGAAAGCCATGTGCTCGCGATCGAGCGTGGCGCGCACCTTCTTGATGCAGTGGACCCAAACGGGCACCATTGCCACCGCCATGACGGCATCGGTCTGCGGGGACAGATAATTATCTGGAATGTGCATGAACGCCTCCCGGTTGTCGGCGCACAGAATTGCAACGCCGCTTGAATCACCTTGCCAGTGTTACGCATTGTCTGATTCGTAACACGCCGCGGGCTATCATAGCAAAACGGCGCGCTGCCGACAAAGCAGCACGCCGTTATGTAATGCGCGTGTCATATATGCAGGCTCAACGGTGCCTTATACCGAGAACAGCAGTCACGTAAGACTCGGCGGCAGCCACCGCTGGCCTATATCCGGCGCAAGCACTATCCGCGGACCTCGCCGTTTACGCCCTTGCACACCTTGGTGACGATCTTCTGGTGCGCCTTCTCGACCTCTTCGCTGGTGAGCGTGTGGTCGTCGGAGCGATACGTAAGCGCAAAGGCCATGGACTTCTTGCCCGCTCCGATGCGGACCGGATCGCGGTAGACGTCGAACAGGCGCACACCCTCGAGCAGCTTACCGCCGGCGCTGGTAATGCGGCGCTCAAGATCCTCGCAGGTCACAGTGTTGTCGACCACGATAGCCAGGTCGTGCTCAACGGCAGGGTACTGCGAGAACTCGCGGTAGTTCTCCTGGTTGCGGGCGCCCTTGATCAGCTTGTCCAGGTCGAGCTCAAAGGCAACGACGACCTCATCGATGCCCATCGCCTCGCGCGCCTCGGGGTGAATCTCGCCGACCCAGCCCAGCACGGTGCCGCCGGACAGAACCTCGGCCGCACGACCCGGCTGCAAGAAAGCGTAGCCCTCGCCCTCGACGGGACGGAAGCGAACCTTCTCGATGCGCAGCTGGGCGAGCAGCTCCTCGACAATGCCCTTGCCAAAGAAGAAGCGCAGCTTGCGGTACTTCATGTTCCAGGACTGCTCGTTCCACTGGCCCGAGAGCACACCCGCCACGGACTTGGTCTCCTTGGGCAGGCTGGCGTTCTCGCGACCGTGGAACAGGCTGCCGACCTCGTACAGGTGCACGTTGGGCGTACCGTGCGCCTCGTTGTAGGCCACGGACTGCAGCAGGCCCGGCAGCAGCGAACGACGCATCTCGGTCTGCTCGGCTACCAGCGGGTTCATGAGCACCACGGGGCAACCGCGACCCTCGGTGGACATACCGATCTTCTCCAGGTCGCCCGGGGCGGCAAAGCCAAAAGTCGTGGTCTCGTTGAGGCCGCAGGCGCGCAGGATCTCGCCGACCTTACGAGTGAGCTTCTGCTCGCGGGTCAGGCCGCCGATGTGGTTCTTGGCAGCCGGGATGGTCGCCGTCACACGGCCCATACCCCATAGGCGCAGGACCTCCTCGATCAGGTCGATCTCGCGCGGCAGGTCGGGGCGGAAGCTCGGCGGGGTAACCATAAAGTCCTCGCCGTCGCGCTCGACGGTGCAGCCCAGACGGGTGAGCGAACGCTCGATAAAGTCGGGCTCGATGTCGGCACCGCAGATGGCGTGGACGCGGGCCAGGCGCAGCTTAATGCTATCGATGGTCTTGGGCGCGGGGAACACATCCACGTAGCCGGGAGCAACCTCGCCGCCGGCGATCTGTTCGATGAGCGCGCAGGTAACGTTGGCGACGTCCAGGCAGCCGGTCTCGTCGACCTGGCGCTCAAAGCGGATGGAAGCGTCGGAGATCAGCGACAGGTCGCGGCTGGTGTGCGAGGTGCGACCGGCGTTGAAGCAGGCACTCTCGACCATCACGTCGACGGTATCGTCCTCGATCTCGGAATCCATGCCGCCCATAACGCCAGCCAGTGCCACGGGACGCTCGCCATCGGTGATAAGGCCCATGCCGGCGTCGAGCACGCGCTCCTCGCCGTCGAGCGTCGTGAACTTCTCGTCCTGCTGGGCGGCGCGAACTACCACACGACGGTGGCCATCGCGCTCGGCAAAGGTGTCCAGGTCAAAGGCGTGCAGCGGCTGGCCGGTGAGCATCATCACATAGTTGGTGATGTCGACAATGTTGTTGTGCGGGCGCACGCCCAAGGCGTTAAGACGCTTGACCATCCAGTCGGGCGACGGGCCGACCTTGACGTTGCGCACGATGCGGGCAACGTAGCGGTCGCACAGGCCCTCGTCGGCAATCTCGACGGAAAGCTCGTCGTCGGTCGCGCGGCCGGTCTCGGCCTTGATGGCGGGCAGCTCAACGTGGAAATCGCGGTCGAAGATGGCGCCGGTCTCGCGGGCCATGCCGATCATGGACAGGCAGTCGGGGCGGTTGGGCGTAATCTCGCAGTCGAGCACGGTGTCGCTCGAGCCCACATACTCGGCAAACGGCATGCCGCAGGGCGTATCCTCGGGCAGGATCATAATGCCGGAGTGGTCGCCGCCCAGACCGAGCTCGCGCGCGGAGCAGTTCATGCCCATGGACACGACGCCGCGAAGCTTGCTCTTCTTGATCTTGACGTCGCCGGGCAGAACTGCGCCGATCATGGCCGTGACGATGTGGTCGCCGGCCTCAAAGTTCTGCGCGCCGCAGACGATCTGCAGCGGAGCGGGATTGCCGTCGGGGTCGAGGTTCTTGTCGCCCACGTCGACCGAGCACACATACATGTGGTCGCTATCGGGGTGCGGGGTCTTGGTGAGCACCTTGGCGGTCACCACGTGGTCGAAGGACTCGCCCACGGTGTCGATCGCCTCGACCTCGGTGCCGGTACGGATATATTCGTCCGAAAGGGTCTTGGGATCCTCCGGAATATCGATCATGGTCTTGAGCCAGTCGTAAGAAACGCGCATCTAACTGGTCTCCTTTCATAAATGCGGCTTTGAGCCGGAAACTGCAACTAAGAAGAAAGCGTTCTAGAACTGGTTCAAGAACCTCATGTCACCAGTCATCAGCGTTCGCAGGTCGGGCAGATCGTAGCGCAGTGCCGCGACGCGCTCGGCGCCAATACCAAAGGCAAAGCCGGTGTACTTCTCGGGGTCGATGCCGCAGTTGATAAGGACGTTGGGGTCGACCATGCCACAGCCCAGGATCTCGATCCAGCCGCTGTGCTTGCAGAAGTTGCAGCCCTTGCCGCCGCACACGTGGCAGCTCACGTCCACCTCGCAGCTCGGCTCGGTGAAGGGGAAGAAGTGCGGGCGGTAGCGCGTCTTGCGATCCTCGCCAAACATGCACTTAACAAAGTAGTCGAGCGTGCCCTTAAGATCGCCAAAGGTGATGTCCTCGTCGACGACCAGGCCCTCGATCTGGTTGAACTGCGGCAGGTGGCAGGCGTCGGCCGTGTCGGGACGATAGACGGTGCCCGGGCAGATCATGTAGATGGGCGGCTTTTGCGACTCCATGGTGTGAATCTGCACGCCCGAGGTCTGGGTGCGCAGCAGTACGTCGGACTCGCCATGGGCATGCGCCTCGGGGTGCGCGACGCTGCCGGGGTTGTTGTCGACCACGTAGAAGGTATCGCGGGCCGAGCGGCTCGGGTGATCCATGGGGGCGTTGAGCGCGGTGAAGTTGTAATAGGAGGTGTCGACCATGGGGCCGGACTCGACGGTGTAGCCGATGCCGCAGAAGATGTCCTCGGCCTCCTCGATGATCTGCTTGATCAGGTGCTGGTGACCGATCTGCGGACGGATGCCCGGCAGCGTGATGTCGACGGCCTCGTGCTCGAGTGCGTGCTTGAGGGCGGCGGCCTTCATCTCGGTGGTGCGCTCGTCGAGCATGCCCTCAATCAGCTGGCGCATCTCGTTGGCGCGCTTGCCCATCACGGGACGATCCTCGGGGGCGAGCTTGCCCATCATGCGCATCAGGCCGGTGATGCGGCCCTTGCGGCCGAGCAGCTCAACGCGCGCGGCCTCGAGCTTTGCGGCGTCGTCGGCGCCTGCGACGAGCTCCTTGGCCTCTTCCTCGAGTTTGACCAGATCATCAATCAGACTCATGTCTTCCCTTTCGTCTCTCGCGCTCCCCGCTTGCCGAGGCGGCTGCCGCCGTCTGACGTTGCGAAAACGCGGCCCGGTTCGGTAACAAAAAACCGTCCTCGGGCATGTGCATTGCCCAAGGACGGTTGAATTCCGCGGTACCACCTTGTTTGACCCGGCGGATGTCTGGCCCGCCGCGCCCGCTCTTTGCCCCTTGTCGCGAGGCTCACGGCTTCCCTACTGGGGACATCGCCGCCGCCGGCCGCGTGCCCGTTGAGGTCGCTGCTCGGGAGTGAACGCTTGGCCCTTGCCACCGCAGGAAGGCTTGCAGCCCATGACCTTCCCTCTCTTGCCGGCGACGCGGCGGGCAAAACCCTCTCCGTCAACGCATTGGGCTATAGGATAACACATTCTGCGAGCATATCGCCGCGTTCCGTTTTGTTCGTGCTGGGTACAAGGCAGGTAGCTGTGCAAACTGGCCGTGCGCCCATCCATGGCGCTCGGCTCGCGAGATCAAGGATATGGTATGGGTAAGAAGCACGATAAGAAGACCAAGCCCGCAGTGGGCAAGACGCCCAAAGGCATGAAGGTCGATAAGGCCGTCAAAAAATTCCGCAAGCTCGAGGGCAAGCTGTGGACTCGTGAATACCTGCTCAAGATTGCCGAGTTCGATGGCGCGACGATTGCCCCCGCCAACGGCGCCGCGGCCCGCGCCGATGCTATGGGGACCCTTGCCGGCGAACATCACAAGCTCCTGACCAGCAAAAAGTCCGTTGAGCTCGTGCACTCTCTCGCGCGTGAGACGGTCGCGGGCGAAAAGATCGACGACCCGCAGCTGCTCGACGAGATTCGCGTGCTCGGCCGCGACCAGCGCGAGGCAAGCGTTATCCCTACCGAGGAGGCCGAGGCCTGGACCAGACTCACCTGCGAGGCCGATGCCGTGTGGCACAAGGCTAAAACCGCCAATGACTGGGCGAGCTTTGAGCCCTATGTGGACAAGATCGTCTACCAGCTCAAGCATCAGGCCGAGCTCATGGACCCCAAGCGCGACCCATACGATGTTTGGCTCGACCAGTACGAGCGCGGCCTTTCCACCAAGAGCTTCGACGCGTTTTGCGACGAGGTCAAGGCCACGGTCGTGCCACTCGTGCACGCCATCGGCGAGCGCGGCCAGCAGCCCGCTGCCGACTTTTTGCACGCACATGTGCCCGAGGCCGCCCAGCGAGCCATGAGCTTCGACCTGATGAAGCTCGTCGGTCTTAACCTGGACGACACCACGCTTGCCTTTACCGAGCATCCGTTTAGCGAGGGCTTTGCCGTGGGCGATGCGCGCATCGCGACGCACATCTACGAGAACGACTGTATCTCCAACGTCTTCAGCATCATCCACGAGGCAGGTCACGCCATGTACGAGCTGGGCGTGAACCCCGCCTATGCGCGCACGTGCCTGGAGGGTGGCACCTCCATGGGCATCCATGAGAGCCAGAGCCGCTTTTTCGAAAACACCGTGGGTCGCAGCCGCGCCTTTATGGGACCGCTGCTCGAGGTGCTGCGCCGCCACGCACCCGAGGTCTACGGCGACGTCGACGAGGACACGCTCTACCACGCCGTGAACATCGCGCAGCCTTCGCTGATCCGCACCGAGGCCGACGAGCTCACCTATCCGCTGCACGTTATGGTGCGCTACCAGATCGAGCGCATGCTGTTTGCCGGCGAGGCCACGGCCAAGGACATCCCCGCGCTTTGGAACCGCTTCATGGATGAGTACCTGGGCATTCCCGTTCCCGACGACACGCACGGCTGCCTACAGGATACGCACTGGAGCGGCGGCTCGTTTGGCTACTTCCCCACGTATGCGCTGGGCAGTGCCTACGACGCCATGTTTGTGCCGGCCATGTGCCGCGACGGCGTCGACCTTAACGGCGCCTGCGCGAGCGGCGACCTGACACCCGTCCGCGCCTGGCTGGGCGAGCACATTTGGCAGTGGGGCCGCGCCAAGGACGCGCCGGAGCTCATCAAGGGCGCCTGCGGCATGGCGTTCGATGCCCGCTACTACTGCAGCTACCTCCAAGACAAGTTCACCACGCTCTACGAGCTGTAGGGATTGACCAGCACGCCATCGCCAACGCCGACCATGTTGACGCCGATGTCTTGGCAACGTCAGCGAAAACGGCCCCAAGCGAGCAAGGTGACGTGAAATGAAAGGGCGCTGACCTTCTGGTCGCGCCCTTGAAATTGAGCGTCAGATTGCCGCTTGGGGCCGTTTGCAGCGTCGAGCAGTTACGCGGTTTGGTAAAACCGCGTAACTATAAGGCCTCCAGAGCACTTGCGATGCGCTTCATGGCGGCGTCGGCGGCTGACTGGTCAGGAGCTTCGGCCAGTACGCGGATCACCGACTCGGTTCCGCTCTTGCGCACCAGCACGCGGCCCTCGCCCGCCAGCGCGGCCTCGGCCTCGGCGATCGCATTCTGCACGCCCATGTTCTCGAGCGCGGCGTCCTTATCCGCCACGCGCACGGCAACCTGCGCCTGCGGCAGCAGCTTGCACGGAGCCGTGAGCTGCGAGAGCGTCTCGCGCTCGGCGCGAATCACTTCCATCACGCGCAGCGAGGTCATAATGCCATCGCCCGTGCGCTCGATATCGCCAAAAATCGTATGGCCCGTCTGCTCGCCGCCCAGGCTGTAGCCGCCCTCGCGCATCTTGGCATACACGTGACGGTCGCCCACGCCGCTGGTCACGGCGCTCAGGCCGGCAAGCTCCAGCGATTTGATCAGGCCAAAGTTGCTGGCGATCGTCGGCACCACGGTACCGCCCGAGAGGCGCCCGTGCTTGTTCAGATACACGCCACACACGTACAGGATCTGATCGCCGTCGACCACGCGGCCGTGCTCGTCCACGGCCAGGCAGCGGTCGGCATCACCGTCGTAGGCAAAGCCCACGTCCAGGCCTTGCTCCACCACATGGCGCTGCAGGCGCTCCATATGCGTAGAGCCGCAGTCGACGTTGATGTTAAAACCATCAGGCGCGGCATTGATCACGCGCACGTCGGCGCCCAGCGCGTCGAACACCGGCTTGGCCACCGAGGATGCCGAGCCGTTGGCGCAGTCGAGACCGATCTTGACGCCCTGCAGCGAAAAGTTCGCGCTGGCGATGAGCGAAGCAATGTAGCGGTTGCGGCCCTGCATGTAGTCCACCGTGGCGCCGATGTGATTGCCCGTTGCCAGCGGCACCTCGCTCTTGCCATCGATGTAGTCCTCGATGAGCTCCAGCACGTCCTCGTCCATCTTAAAGCCGTCGCTGTTGACGAGCTTAATGCCGTTATCGCAAAACGGGTTGTGGCTCGCGCTGATCATGATGCCGCAATCGAAGCAGCCCTCCACGGTCTGATGCGCCACGCCCGGCGTCGGGATCACGTGCAGCATATAGGCGTCCGCACCGCTCGCGACCAGACCGCTCACCAGCGCCGCCTCGAACATATAACTCGAGCGACGTGTGTCCTTGCCCACGATAACGCGCGCCTTAGCACTGCGGTTGGCGCCGTAATACCAGCCCACAAAACGGCCAATCTTATAAGCGTGCTCTACCGTCAGCCCAACGTTGGCCTCACCGCGAAAGCCGTCGGTGCCAAAGTACTTCATGCGCTCTCCTTACAAAATAGGGGCGAACAGATTGCCTGTCCGCCCCAAAATGGTACTCGATTATCTGCGCTACCAGAAAAACCCTACGCCGACGCGCTGTCGCGAGCCGCCTGGCATGTAGGAGTCTGACGCAGCGTAAGCGGCTTGTCCCCCGCCTCGGCCGACGTGGTCAGCGTATACGTGATCGTCGTCGTCTCGCCAGCATGCAGGTCAACGGTGCCCGAATAGAAGGGGATTCCATGCCACGTAGCGGCGCCAAGACCAAACTGGGTGCCCTCGACGGTCAGATCAGTAATGTTGCCGCCCGTCGGGGCAAACAGTGAGACATTCAGACGCTCGTCGTCACGCGCGGCATCGGGTGCGCTCGCCGCAACGTAGTCGGGCAGCTTGCCAGCCTCCTCCTGCGTCATGATGTTCGTCAGGGTAACGGTGATGCGATAGGAGCACGTGCCGTCACCGTTCTTGATGCCCTGGCCAATCTGCGTATCAGCGTTCAGGTACCAGTCGAGCTTGGAGAAGCTCAGGTTGTTAAAGTAAACGCCGGCAACAGGATCGGCACTCGGGTCATCCGGATTGGGCAGCGAAGCGTCAATGCCCGTCTCTTTGATGGCATTCTGCTCATCATCGTTTCTCATCCAAGCAATCAGGCGGCCCTCTTCGGCACCGCGCTCAACGGCGCTGACAAGCTTCGCAACATCGACATCGCCGATACCGCCAAGAATCTTGTCGAAGGCTGCGCTGGCGACGGATGCAAAGATGCCGTCCGACTCCTCGACCGGATAGTTCCAGTACACATCGTGCATGAGGACCTTTGCGGCGTTAGTGCCGTCGACAACCGTTCCGTCGGGCAGTGACACGTTACCGACCAGGCCCAGCAGATACTGCAGGAACACCGGGTCGATACCGATGACGCCATCAACGTCCTGTCCATACTGGGACTTCCACAGCGCGGCGACACGCTGCGAGTTGCGGGGCCAATCAGGCGAATAGGTATTGCCCGAGTTGTACAGGTTACTGTGGTTGCCGAACAGCGCCTCATCCTCTTCGTCGACGCTCTCGACCGCCTCATCCTCGCTGAGTCCAATGCGGGGAACAAACTCGCCAATCGACATCTGACCGTCGGTGACCGAAATCAGGCCCTGCGAACCGCCAAAGCCGCCGCAGGCACGAATCTCGACGTTGTTCATGGCGTACATAAGGTAGTTGCGCGTCTGGCCGTTGGCGCCGAGCATCTGGGGAAGGACGGGGGCGACCTTCTCCGCCGCGTCAACCGCGCCGTTGAGGGTGGCAAAGCCGTCCTTGGCCTTATCGACCAGCTCGGTCACCTGGGAAATATGAGTATCGCCAATGCCCTGGACCTTCTCGTTGGCGCTCTTGAACACCTTCGAGCTGCTGGAAAGCGAATCGGCGACCGCCTGCAGCGCGGACACGTTAATCATGCCGTCCTGGAACAGCTTGCCGGGCGTGGCCTGCGAAAGGTTGTCAGCCATGGGAACCAGCGCGTTGCTCGAGACATCGGACAGGGCGTCAATCATGGTGCGGGCCGCATTGATATCGCTGCCATACACCGGGATAAACGAAGCCGCCGTCCACAGCGGGCTCGAGGTCTCCGCCTTCATGCTGTCGCAGAGCTCATCGATCTTCTTCGCATCGTCGGGCAGCGTCGAAAAATCGCCCGACGTGACCTTATCCTTAAGGCCACCGACGATCTCGACAGCCTCCTTCGCTTCGCTCTTTACGGTCTTTGCCGAGTTAAGCAGCATAAAGCCGCTTGCGCCAAGCGCAACGAGAAGCACCGCGACTACAGCGGCAATAATGGCGCCGGTGTGACGCTTTTTGCGCTCGCCCTTGCGATGGCGATGACGGACCAGACCGTCAGAGGTCGAACTCGACGAAGCGTCGCTACCGTAGTTCAAGCCAAAATCGTAATAATCTTCCTTGGAACCCGAGCCCGCAAACTCGGCACCGCTATCATCCAGGCGGGCGAACGTGCCAGTCTCGGAGGCGCCGGTGTAAATCGTGCCAAGGTTACCCGTAAGCCCCGCGCCACCGGCAGAAGGAGTATTGTTGGCGGCCTTGCCGGCATTAACGTTGCCGGCAGCATTCGCGGCGTTGGCAGCACCTGCGTTGTTCGCAGGTACCGAAGGAGCCCCACTCGGCTGCGACGCGGAGGTTGCACCGTCCGCAAAGACATTCCCTCTTGCGCGGCCGGTCTTTTTTGCCTTTTGAGACTGCTCGTACAGAGCGGTAAACATCGCCGTCTCGCCCGGGGACACGCGCTTACCGGAACCGCCCTGTCCAGCGCCGCCCGGCATGCCGGCCTTACCAGCCCCGTTCGGACGCGGCGGAACTGCAGGACGGCCGCTATCGCTGCCCTTAAAGTGATTACCAGCCATAAAGAAATCCTCGCAATTGAGTCGCAATGAAAAAGTCCATAACATTACTAGTTTATGGCATTTTGAGCATCGACAGCTAAACTCCAGACACGGACATCAATTGGCGAAAATGCGGCACAACACCTTTTCCGTCTTGGCAGCGGCGCCAGCTACACCGTGAGGAACATCATCACGATGATCATGGCAAAGCCGATAAGGTCGGTCGGCAAAAACACCGTCCCCAGCATAACGGCGCTGGTGATGGTCGCCGAAACCGGCTCCACAGTTCCGATGAGGCTCGCACGCACCGAGCCGATGTCCTTAACGCCCTGCATATAGAGCATGTAAGCAAAAAACGAGCCGATAACCACGAACACCGCGAGCGCCTCGATGCCGGCAGCGTCGAGCGCCGGCATATGCGCCCAGGGCTGCACGAAGACGCACGAGACCACGCCCGCCGTGAGCATTGCCGAGCCCGTGACGATGGGGCTGCCGTATTCGGGCAGGATCTTGGCGGGAATCACCGCCATACACGCGGCGCTGACCGCACACATAAGACCTGCTGCCAGGCCAAGCGGCGAGATATTCAGGCTGGTGGGGTCGCCGCCGGTGGCGATTAAAAAGGTTCCACCCAGAGCCAGGCCAATGCCGATGACTTCGCGAGTACGCGGCATGCGGCGATCGATCGCGCAGGTGTAGCCCATGATGATAACGAGCTGCAGGCACTGGAGCACTGTCGCGGTTCCGGCGTTCGTCAGGCGCACGGCCGAAAGATAGCAAAACTGGTTGAACAGCAGGCCAAAGGCGGTAAAGAGCAGCAGCTGCTTGCGATCGGCGGGTGTGGTCCAGAGCTTAATCGGGCGCTCGCGGTCGCGCGTAACAACCACGGCCATAAAGAGTAGACCGGCGAGAATCTGACGCACGCTCATAAGCCACAAGGTATCGACGTGGTAGGTATCGAACAGAAAGCTCGCGCTGGTGCCCGAGAAGCCCCAAAACGAACCGCCCACCAGCGTAGCCAAGACGCCCGTGATCATCTTGCGCGTCGAAGCGCTGTTCAGGCGGTCGCGCCATGCGCGACGGGTGTTGCGGCTGAGCTCGTCGGTGCCCTCGGGCACATCAATGTTCGATATATCGGTCATCGGCACCGAAGCCCCTGCGCCTTCGACCTGCTCGACACACTCTTTGCTCATTCCACTCCCCCGAAACAGCCTGGAAACAATTCGGCTTACCTTACCACGGCGAAGGCACCAGCTGGAGGCTTGTCCGCTTATCGGTAGGACAATTCCGCAGGCGTCTTTCCATAGCTCGATACCGCAATGGCCTTGCATTATGCGACAGCCAAATCGCGGCAGCAGGCTCTTTTGAAATGGATACGACAAAGCCCCCGAATTCCACAATGTAAGCGATTTTTAAAAATGTTCTTGCCACCGAGTTCAGGCTCCGTTATATTATCCCTTGCGTGCTTGCGCACCCTTGATCGGGCGTTTAGCTCAGGGGGAGAGCGCTTCCCTGACACGGAAGAGGTCAGAAGTTCAAATCTTCTAACGCCCACCAAATGTTCGCAGCTCAGAGGCTATGTCCTCTGGGCTGTTTTGTTTTATGTCGCCAAATCCGCTGGCAGCTCCAACCGCCCAAGCAACCACCCTGCCCATACACAAAACCGCGTCAGCGACCCAAGTGCCTATCCCGGCTGACTCCGCAGTCAATCAAAACCGCCCCAATAGTCACCGAGGCCGAGACCAACACGTCTCGAACCCATCCGAGCCGCAACTTCTCAGCAAAACGCCGCGATGTCTGTGCCCTGCGGTATCCTTGAGCCACTTGCACCTGCAGCACCAAGGAGCCGCCATGCGCACCGAGCTCGATGTCCCCTTTTCGCACAAAGAAGAAGCCAAGGCGCTGGGCGCCAAATGGGACCGGACCAAGAAGATCTGGTATGTACCCAGCGGCGTCAACCCCGAACCCTTTGCCGAGTGGCTGCCCGGTGTTGACCGATCCGACCCCTCAGCGCCGTATATATATCTAGTACTGGGCAAGCGCGAGTGCTGGAAGTGTCACAAAGAGACCTCAGTCGCGGCCTTCGGCATTCCCTATCGAACCGATAACGACGAGAGCATCGCCATCGCGCACGCGCCCAACGAAGCCGGGTACATTGCCATCGACACGGCCAACGCCAACGCACTCGCCATCGTGCCCGCTCTTGGCTGCGTACCGGGCGAGATCCGCGACTACCTTCATAAGCGCTGCGGCTACAAGCCCGTAGGCGCGCGAGCCTCCAAAGCCCCGTCGCTCGGCAACACGTGCACCAGTTGCGACGCGCTGCAAGGCAGCCGCTATCTGTTCGAGGAGCCCTCGTCCCCGTTTGCCCTCACTGCCATCAACAAGCTGCCGGCACTGGAGTTTATACGCGTCGAAGTTGCCGGCGTCTTTGGCGTCCCGGCCACGCGCACCGACTTTGACCAGGCACTCTTTACCTGGGCACGCGACCATCACGCCGAGTTCCACAAGCAACTCGGTGAGGGGATTTATTTGTAGAGGCAAAAGACACTCACAGCCAACTCCTCCGCATCACCTATCCCTCGTCGCCGGCGTCGTACACGATATCGAGGCCACAAACAGGGCATTTCTCCGGATACACCGGCATATGAACGCCCGTACGTTTCCTCACTTCGTCGCTGAACCTGTCACGTGCATCGATGAACCGAATGTCGAGACACGGTATTTGCGAGCCGCAGCAAGGGCAGGTGACGACAAACGACGCGCAATCAACCTCTACGCTCGGAAACATATTGTTGTCTATAAGGGCACACGGCAGTTTTCCGTACTTCCCCATCGCAATATCGCCTCGCCAGCTCATACACGCTCCCCTCTCGCTATACAAATCAGGAAGAGCATGCACCGGCGGGCGTGCGCGAGATTGCATCGCCACGCGATCCGATCAAACAACACGATCGTCAAAGAATGCCAAAGCCAAATACGCTAATACGGCAGAAGCCCCGCCTTTTCACGCTTCTTTTCCGAGCGATCGAACTCAATGCGATGGGCCTCAAGAAACACCGTATCGGGTCGCCACTGACGCTCACTCGGCTGCCTTAGCGTCGCACCCGCAAAGGAAGCGTAGTCGGTCTTATCCAGCAGGTACGATCCGCACAGCCGATATTCGCCGCAAACAGGCTCAAACGAAATCAGGTGAGCATCAAATAGGGAATGGAGATCGCGCCGAAGCAGAATACCGTTGCTGGCAACCTGCGATTTGGGTCCCGAGTAATTCTCGATATGCGCAGCCTCCAGAGCTTCGCTGACGCCGCAGTCCGACACCGCGCAACGGCCATCATAGGCGGCAACGAGCTGCTTGCGGAACCATTGCTGCCCCAATCGCTCGCGCCTTAACGCATAGCGGACCTTTTCGTCGTCGGTCACACCCTGTCCGGCAAACTCAATATCGACGGGTATGTGCTTCAGATAACTCATGTCGGGCGCAAAACGAGGGTCCGGTCCGCCTTTATGAACAGGACCGTGCAGAACAAACCATCCGTTTTCGGGCTCGAACCGCTCAACAAACGCAAGGCCGAGCACCTTATAGCCCACCTCGGTTGCAAATATGACTCCGACTGGGACGCCACATTCCATGCAGTTGAGCATTTTACGGTTGTAATTCTGGTCTCGAAAACCAACGGTACCCGGCGCTTGAACCGAGTACTTAATGACCCATGTGCCATCGTCCAAATAGAGCGGAGGCACATCGGTGTAGAAGCTCTTTTTAGAGTTATGGACCGAAAGCGCAAAGATCTTATTGGGATCTTGATTCACCCGATCCTGGCCCGGCCAGAAGATCCCTGAATCCCGCGTTACGGGAAAGAAGTCCGAGCCAATTCTCAAACGATACTGATACTGAGGGCTATCTTCCTTGGTGTGGTGCGGAAGGCTGGTCCAAACGCCGCCGCGCTGTTCCTCACCCAGAAACCACTCCCATGCCTCAACGTATTCGGAAGGCACGAGACTGCGGGCGCGGTCATAGCTTGGTCCATCCATCAACGGAACGGCAAGGTCAATGTCGTTCATCGCCAGCACCTACAACCATACGAACGCGAGTCATGCCCTTCAATAATATGGTCGAGAGTCAATTATTACGAGATCTCATTCCACGATCGGCACATCGTTGATGCTCTCGGTTTGCCGCTGGCGCGCTTGTACCCCGCTACCCCACTTCCCTGTATACTGATGTAGCACGTGTTTCATCCGGGCTTGTTGGGCCGGATCGTTCATGGGAGGTTCTTGTGGCTGTTTCGAATCCGCCTAAGGGAAGCGTTTCTTCTTCGTCCATCAAGCCGGTTACACGCAAGGCCGTGCGCTGCCAGCGCGAGGTCGCCTAGCTTGTCACGCAGGCAGCAGGCAGACTCGTGGCGAGCACGGAGGACGTCAATGCTCCCACACCGAGCTTTGTGCTGGCAGCGGCGCTGAATCGAGTACGCCAGCTGGAACTCGTCGCACAAGAAGACGGCAGCCATCTTGGCTACCAGGACGCTATGGCGCCCGACCTGTTGACCTTTTGTCGCATGACCAAATTGCCCGCCGCGCCCAATACGCTTTCGGACGCAGGCTACATGTTTACGCTCTCGGGCGCGGACCTTATCCGCGACATCTATGCATACTGCAGCGAGCTCGCCGAGCGCCACGTCTTTGACGCGGCAGAAGTCAAACCGGGAAATGTCATCAAGCTGGTTCTTAGGCTGTTCTTGATGGACGGGTTCGGGGCCATGCCGGCGTAAGCCGAGTCTTTAGCATCACCGTCGACTGGGCAACAACCGCTTTACCTTAATGGACGCCAATCGAGGGTCGATTATTGGGTCGCCTCGTCCACTAACGCATCTATCCCACGCGCTCCGACAGTCGATACTTGCGGTTGCGGCTCGTCGCCGGCGCCGTGGGCTCAAGCTCGCCTTGAGCAATGAGCGCGTTGACGCGCGACCTAACCTGGGAAATTGTAAGCCCCGTGCGTTCTGCCAGCTCACGCGTCCCCAGCTCGCCGTAGTGTTTGAGTGCCGTCACAATTAAGCCCCCGCCATGATCGACCGGCTCGATTTTTGAACGGTAAAGTACGATCTTGAACCGATCGAACCCCGGGCAGAACAGGGGCTCGGCCAGACCATGCGCGCGCATGGCATCGATCATCATCGGGATGCCCGAGCCATTGCCCTCAGCCGGCGAACCTGCGCCATCCGGCAGCGGGACAATCGACATGAGCTTCACAAGCGTCGCGTTACGGCATCGGGAGCTGCCGTCAAACAAGTTCTCGCGAGTCTTTCCCCCGTAAAGGCCGCCAGGATTCGTCACCTCGACACGATCATCAAAGACGTCGACGGCAATCGATTGTCCACAGAACCGATCCCCGTATTCTCGATGGATTACGGCGTTGGCGATTGCTTCGCGCAGAACCTCCTCGGGAATCTCAAGCGAGTCGACACGCGAGACGCCTTGGACGATCGAGGTTCGCCGCAAATTCTTGGCGACGGCTGCGACGGCATCCGAGATCATCTCGCCCAACGTTCCCTCACAGATTGTGCGGTCCATGAACCTTAGTGGCCCCGCAGCTCCCTTTTGAGTTCCCACGTGGACAGCCACATCAATGAAGAGCTTGGGATAGAACTGCTGAGGGTAAACGCCCGCGGCAAGGAGGCCGGCCTTGGTAACATTGCCCTGGAAGTCGAGGAAATTCAGACGCTCCATCTTTGTCTTCTTGTCCGCCGCACCGCGCATCGCTCGAGGCGTCAACGAATAGGCACGCTCTATCGTGCGGTCGACCAGCGACTCGTCGAGATCGCCCACACTCGTGCCGGGCACCGCATCGCGATCGCTAGGACTCGTCCGTTCGTATGACGACAGTGCCAAAACCTCGGTCGACGAAAGCGGGACATCTTTGTCATCGATGCGTTTGTAGCTGCCACCTTGAGCGCCCCGCTCTATGACATAGCAAGGCTTGCTCGACGGGTCGAGCTCCTCAATCGTGATAACGAGAACAACGGTCCCCCGAAGCCCCACGCGCTCAATGGTGTATTTGGGCGGATTGGCCAGCTTTCCGCGACCGCCAGCATCGCCCATGCCCGCCACGAATTGGTTGAGCACCTTCTCGGTCTCAAAGTTTGCAACTGGGACAAAACCCGCGCGCTCGCTCACTCCGAGCACGATGATGCCGCCGGCGGTGTTTGCGAAAGCGCTGACCGTTTCCCATACGTCGCGGGAAAGCGTCATGGCGCTCTCTTTTACTTCGACGCTAAGGTCATCCGAGCCCATACGCCTTAAAGACTCAAGCAGACCGGTCAGCTCGTTTTCGTTCATCTGCACGTCCTTTCGCTCGGTCCTGCGGAGAATGCCACGGATAGATTTCCCTCGTCTCTCAGTTATCTCTCGTAATTATCTCTCATCTATCTTTCTATCTCTCGGCTTAGAGATAGAAAGATAGATAGAGATGGAATGTCTACCATTTGCTTCATTTATACATATTTTTGCTGGTAGAACAATCGGTATTGAGACAATACCATGATTGCCTGTCTCTTTGTTGCTCAGTTATCTCTCATATTTTTCTCTCATCTTCCTGTCATCTCTCATATTAGAGACGAATGAGAGACGAGAGATACGCGAGTGATGGACGAGCGAGGATTTTCGGAGGGTCGGATATCGAGAGTGGATATTTGGACGGTTTTTGGGGCTTTTGGCGGCCGATTTGGGGGTGCGGACAGAAAGTTGGACCGCGGGGCGGTCCGGACTGGAGGTTCGCATG
>CAJMHR010000019.1 GCA_905213265.1 uncultured Collinsella sp.
CCCTCCCTCTTACACCACAAAAATTCGCGCGATCGAGCATGCGGACGCAGGCCTTTACTGCACCGTGGTTGCGGAGCGCGGAGCGGGCGGAAGCTCTTTTGTGCGGGCCCTCACGCGCTCGAGTATCCCTTTTGTCGATATCAGTGACTGTTATTGGTGTGCCGACGGCGCATCTGTCCCTGAAAACTCAAGTCAAATTCTTGTTCAGTATGACGATTTGAGTCCAAAAGTGCTTAATATCTTGGAATTGCAGCTAATCGGGGGCACTCTGCAACCTAAGTGAGTAGACTTTTGGCACTTTGGCGACCAGACAGTTTTGTAACAAGCTATCTACCTGTGGTTTTGAAAAGCAGGATGACCGGCCTGCTCGGGATGTTCAAAAAAGTCTACTCACTTGCCGCGCAAAGTTTCTGCATAAGAAAAAAATGGGGTTTTCAACAGGGCTTCGTCCAGCTTTTGGCAAGCTTTTGGCCAGTTGGGGAGGGCTGTTGAAAACTTGGCGGTGCGTTCGGCGCCATTTTCGGTGCGTTCGCGCCGCATCGTGACTGACTGGGTTGAAATTCGTGTTTTCCTGTGTCTATGAAAGATCTACTTTGTGACATATCGGCTTTTAGGTACTGGCGTTTGCCTCCTCAGGTTCGCGCTTTGTGTCCGCCACTTCCACGGCCGGAAGAAGACCGGCAGCGATATGACCTCGCCCGTAACCCGACGGCTGCGGTTGTGCTCGGCTTTCCGTTGCATACATTGGTTCGGACGAGAAACAAACGGACTTGCCCTGCCAGCATTAGGCAGCGGCTGTTCCTTGGTGAGCTCCCCAGGGAATCCGTGCTGGAAACGGAGCACGGATTTTTGATTACGTCTCCTCTACTGACGGCATTCACCATGTCGCGGCATCTGACGGATCTTCAGCTTCTTTTGGTATTGGCGGAGATGTGTGGCTTGTTTGCGGTGTGCGCTCTGCCGGTGGCACTTGAGGCGGAGCTTACGCGTGCAATTGATTCGGGCGCGATTTCGACAACGTTCGGTTGGGTGCGCTGTCCGTCCGAGGACGGCACCGCCTCAAATTTATGGCGTCGAGACGCTTTGGTTTTGGGCAGAGACCTTGACCGTTTTTGTTCAGATGTTTGCGGGATGCGTTACGGCAATAGATTTATGGCGGTATCACAACTCGTTCCATTGGGTGCCGCGTCGCCTTTTGAGGTCGAGGCGTATTTGTTGCTTGGACTGCCGCGAGCCCTGGGAGGCGAGGGGTTTTGCGGCATAGAGCTCAATGTCGAAGTGACGCTAAGCACAAGTGCTCGAGCGATTGTGGGAAAGTCCCGTGTATATATCGACCTACTTCTTTCTTCGCCGGACGGCAGGCGACAGGTGGCCATTGAATGTCAGGGAAAGGCCTCGCACGGACGCGCAGGGGATGGCTTGCGTGACGCTGACCGCATGACGGCCCTTCAGGCCATGGGCTACGATGTACTTCTCCTGACACACAGACAGATATCCGATGAGGATAGATTCCGCGCGATCGTTAAGGCCATATGCAGGATGCTCGATGCTGAATATCGTGATAAAAGCTCAGATGAGCAAAGGGCTGAGACATTGCTCCGGTCTGAACTATTCGTTGACTGGACAAAATTGGGAGTAATCGACGGAAAGATGCCCGTTAGACGCAAAACTGCTCGATCGTGGACGGCTGCGGTTCTAAGTGAGTAGACTTTTGGAACTTTGGTGACCAGGCCGTATTGCAACAAGTCATTTACCTGCGGCTTTATAAAGCAATATGGATGGCGTGCTCGGCAAGTTCCAAAAAGTCTACTCACTTAGTTTTTGACGAGAAGCCGATGCCTAAGGCGGTCCTATTTCAGGGCGTTAACGAGCCCTCGAGACGCAAAAAGGCCCGAACCAATACGGTCCGGGCCTTATCGAGCTAAAGATTATCTCTCAGGCGGCTGGCTTAGCCAAAGTAGCGCTTGAGCAGGCCGGCGAAAGCCTTGCCGTGGCGAGCCTCGTCGCGTGCCATCTCGTGCACGGTGTCGTGGATGGCATCGAGACCAGCGGCCTTGGCGCGCTTGGCAAGATCAGTCTTGCCGGCGGTGGCGCCGTTCTCGGCCTCAACGCGCATCTCGAGGTTCTTCTTGGTGGAGTCGGTCACGACCTCGCCCAGGAGCTCAGCGAACTTGGCGGCGTGCTCGGCCTCCTCGTGGGCAGCCTTCTCCCAGTACAGGCCGATCTCGGGATAGCCCTCGCGATGGGCGACGCGAGCCATGGCCAGGTACATACCGACCTCGGAGCACTCGCCCTCAAAGTTGGCGCGCAGGTCGGCAACGATGTCCTCGGAGACGCCCTCCATCTTGGCGACGCCCACGACGTGCTCGGCGGCCCACTCGAGCTGGCCCTCCTCCTGCTTCAGGAAACGAGAACCGGGAACGCCGCACTGGGGGCACTTAAAATCCTCGGGCAGCTGGTCGCCGTCGAACTCTTCCACATAACCGCAAACGGGGCAAACAAACTTCATGATTCGATCCTTTCGATCGATGGCGATTGTGCGCTCGTCCGGTCCCGTAAGGGCCCTCTCCGGACGTGCGTCTTGACGAGTTCTATTATCCATAAATGCAACCAAATGTGAAGCCTATTAGGAATGATTTTTAATAAAACAATTTTGAGATATGAAGATGTTGATTGATTAACGATTGGCGTGCCGTCTGCGATCTCTGCTGAGTACAATCGGGCGAGCAAATGTTGACCTATCAACAAATGAAGGAGTTTCCTTTATGCATCTAGCGCGTCGTGCCTGGTGCCGAACATATCAGACGGTTTTTCGCATTGCATTGCCGATCCTGCCCTATACCGAGCCGCGCATTTTAGAGCATGCCGAGGATGTGCCCGCGGTGCTTCAAAAGCGCTCGATTCAGAAGGTCCTTATCGTGACGGATCCCGGCATTGCCCGTCTGGGGCTCACGGCACCGCTCGAGACGGCGCTCGTATCCAGGGGGATTGGCGTTACGGTCTATGCCGAAACGCGTGCGAACCCCACGGTCTCAAACGTGGAGGAAGCGGCGTTCCTGTATCGAGAGAGCGCCTGTCAGGCCATTATCGGTTTTGGCGGAGGATCAGCCATGGACTGCGCCAAGGGTGTGGGGGCGCGCATTGCGCAGCCAAACAAGCCCATCAACAAGATGCGCGGGCTGCTGCGGATTCATCGTCGCCTGCCGCTGCTTATCGCCGTTCCCACCACGGCAGGTACGGGAAGCGAAGTCACGCTTGCGGCGGTAATTACCGATGACGAGACGCACTACAAGTACCCCATTAACGACTTTGTGCTTATCCCGCGCTTTGCGGTGCACGACCCCGAGTTTACGCGCGGCCTGCCCGCCTCCATTACGGGGCAAACGGGCATGGATGCTCTAACGCATGCTGTCGAGGCCTTTATCGGGCGCAGTACCACGCCCTATACGCGCAAGATGGCGCGTCAGGCGGTGCTGCTCATCCACGACAATTTGCTCGATGCTTATGAGCGTGGGGACAACATACGGGCGCGCCGCAATATGCTTTCGGCAGCGTATAAAGCGGGTGTTGCCTTTACGCGCTCCTACGTTGGATACGTTCATGCCATCGCGCACAGTCTGGGCGGACGTTATGGGATTCCCCACGGTTTGGCCAACGCCATTATCCTGCCGCACATGCTTCGCGCCTATGGTGAAGCTGCTGCTCCTAAGCTCGCCGACCTCGCCCGCATGGCTGGTATCGCGCCGGCTAACGCACAGGACAACCTGGCGGCCGAAGCCTTTATCGATTGGGTCGATCGAATGAACGCCACCTTGGACATTCCCAAATATGTCTCGGGCATTCGCCGCTCCGACATTCCGCAGATGGCGGCGAATGCCGATGCCGAGGCCAATCCCCTGTACCCCGTTCCGCTTTTAATGGACCGCTTGGAGCTCGAGCATATGTATGAAGTCGTTGCAGGTGGTATGTTTGAGGGCGAGAACTAGGAGGGCACATGAACACCGAGGAAATTGCGCGCATCGTCGGCGATCAGCGCGCCTACTTTAAGACGCACGCCACGTTTGATGTCGATGCTCGACGTCGCGCGCTCGTGAGTTTACGCGATGCGGTGCGGGCCCACGAGGCTGATATCGCCCATGCGCTCAAGACCGATTTGGGGAAGTCGCATGACGAGGCCTATATGTGCGAGATCGGCACGTCGCTTTCCGAGATTCGTCATCAGATCGCTCACGTGGCTCGATGGAGTCGTCCGCGCCTGCGTCCGTGTGACCTTGCCAACGCCGTGAGTGTGTGCAAAACGCAAGCCGTGCCCTATGGCGTCACGCTCATCATGGCTCCGTGGAACTACCCATTTTTGCTAACACTCGAGCCGCTCGCCGGCGCCCTTGCCGCGGGCAATACTGTGGTCATCAAGCCGAGCGCCTATGCTCCGGCATCGAGTGCGGTGCTCAAGCAAATCTGTGAAGAGGCATTTGATCCGCGCCTGGTGACGGTTGTCGAGGGCGGGCGCGCCGAGAACGAAGCGCTGCTCGATGAGTGCTGGGACAAGATCTTCTTTACCGGTAGCGTTCCGGTCGGCAAACTCGTCATGGAGCGCGCAAGTAAAAACCTTACGCCCGTGACGCTTGAGCTGGGCGGAAAGAGCCCCTGCATCGTGGATGCGACGGCAAACTTGAAGGTTGCGGCGCGGCGTATCGCCTTTGGTAAATGGCTCAACGTGGGGCAGACCTGCGTGGCGCCCGACTACCTGCTGGTCGATGCGCGCGTGCACGACGAGCTGCTGGACCTCATCAGGGAAGAGGCCCGCCGTATGTTTGGCGAGCATCCGCTCGATAACGAGGATTACGGGCATATCGTCAACGCCAAGCATTTTGCGCGCGTGCGTGGGCTGATCGATCCCGATAAGGTTGTGCTTGGAGGCACGGCGCGCGAGTCATCGCTCAAGATTGAGCCGACGATTTTGGACGGCGTGACCCCCGATGACGCCGTGATGCAGGAGGAGATTTTCGGCCCCATCTTGCCGGTGCTGACGTTTGAGAGCCTAGACGAGGCCGAGACGTTTATTACGGATCGTCCGACGCCGCTGGCTCTGTATATCTTTAGCCAGGATCGCGCAGTTCAGCAGCGCTTTGTGCGTTACGTGCCCTTTGGCGGCGGCTGCGTCAACGACACGATTATGCACTTGGCTACGAGCCATATGGGCTTTGGTGGCATGGGTGCGAGCGGTATGGGGCAGTACCATGGCCGCGAGAGTTTCGATACGTTTAGCCACAAGAAGAGCATCGTGAACAAGGCAACGTGGCTGGACGTGCCATTCCGCTATGCTCCTTACGCAAGCTGGAAGCACAAGTTCGTGCGCATGTTTGTGCATTAGAATCAGACGGTGTAGCGACAAACGGTCGAAAAGGCGCGGGTGGGGCGAATTTGTGTCCGCACGGGCCCGTAAGCTTCTCAGTACGGTTAAGCGCCGATTTATCCGGCCGTTAGAGGAGTTGCTATGTACGAGCCTTCACGTGTTCTTCTGTCATTTCACATTGCAGGATTTCAGTATGCCGATGGCGCCTTGGTCTTGGGCGATCTTAAAGCGGGCGATAAGCTGACGCTGTGTGCCGAGCGCGATAATCCCCATGACCCTGAGGCGGTTGCGATTTATTACGGCAACACCAAGCTTGGCTATGTTCCGGGAAACGAGGTCGGTCCACTGTCCTTGATGATGTATTACGGCCACGAGGACGTATTTGAGGCCCGCGTGCAACAGGTTGCTCCCGAGCGCAGCCCGTGGCACCAGGTGCGCGTTGGCCTCTATGTGGTGGATGCTCGCTAGTCGGCAAGGGAGGCGGCCATGTTTGATGACGACGACCTATTCAATCTGACAGACGATTCGTTTGAGTGGGATCTGCTACTCGATGACGATGAGTTGGAGCAGGATCGTAGGAAACGGCAGGGCAAGAAAACTCAGGGTGACGCTTCGAAAAAGCAAGACAAACGCCGTCGAGGTCTGTTCGGCGGGCTCTTTGGCTAACCGACGCGCCAGAGCGTCTGTATACTAGGCACGTGTTAGACGCGTTGCGAAATGAGGACACAGACGATGATGTGGTTTACCGCCGACCTGCACCTGGGCGATACGAATATCTTGCACGACATGGATCGGCCGTTTGATTCGGTCGAGGAGATGAACCGCAAGGTCATCGATGCTATCAATGAGTGCGTGGCTGCGGACGACCGCCTCTATATTCTGGGTGACTTTACCTATCGTTTGCCCCTGGCGGAGGCGGTGCGCCTGCGCGAGCGTATCGAATGCCAGAACGTGACGCTCATCCGCGGTAACCATGACGGCGACTGGGAAGATCCCGACACCCCGCAGATTTGGGAAGACGTGCGCGATTACCTGGAGATTGCTCCCGGCTATGCCAAGGGCCATCGTCTGGTGATGAGCCATTACCCCATGCTCAGCTGGAATGGTAAGGCGCGTGGCGCCATCATGCTACACGGGCATATCCACAGCAGAGGAGACCGCACCAACGTGCGCAACCGCGACCGCGAACGCCCTATCTTTCGCTACGATGTCGGTCTCGATGCCAACGGGTACAAGCCCGTAAGCCGTGATCAAATCCTTGACTTCTTTGGACTGTAATTCTCGAACCGCCACACAAACCACCACAAAGGGGACAGGCGGCTTTGTGGTGGCTCTGGCGTCGTTGCCATTATGGCAGCGGCGCCTTTTTTGTCCATGCGACGCGGTAGAGTGTAGGCGGTCGAAATTTGTGTCCATCGAGGAGCTGCTATGAACGAGATCAAGTGCCCGCATTGTGGCGAAGTTTTTAAGGTCGACGCGTCCGGCTATGCGGATATCGTCAAGCAAGTGCGCGACGCCGAGTTTTCACGTGACCTGGATGAGCGTGTGAAGGCAGTCCAGCGCGAGGGCGAGCAGGCGCTGGAGCTTGAACGCTCACTTTCGTCGGCTGCTTTGCAAAAGGCAGAGTCTCAGCGCAACGCTCAGCTTGTCGAGCAGAAGAACGCTGCAGCTCAGCAGCTGGCACAAGAAGTCGCCAAGCGCGATGCTGAGCTCGCCGAGCTGCGCGCCAAGCTTGAGGGAGCTGCCGCAGAGCGTGAGAGCGCAAGCCAGCGCGCGGCGGTAGAGGCACGAGCTGACGCTCAAAAGGAGAATGCCGAGCTTCAGCGCGAGATCGACAATTTGCGTGCGCAGCTGGAGCGCAAAGATGACGAAGCCAAGCTCGTCGAGTCGGCGGCGCGCAATGCTGCTCAAAACGACCTGTCCGCGCGCGACGCTCAGATTGCCGAGCTGCAGGCCAGGCTCGCCGCGGCGGACAAGGCCCAGGAGATGGCGCTTGCCGCCGCTGCGGCCGAGTCGCAGCGTGAGCTCGATGCCGCTCGCGGCGAGGCCGAGCGCGCGCTTGCTGACTACCGCGCGAAGGTGCAAGAGAAGTTTTCCGCCGCAAAGGCTCAGTCCGAGCAAGAGGCCGAGGACTTGCGTGCCCAGCTGCGCGAGCAGGAACTGATGGCAAAAATGAACCTATCGAAGGCGGTCGCCGCGGCGGAGCGAGAGCGCGATGAGGCGCGTGCCAAACTGACGAGCGAGCTGGCGGTGCGCGATTCTCGCGAGGAACAGGCCAAGGCGGCACACGAGCTCGAGCTTGCGCAGGCCAAGCGCGCGAGCGATGACCTGATTCGCTACAAGGACGAAGAGATTGAGCGCCTTAAGGACATGAAGGTCCGCCTGTCCACCAAGATGGTGGGCGAGTCGCTCGAGCAGCACTGCGAGACCGAGTTTAACCGTCTGCGCATGACGGCATTTCCTAACGCGTACTTCGAGAAGGATAACGATGCGTCCGAGGGCACCAAGGGCGACTTTATCTTCCGCGAGTGCGACGCGAGCGGCAACGAGGTCATTTCAATTATGTTCGAGATGAAAAACGAGAACGATGAGACCGCGACCAAGCACAAGAACGAGGACTTCTTTAAGAAACTCGACCACGATCGCCGCCAAAAGGGCTGCGAGTACGCGGTGCTCTGCACGTTGCTCGAACCCGAGAGCGAGCTTTACAACGCTGGCATCGTGGACGTGAGCTATCGCTTCGAGAAGATGTACGTGATCCGTCCGCAGTTCTTCATTCCCATGATCACGCTGCTGCGCAACGCCGCCATGGGTTCGCTGCGCTATAAGCAGGAGCTAGCGGAGTACAAGCAGCAGAATATTGACGTCACGAACTTCGAAGCCAAGATGGAGAAGTTCAAGGACGGCTTCTCGCGCAACTACAACCTGGCGAGCAAGCAGTTCGAGTCGGCGATCAAGGAGATCGATGCCGCCATTAAGCAGCTCGAGAAAACCAAGGACGACCTGCGTCGCAGTACCGAGAATCTGCGTCTGGCCCACAACAAGGCCGATGAGCTCACCATTCGCAAGCTCACGTGGGGCAACAAGACCATGAAGGCGGCGTTTGACGAGGCACGCGGGGCTGCGACAGAGACAAACGATGAGCCAGCCGAGGCGGATTCGTATGAGGTCGAGGATGCCGAGTAAGACATAGCGTATAGTGCAAAAGTGGGGCCGCTGGCGATGCTGCCAGCGGCCCCACTTCGTTTTGTTACAGTATGTGCGGCTAGTCCTCGAGCAGGTCCTCGATAAAGCCGACGCGGTAGTTTTTGAAGATGACCTCGCCACCGTCTTGCGTGGCGTCCAGATCGACATCGCCCATGATGCCAAAGTCGTGGTCGCCATCCTCGTCGGCAAAGATCTGGTGCACGTGCCATACGTGCGCGGTCTTCTCGTCGGACTCGTCGATGGAAAACATCGCGGCGCTGCGGGCATCTTCGTCGGTGAGGATCTCCTCGTGCTGCTCGTGGTAAGCGTCGAGTGCTTTTTGCCAGCGGATCTCGCTCATGCCCCAGTCGTCGTCGAGCTCGCCCAGGTCGCGAACGTGCTCGCGGGCGGCAAAGGTCACGCGGCGGAAGAGCGCGTTGCGCACCAACAACGTGCAGCCGCGGCGGTCCGCCACGACCTCGTCGATGCCCTGCGGCGGTGCGGCGTCGAGGGCTGCCGGGTTGCCGGCGTTCCCCCACTCGTCCACCAGGCTCGAGTCCACCGAGCGCACCACAAAGCCCAGCCACGAGATAATGTCGCGCAGACGCTCGTCGCGCTTCTCGATGGGCACGGTGCGGTCGAGCGAGCGGTAGGCCTCTGCCAGGTAGCGCAGCAAAATGCCCTCGGAGCGGGCGATGCCGAGCTTTTGAATGTAACCCTTAAAATCGCTCGCGCTTTCCAGCATATCGCGCAGGACGCTCTTGGGAGAGAGCTGGTAGTCGTTGGCCCAGGGCACTTCCTGGCAGTACTTGTCAAAAGCGGCGTCGAGCAAATCCTCGAGCGGCTTTTCGTACGTGACGTCTTGAATGCGCTCCAAGCGCTCCTCATACTCGATGCCGTCAGCCTTCATTTCGGCCATCGCGCGGTCGCGCGCGGCGCGCTCCTGTGCGCGCAATACCTGCTTGGGGTCCTCGAGCGTAGCCTCGACCATCGAGATCAGATCCATGGTATAGGTCTCACTCTCGGGGTCGAGCAGCTCCAACGCGGCAAGCAAAAATGGCGAGAGCGGCTGGTCGAGCGCAAAGTCCTCGGGCAGATCGACCGTCAGTGCGTAGTCGATGTCTGGTGCGGCGTCAGTCGGGGCATCGGGCGCGGGCGGCACTTCGGTGCGAACGACGACGCCGGAATCGATGAGCGTGGCGAAAATTTCGTCGGCGCGAACCTCGAGCTTAGCCTTTTCCTCGGGAGTCTGCAGGCTCGTCTCGATGAGGTCGTGTACGCGGGCTCGGGCATCGCCGCCCTGCTCGACCACGCTAATCACCATGGAGTGCGTGATGCGCAGGCGCGGCTTGAGCGTTTCGGGCTGCGTCTCGATCAGGCGCTCAAAGGTCTGCTTGTTCCAGGTGACAAAGCCCTCGGGGGCCTTTTTCTTTTTAATCTTACGGAGTTTTTTGGGGTCGTCGCCCGCTTTGGCCATAAGCTTGGCATTTTCGATCTCGTGCTCGGGTGCCTCGGCAATCACCATGCCTTCGGTATCGAAGCCCGAGCGGCCGGCGCGACCGGCAATCTGATGGAACTCGCGGGCGCGCAGGCGACGCATCTTGTAGCCGTCGAACTTGGTAAGCGCGGTGAGCACCACGGTATGGATGGGTACGTTGATGCCGACGCCAAGCGTATCAGTACCGCAGATGACGGGCAGCAGGCCCTGCTGCGCCAAGCGCTCGACCAGCAGGCGATAGCGCGGCAACATGCCAGCATGGTGCACGCCGACGCCGCAGCCGAGCAAGCGCTTGAGGATCTTGCCGAAGGCCGTCGAGAAGCTCGTGCCCTTGGCCGCCTCCTTGATGGCCTCGCGCTGCTCCTTGCTGGCGATGCCAAAATTGGCGAGCGATTGTGCCGTCGCAAGGGCGGCATCCTGGCTAAAGTGCACGATATAGAGCGGGGCCTCGCCGCGGCGCATGGCGAGCTCGACGGTGCCCTCGAGGGAGGTCGTCACATAGTCGTAGCTCAGCGGAACAGGACGCGGGGCGTCGACAACTAGGTCGCAGGTAGCGCCGGTGTGTTCCTTGAGCGAGGCAGCGATCGCGGTGACATCGCCGAGCGTAGCGCTCATGAGCATGAATTGCGTGTGGGGCAGGGTGAGCAGCGGCACCTGCCAGGCCCAACCGCGGTCGGGGTCGGCAAAGTAGTGGAACTCGTCCATGGCCACGCAGCCCACGTCGGCGCCCTCGCCCTCGCGCAGTGCATCGTTGGCAAGGATTTCGGCCGTGCAGCAGATGACGGGCGCCTTGGTGTTGATGTGCGTATCGCCGGTGATCATGCCGACGTTATCGCGGCCGAGTACCTGTACCAGATCGAAGAACTTTTCGCTGACCAGAGCCTTGATAGGAGCCGTGTAATAACAGCGCTTGCCCTGCGCCATGCCCATAAAGAGCATGCCCAGCGCGACGAGCGATTTACCCGATCCGGTCGGTGTTCCCAAAATGACGTGGTCGCCGGCAGCCAGGTCCATGAGGGCCTCTTCTTGGTGATCCCACAGCTCAATGCCGCGATCGCTCGTCCATTCAAAGAAGCGTTCGAAGGCTTGGTCGGGCGTGAGCCACGGTTCGGGCTCGCTGCCGTCCTCGGGCTCCCACCAGGTGGGGGAGAGCGCGCCGAGCGAGCCAAACTCGGCTTCGGTTCCCGTGCCGCCCGAGAATGAGCTGGCGGCGCCGGCGCCGGAGACGGTGCTGGCGGCGGTATCTGTCGTGGTCTGTGCCATGTGGTTGCTTTCTCTCGCGATTGTCCGCCAACTATTATGGCGTAGCGGCGGCGTGGGGTGCCAGCGCGCGAGAAAATGCAGGAAATGGGCGTTCTGCCCAGCCGTTTAGTGTAGTCGCTAGCTAAGTGAGTAGACTTTTTGCGATATTGCGAGCACATGGCTTTTGCGCAAGGGTTCTACCTGCGGTTTTATGTTTCGCTATGCGGGCTGTGCTTGGCTATTGCAAAATAGTCTACTCACTTAGGTTTGAGGGCCGTTCGCTGGCGCTTATTTGCGCTTGCTTGCTGACGCCGCGACCATCAGAAGCCCCTAGGACTCTTGCGGCAGGCGCTTCTTGCCTTTGCGGGCGCGGTTCCTAAAGTTCTCGACGGCCTCTTCCATGCCCAGAGGTACATAGGTGAGCTCATCGAGGTTGTCGGGCAGGTAGCAGGCAAGGCTTTGCTCCTGCACGCGGCCCGCCGCGAGCTGTTCATCGTTGGGCTGCGCGCCGGGTGTGGCGCAAATGCCATAGACGATGGCGCCCATCTCGCGCGTGCGGCACTCGTACTCGGTCTCGGGGTGCTCGGGATGGTCGCGGCGGACGTCGTCGCTTACCCAAAGCGTATCGTAGCCGGCCGCGGCAAACTGTCCCAGGGCGTAATCGCGCAACGGCTTGCTGTCGGTGCGCAGCGTGACGGTGGCGCCGGCTGCAAAGAGCGGGCGGTAGAGCATCAGATGGTCGACATGGACGAGTCGTTTTTTGGCGTACTTGGCCTTGGGCTGCGGCGTGGGAAAGTTAATGGTGATGACATCGAGCTCGCCTGCGGCAAACAGCTGCGGCAGCGATGCGGCGCCTCGGGGCAGGACGAGTGCGTTGGTCAGTTCCTGCTCGCAGATTTTCTGTGCGGCATAGGCGATGCAGATGGGCTCCTGGTCCATACCGATAAAGAGGGTGTTTGGCTCGTGGACCGCGCGCTCTACAAGGTACGTTCCCTTGCCACAGCCAAGATCCAGGTGAAGGTGTTCAAAGGGCTTGCTGCCAACTGGCGCGCAAGCCTCGCGCCAATCTCCGGCATAGATTTCGGGGTTCGTCTCAATCGCATCGGCGTAGCGCTCCAGGCGCTCCTCGAGCACAAAGTTCTTAGGCGTGCGAACGTGGACGGCTCCCATGAGGCTCCTTGGTCATAAGTATGGAACGTATAGCTGCGCGTTCCGTCAATGGGTTGAAAAAGGGGTGGGCATAGTTTGCCCGAAAGACGTGGTGCGGCTCGACGGCGAGTCGTCGGTGGCTACAGGCGCTTGAGAATCACATAGCGGTTGAGATCTCCGCTGCGACCGTCGGCATGGAAACGCTCAAGCTCGCGCACGGGGACCTCGCCGCTCTTGTAGAACGTACGCACGCCGCGCACCAGGTCGGTGATCTGCTGATCGTCAAAGTGATGGCAATAGCGGTAGGCGTGGCGGTCGTTTTGCCAGCCAATGAGGTGGTCACCGGCTTCAAACTGCGCGGAATCGTAACCCTCAAACGGCGGGGTGAGCTCGGCGCGGGCCTCGGCGCGAACAGCCTTGCGCGCCATGCGCTCGTCGTTCATAAACTCCCAAAAGCTGATGGCGATGATGCCGCCTGGGCGCGTCTGGCGCACCAGGGCGTCGAGCACGCGTACGCGGTACTCGCACGACGGCACGTGGTGCATAAATCCAAAGCAGACCGAGATGTCGGCGAGCGGGGCGTCGAAAAGCACGTCGGGTGTCTCGGCGGGGTTGAGCTTCATGAGGGCGTCGAGCACATCGAGTTCCTGGAAGCGCAGGTTGGGAATGCGCAGGGCGTGGCCATGTGCATCGATAGCCAAATCTTGACACGAGTCGACACCATAGAACTCAAACGGGCAACTGGCATCTGCCGAGGGGTTTGCGCCGTTGACGCCCTTGGCGGCGAGTGCGCCGCCGGCGGCAAAGTTTTCGAATCGCATATTGCCGCAGGCAAGATCGAAGACGCGGACGGGATGCTCGATCGTGGCGACGTCGAGCTGTTCGAGCGCAATGTCCATGGTGCGCACCCAGCCGGGCCACGGGGCCTGGCGCGTATCGGAAAAGGAGGCGGAGTGCTCGCGATAGAACGTATTGTTGAGCTGGATGAGCGATGAGGCGAAATCGCGGTTCACGGCGCGGGACTCCCTCCGTTGGCGGTGCGGAATAAACAGTACGACCATACTACCGTTAACGCCGCAACGGGGACAACCGAGCCGTGGGTCATTGCTTTGTTTGGACACATTTCCGCAGCTCATATGTGCCCGCAACCGCCGGTTGTCAAAAATCTCACTAGAATAGGTGGCATGCTTTTGGCGGTGGCGGATAGATTTTTAACTGTGCAAGGCGCCTTAAGAACAAAAACGGTCCGGCGGCACGGCTGGCATCACATAGGAGGAACCATGAATGTAGAAACTGCGCAGCGGCTCGCCGACCTTCGTCGCAGCAAGGGTTTTAGCCAAGAAGGGCTGGCGCGAAAGCTGGGGCTGTCGCGCCAGGCAGTCAGTAAATGGGAGCGCGCGGAGAGCTCGCCCGATACCGAGAACCTAATCTCGCTCGCCAAACTCTATGGCGTGAGCCTGGACGAGCTGCTCAATCCGAGCGACGAGATCGAGGACGATATCGAGTTTGAGAACGAGGACCGCGCCCGTCAGCGCGAGGCCGAGGCGGCAGAGCGTGCTCGCGCCCATGAGGCGGCGGCGCGCGCTACCGAGGCGGCAACGCAGGCGAGTGATGCTGCGGCCAAGGCGGCGCAGGCGGCAAGCTGGAGTGCGCAGGCCGCCAATGCCGCTACGGCGCAGGCGACGAGTGGCACCGCGGTTGGCTCGACTCCGGTGAAGGGCCCGTTCCAGTCGTTCCCGTATTGGGCCGTGTGTTGGCTACTGTTCTTTTTGCTGATGTTCCTGTTTGGTGCCGGTCCCTTTGCCGCGCTGATCTTCTTTACGATCCCCATCTATCACTGGGTGGCGCGTGCGCTCGATGGCGATTGGGCGCGCGGGGATATCCAGGTTGGTCCGGCGCCGGCGGTCGCTAGGGCTCAGAATGTTTCCGCTACGGTTGATACTGGCGTGGCTACCGCGACTACCGCTGACCCGATCGCCAAAGAGGGTGATGAATGATGAAGCTTTCGCATGAATCCAAGGTACGCTTGGGCGTTGGCATCGGAGCGTTTGTACTGATTATCGGGCTTGTTTTTGGCGTTTCGCGGACTTTGATTCATTTTGATGGCCCGTGGGATCTCGACGATGTTATACCCGGCTTGTCCGGTACGGACGATGTGGTTGATGACGACGATTTTATGAACGATGGCGGTAAATATTCCGCTCAGCCTCAGCAGCTTTCGTGTACGACCTTTGATGCCGATGAGTTCCGCTACCTCGATTTCGATATCAATGCGGCTTCGGTGGACGTCAAGGTTGTTGATGGCAACAAGGCTCGCGTTATCGAGCGGGGACGCGTTGCCAATGGTATGGATGCCTCCAAGGCCGCGACGCAAAACATCGCATCCGTCGAGGACTCGACGCTCAAGGTTTCCCAGTTTGGAAGTGACGACGGTAAGGCAATCGATCGCTCAGTTACGGTCGAGCTGCCGCGCCGTGTTGCCGAACATCTGAAGGGAGTCAACGCGCACGTGGGCTCGGGTGATCTGCAGATTGCCGGTGTCATCTGTGATGGTTTCGACCTTTTCCTGGATGCGGGAGATGTAGAGTTTACGGGCAGCGTGACTGATGCGCTCAGCGCTGAGGTCGGTTCGGGCGATGTGACGTTCGAGCTCTACCAGGCCCCCGCGAAGTCGATGGATGTGAGCGTGGGCTCGGGCGACGTGGAGATGACGGTTCCGAACTCTACGGGCTTTAAAGCGATCCTCACCTTGGGCAGTGGCGACTTCGAGAGCGATTTCCTTCCGCTTGGCTACGACGGCGAGACCATTTTGAATCTTGAATTCGATAACGGCGATAAGTCTGCCACGTATCGTTTTGAGGTCGGTTCGGGCGACATGTCGTTTGATCCGGAATGATGACTGCGGGCTGGTCCGCAAGCATAGATGCTTAGACGCGCTGTTTGATGAAGGCGCCGAAGCCGAGATCGGCTCCGGCGCCTTTGCCTTTACAATGGGGTCATGGAACAGATTATTTTGAACATACTCGAGGCTCTGCGTCGCGGTGAGACCGTGGACGACAAGGTGCTCGTCAAATTGATACATGCCGAGGCGCGCCGTGAGGGTGCCGACAAGCGCGATTTGGCCAAGCGTCGCCTGCTGCCGTTTTACCAGCGGGTGAAGCGCGAGGAGCCGGCTCGTTGGACGGCATGGAATGTCGACGCCGAGCTAGAGCGTCAACTGCTGCAGGTGCTACGCATGAAGCCTCGTCGCACGGCTTCGGGCGTGGCGACCATTACCGTCATCACCAAGCCCTGGCCGTGCTCGGGCGATTGCCTGTTTTGCCCCAACGACCTGCGCATGCCCAAAAGCTATTTACATGCCGAGCCCGCGTGCGCCCGTGCGGAGCAAAACTGCTTCGATCCGTATCTGCAGGTGAGTGCCCGTTTGACGGCGCTTTCGCAGATGGGACATGCGACCGATAAGATCGAGCTCATTGTGCTTGGCGGTACCTGGAGCGACTATCCGGAAGGCTATCAGACATGGTTTATGTCGGAGCTCTTCCGTGCGCTCAATGACGATGCCGTCGCCGGCGTGGCGGCAAACCCCATGTTGGCGCGTCCGGGCATCAGCCGTGCCGAGGCAGGGCGCCTGCTCGATGACGCTCCCGCCGATGCGCTGCCGCCGGTGGTGGCGGAACGTCGCGAGCGCTATCGGGCTGCCGGCATTGCGACAGACGAGGCCGAGCTCGCTGCCGGCGTTGTCGACGAACAGGAGCGTGTGGATGCTGCCGTGGGCGGCTATAACCGCGCGGTGCGTCGTCTGTACGGCCCCGGCACGCCGTGGGGCGAGGTCGCCGAGTGGCAGACGGCCACGATGGAGGAGCTTGAGCGCCAACAGTGCATCAACGAGACGGCGAAGCATCGCGTGGTGGGGCTCGTTATCGAGACGCGTCCCGATGCCGTGGCGCCACAGGCCCTCACGCTCATCCGCCGCCTGGGTTGCACCAAGATCCAGATGGGCATCCAGAGCCTCGACCAGCATTTGCTCGATATCAACGAGCGTCGCATTTCGGTGGCGCAGATCGAGCGGGCGTTTTCGCTTGCGCGCCTGTTTGGCTTTAAGATCCACGCGCATTTTATGCTCAACTTGCTGGGCGCCACGCCCGAAGGGGACAAGCGCGACTACGAGCGCTTTATGACCGAGGGGGCCTTTATGCCCGACGAGGTCAAGGTCTACCCGTGTGCGCTCATCGAGGGCTCGCGTCTGGTGGGCTGCTATGAGCGCGGCGAGTGGCGTCCCTATACCGAGGAAGAGCTGCTCGATGTGTTAGCCGACGACATCGTGGTGACGCCGGCGTTCTGCCGTATCAGTCGTATGATCCGCGATTTTAGCTCCGACGACATTATGGTGGGCAACAAGAAGCCCAACCTGCGTCAGCTCGTCGAGAATCGCTTGGCGGCTCGTGGAGAAGGCGCAGTGGTGCGCGAGATTCGCTATCGCGAGATCAGTACCGCGGGTGCCGACTTGGATGAGCTTTCTCTTGATGAGGAAGTGGCGTACGAGACGCCGGTGACTTACGAGCGCTTTTTGCAGTGGGTGACGCCGCGGGGCAAGATCGCGGGCTTTTTGCGGTTGTCACTGCCCGACCATTCGTTTGTTGCCGCGCATGCGGACGAGTTGCCGACGACGCCGGACGAGGCGATGATTCGCGAGGTACACGTGTATGGCATGACGGCACGCGTGGGCGACCAGGGCCAGGCGGCGCAGCATCACGGGTTGGGGCGTTTGCTCGTAGAGCGTGCGTGCGAGATTGCCCGGGATGCGGGTTATGCGCGTATCAACGTGATTAGCGCGATTGGCACACGCGAGTACTATCGCCATCTTGGATTTTATGACCATGGCCTTTATCTGCAAAAGGAGCTCTAGATGAACAAGCCGAGTGTTTCTGCCGGCGTCGTTGCCGGCGTTGCTCTGGGAGCCGCGGCGCTTGGTGCGGCCGCTGTCGCTGTTCGTGCTGCCTGTCTGCAGGTTGCGCGAACCCGCAATGGGTTGGCGCGTGTGAAGCGCGTGCACGACGAGGGCGGCGACGAAGTCCGTGTATTGGTGCAAGGTGGCGTCTACCAAAGCGCGAGTTACGTTGGCGATCGTTGGGCGGAGCCCGTCTTTGCGTACTATCGCGCGTTTGACGACGTGTTTGAGGCCGAGGATGCGATGCGCGACGCTTATGGTCACGGTATCAGCCGTATGCTTATGCTGGGCGGCGGCGGGTTTGCCTATCCTAAATTCGCCCTGATGTCGCACGAGGGCTTGCGCATGGACGTTATCGAGTATGACGGAGAGATTACGCGCCTGGCGCGCCGCTGGTTCTACCTAGACGAGCTGGAGCGCGCGGCGGGCGATCGCCTGCGGGTGATAACCGCTGAGGCTCGCTCGTATCTGGGTGTGACGAGCGTGGGCCATCGTCGCTATGACGCGGTCGTGAGCGATTGCTTTGGCGGTGCCGAGCCCGTACGCGAGCTGGCGACGGTTGAGGCGTTGCGTTTAGTGCGGGGCAGCCTAAATGTTGGTGGCGTCTACGTCGCCAATATTGTGAGCGCAAACGAGGGGAGCGACGTGACGTTCCTGCGCGACTGCGCTGCCACGGCACTCGAGGTATTCGCCCATGCCTGGGTGGTCCCGTGCGGCGATGCGGAGTTCGGCGGCGAGGAGAACTACCTGCTCATCGCCAGCGACGGCGACTACGCCTTTGCCGAAGCCGTGCCCTTCGACACCGACTTCCTCGGCACCGTCCTTCACGACAAATAAGTCTCCCCGTCCCAAAAAGACTGGTCTTAGGCGTGGTCGCGCCAGCCGAGAACGCGCTGCTTCATGCCTTCGATGTCGAGCACGCCTTCGGCAAAGCCTTTGCGCACGAGCTCTTCTGGAACGAATTCGTCGTACCGATCAAAGTAAGGCACCTCGCCGGGATAGACGAGGTCGATGGGGTCGAAGTCTTTCTCGGCTTCGGCGGCGAGCACTTCAAAGAACGTCTCCTCGTCGGCCTTCATCTTAAACTGCATAAAGTACGGGCGTGACGGGTCGAGTCCGCGAAGGCCCAACTCAGCGGCGCATTTGATTTTAAGCATGCGCTCGAGTGCTAGGAAGGCGTAGCTACCCAACCAGGGGAAGAGCACCCAGGTGTCGCCACCCAGGTTGATGAGCGGCTTGGTCCCCGCGCCCGAAATCTCGGCGGTATGACGAGCCTGTGCAAGGCGTGCCCGTGCGTTGCCCATGAGGTACGGATATGCCGCGTGCTCGTTGAGCGCCTTGCGCATGCGCTCGAGCACATGCGTGTTAATGTCGCCGGGGCAGTCGCCAAAGTAGGCCGGCACCCGGCCTTTGACCTGCGTGGCAAAGACGGTATGGCGCTTCCAGTCCACTTCTTCGACAATCCAGCAATGGCCTGCGATGGCGATGCGCTCACCGGGCGGTGGAGGATTGACGATCGTGCCCAACTCGGCCGACTCGCTGCGAACGGTAAACTCCTCGTTTTCCTGGAACACGGCGTAGAACTTAAAGTTGTTGATGATGCGCTCGCCCGCGAGACCCACGATGAGCCCGCCACCTTCGGTGACCTGGATATGGTCGATCTTAATGAGGTGACGTAGCAGCACACGGTAATCGTCTGCCGAGACACGGTGGAAATAGCTGAGCGTGAGCACGCGCTGGGCAAGTTCGGCCGGCGTGAGCTCGCCGGTGCTGGCGAGGGTCGACATAGTCTGGTGATAGAGCAGGCTGTAGGGGAGTCGATCGAGCTCGGGCGGCTCGACCCACTTTTCTTCGCGATAGAGTTGTACGAGCGCGATACCCTGCAGGAGTTTCCAAGGAATGGTCTCGGGCATCATCGTGCGCGGCTCGGGTTCTTCCTCGCGCATGACAAACCACATCTCGGGTGGAAGGTCGCGACGGCCTGTGCGCCCCATGCGCTGCAAAAAGGAGCTGACGGTAAACGGCGCATCGATCTGAAACGCACGCTCCAGGCGGCCGATATCGATACCGAGCTCCAGCGTAGAGGTGGTGACGGTCGTCTGTGCCTGTTCTTCATCGCGCATGAGCTCCTCGGCCGTCTCGCGCAGCGATGCCGAAAGGTTGCCGTGATGGATTAGAAAGCGGTCGGGCTCGTGTCGACTTTCGCAGTAGCTGCGCAGCATGGAACACACGGCCTCTGCCTCCTCGCGCGAGTTGGCAAAGACCAGGCACTTGCGGCCGCGCGTATGCTCAAAGATATAGCCCATACCGGGGTCGGCGTTGTCGGGCGCCGTGTCGGTGGGGTTGAGAAGCGCCTGCTCGGCCGCTCGTGGGATGTCGACTTCGCCCTCGGGGGCCGAGGAAGTGCGACGGTCTTTGGGAGCGGCCTTGCCCCGCGCCTGCTCGCGACGTTGACGGCGTTCTTCCTGTGCAAGCTGTCCGCTGTGACGCATATCTTGGGCGCCGGCGGGCAGTGCCGCGGATGCCGCCGCCTCGATGCGCTCGCACGCAAGCACTTCGGCCTCTTGAGGACCCGTGCTCTCGAATCCCCGCTGCTGTGCCTGGGGACCCGAGTTGTAGAAGTGCTCCATGGAGATGCGCCACACGCGGCGCGGTTCCTCAAAGCGGGGGATGATGCAATCGCGTCCTGTTCCCTGTGAGAGAAAGGCGCCCGTGCGCTCGGGGTCGCCGATGGTGGCAGAAAGGCCGATGCGGCGGGGCTGCACGCCTGCCATGCGCGAGAGGCGCTCGATAAGGCAGAGCGTCTGACCGCCGCGGTCGCCGCGCATGAGCGAATGAACCTCGTCGATAACCACATAGCGCAGGTCGCAAAACATACGAGGGATTGCCATGTGCTTATGGATCAGGAGCGCCTCGAGCGACTCGGGCGTAATCTGCAAGATACCGCTCGGTTTTTTGATGAGCTTAGCCTTGTGCGACTGCGAGACATCGCCATGCCAGTGCCAGACAGGGATATCGGCCTCTTCGCATAGGTCGTTGAGGCGGACGAACTGATCATTGATGAGTGCCTTGAGGGGGCCGATATAGAGGGCGCCAACGCTTGCGGGCGGGTTCTCCCAAAACTCGGTCAGGATGGGAAAGAAGGCTGCCTCGGTTTTGCCGGAAGCCGTGGATGCCGTCAGGAGCACATTGTCCTGCGTATTAAAGATGGCGTCTGCCGCTGCAACCTGGATAGAGCGCAGACTCTCCCAATCGTGGGAGTAGATGAAGTCTTGGATAAACGGGGCGTAGCGGTCAAAGGCGTTCACGGGGCCTCCTTTCAAAAACGAATCTCTCAACGCGGTGGGCAGTGGCTTGCTGCATTACTGCCTCGACGTTTGCCCAGATAAAACCTGCCAAAATAAACCTGTCCCTTTTTGGCAGGTTAGATGGTGAATTCGGCGAAGTTGCGGTCATCAGGTGATGCGGGCGATTCGCTGACCGGTGTGAGGCTATCGCCGCCGACGCTTTGTAGTAGCTCGGCAACGTTGGCATCGGGGTTCTGGCATAGGATGTCGAGCAGCTCGATAAAGTCGCGAATTACCTCGCGAGGCGTCAGGTGCGTATCGGCTCCCACGCGGCCAAACTCAATCTTGAGGAAGTCCACCAAGTCGTTCTCGGTAAGCGTGGGCGTCCAGCCAAAGTAGCCGGCGTGAATTTGCATGAGTTTTTCGATCAGCACCAGTAGCTCCTCGTAGGTGAGCGGCTGCAAGCGGATGATGGGCGCGAGCATGTCCTTAAGGTCCTCGCGTGCAAAGCGACCCTGAGCGAGCCGGCTGCGCAGAGCCTCGTAGGAGAATACGCCGCGACGGCGGTCCTCGATGGAGGTCGGCGTGCCGCCCATGATCATGCCCAAGTACTGCGCCTTGCCCTGGAGCGTGTCGTTGTACATGGTGAGGATTTTCTCGTAGTTGTACTGGCGCGTGATGGCGTTGGGAATCTTGTACAGGTTTACGAGTTCGTCGATGAGCACCAGCATGCCCTTGTAGCCGCTGCAGACCAAAAAGCGTGCGATGAGTTTGACGTAGTCGTACCAGTCGTCATCGCTGATGATGGTCGAGGAGCCCAGCTCGGCGCGCGCCTCGCTCTTGGTTCGGTACTCGCCTCGGATCCACTTGGTTACGCGGTTCATGGTCTCCTCGTCGCCCTCGGAAACGGCCGCGCGATAGCGACGGAGCATGCGGGCAAAGTCGAAGCCGTGGACCATTTCCTCGAGCGGAGCGAGTTGGGCATTGATAGCCGACTCATCGGCGTCCGCGCACGAGGCGACCCAGCGATCGAGAATCAGGTTGAGCGCGCCGCCCTCGGGGCGCGTCTTGGTCGATATATTGCGGATGAGCTCACGGTAGGTGGCAAGGCCCTGTCCCTGGCCGCCCTGCAGGCGGCGTTCAGGGGATAGGTCGGCATCGGCGACGACGAATCCCTCACCCATGGCGTGCGTGCGGATGGTCTGGAGCAAAAAGCTCTTGCCGGCGCCGTAACGACCGACCAGAAAGCGGAAGCTCGCGCCACCGTCGGAGATGAGACTCAGATCGGTGAGCAGGGCGCGAATCTCGACCTCGCGCCCTACGGTGATGTAAGGAAGGCCGATGCGCGGGACCACGCCGCCCTTGAGCGAGTTTAGGATAACGGCAGCGACGCGTTTGGGTACGCGGGGCGCTGCGGATGTGGTATCACTCATGGTCTAGGTATCCTCTCACGTCTGCTTCGTAATCCTCGATAATTTGCGGTCCTGCCGCGCCGAATTCGATAACGGTGTCTCCCACCAGGTCAAAGAGTGACTCGTTGATGCTGTCGACGAGCATGTCCTCGCTCTGCCCCGATTGCACTACCGCCGATTCCGCCTGTACTGCGTTATGCTCGAGCAGCGCGCGGAGATAGGCGTCTGCGGCAGGCGTGAGTTCGTTCGTGGCGTCAGCGGGCGCAACGGCTGCGAACGCGGGCGTCGGCGCGAGAAGCGGTGCCACGACACCAAACTGTTCGGTGGATATGGTTGGCTCGTCGGCCTCGTCCTGCCGAATGGGTGCCGCGATCGCCTCGACAATCGCGTCGGCTACGGGCTCGGCTTCCGGTTGCCCTGAGTCCGCTGCCTCGGCATCCACAGGTGCGCCGTCCTCGCGCTCTTCATCGATCAAAAGCGCTTCACGCGTTTGCGCGGCGGCGCTCCGAATGTGCCCCAGCTGACTCAGATCGATATCGATCTTGACGGGCTGGTGTGCGGTATCCCATGAAAGCCATGCCACAATCTCGTCATCGATAATCTTGGCCAGATATTTGGGGACCTTTTCTTCCTTAAGGGGATGGGCGGGGTCCAGCGCCAGGCGCAGGCGTTGGTCGCAGGCGCGCATCATTTCACCGAGCTTGCTGCTCTTTTGCCTACTACCGTGGATACGCATACATTCCCAAAAGCCGTTTTGGCAACGGTAGATATGGATGGGATCCAGGCAGTATTCGCAGTCCTCGTGGCGCTCGGGCGCAAAGAATACGGCCGAGGCAAACATGGTGTAGGGCATGGCCGTCTCCTCCCCAAATAAGCTCGCCACGATGCCGGTCTTTCGGTGCGTGTCATAGTAGCGCGCCATACGGACATACACGGCGCACGCCACGTGGCGCAGATCGCGGTGGTGGCTGCGGTCGAGCCGCGAGTTACTTAGGTTGTACGTGGAGAGGGCGTTGATGGCGGCCATGAGTCGCTCCTCGCGCACCTCATCGGGCGGAAGGGGGAGCGTGGGCTCGGAGGTTTTGCGACGCTTAGGGGTCTGGCCGGACGGTGCCGGCGCTGGCACAAGGTCTCGTGCCGCGTGCCGCAGCTCGATAAGGGCATTATCGAACATGACGGTTTTAGAGTCACGAAGCAGCTTGGGGTCGAGCGCGTGGAACACGGCGTAATCCTGCAGCCACACGCGCGCAAACCGGTCGATGCCGGGCTCAAAGGCGCGGTAGGCATCCCAAAAGGCCTTGATCTTGTTAAAACCCTCGAGCGGATTATCTACGCCAATGCCGCAAATCAGCTCATAGAGATACAGAAAGGCAAAGGATGTAGACGTTTCCTCGACGGTTCCGCGGCGCACTTGGGCACGCCAGGTAAAGTAGCCGCGCAACTGTCGATCGCTCATGGCATTGTAGGTGGGAAAGTACGACTTAAAGGTGCCGTTGTAGGGGCAGTCGTCCTCAAAGTCGGCCATCAGCAGGCCTTGGCGGTAAAAAAGCTCGGCTTCCGAAAGCCAGCGACCCGCGCCGCCTTTGGGGTCATCCTGCCAGCGCGATATCTCGCGCATCTTGCGGTACTGGTCGGGAAGGAAATTCTGCATCTGTCGGCCGGTTTTGAGAATCGGCTCGTCTGCGTAGATTTCGTTTGAGAAGCGGGCGGACTGATGGGTCCGGGCCTCGGCCATAATGCGCTCGATGAGCATCTTGATGTCCTGGTCGGCCACCGCTTCTCCTCTCCTAACGCAGCTTCGGTGACCTCATATCATAGCACAGCATCAAACAGGTGTTCGGGATGCCGCTGCGTTGATAGATTTAGAACAGGAGGGCGTAGATGACGGCGATGACGACGGAGGGGAGCATATTGGCCGTGCGGAAGGTCTGAGGACGGATGAGGTTGACGCCGACGCAGAAGATGAGCATGGAGCCTACGAGCGAAAGGCTGTTGAGGGCTGCTGTGGTCATGATGGGGGAGAGCGCGCCGGCAAACAACGTGATCGTCCCCTGGAACACGGCTACGGGCAGGGCCGAGAAGATGCAGCCGCGTCCGAGCGAGGCCGTCATGGTGCAGACGATGATGCAGTCCAGCGCTCCCTTGAGGGCGAGCGTGGACCAGTCGCCGAGCAGGCCGTCTTGGATTGATCCCACGATAGCCATGGCACCGATACACACGGTGAGTGAAGTCGAGACAAAAGCGTTGGTGAACTCGTTATCGCCCTCACTGCCAGTCTTGCGCTTGAGCCATTCGCCAAGGTTCTCGATGGCGGCTTCCAAGTTGACGGCCTCGCCGATGAGCGAGCCGAGGGCGAACGAGACAATGAGCATGGTGGTGCCGGTGGTCGCCAGCGCTTCCCCATCGATAAGGAGCATCTTTTGCATGGTGCCGCCCAGGCCGATAAACAGGACGCACAGCCCCGATGCTTTCATGAGCGTGTCTTGGATGCGCGGTGTAATGAAGCGGCCGCCCGCTAATCCCAAAAGACCGCCCGCAACTAAAAGCACAACGTTGATGATTGTTCCCAAGCCCGGCATGAGCCCTCCTGTATTGATGCCAACGTGGCAATCGTAGCAGAACGAAATGCGAGGCACATCGCGACTCATCTAATACGGTTATATAAGTGGTGTTAGGAATGATGCGCAGCATTTAAGCCTCAGGTGGTTGTCGGGACATAGGGATAGTAGTCAAAGCGCAGTGTCATAAGCCGCTGTGGGGATTCAATAGCCGCGGCGATGATATTGGCATCGCGGGCACGATCAAACCCTTCGAGTTCGATCTGATACGAGACGTCTTGCATAATGTCCAGACGTCGCCAGGCTAGGAGTGTGTCGCCATCGAATTCCAAGGTCTTGCCTCCATCTGGAGCAACGGCGTATAGACGCAGCTTGGCGGTGGTTGCAGGGTCGACAACCGTGACCTTTTTAATTTCGTTTCGAGTATTCTTGGCGCCCAACAAGGTGAGCAGTGTTGGGGCCACGACCTCGCCCGATGGCAAAAAGACGACTTCGATGGATTCGGGAAATGCGATGATGGCCGACTTGCGGACGGGTTGATTGGCGGCGGCAACTTCGATGTCCGCAGCGTCGATGACCTCTGTGTGGTCGAGCGCGGCAAGCACGCAGCAGTTACCTTCATCGATCTCTTGAGGATCAGCAAGCCCCAGACTGTCCGCGAGCTCGGGATCGTTTGGATCGTTAGCGGGCTCATTCGGTGCTTCGAGAGAAGCTGGGATGCCGTTTGTCGGCGACGGCGTGTCGCCCGCACCTGCTTCTTTGTCCGCGCTCTCTTCTTGTATGGTTGCGTTGATGGGTTCGTCGTTTGAGGGGAGCGTCTTGGCGTCAAGCGCGGAGGGAAGAATTCCGATGGCTCCGGATCCGTTCCACTCCATTTCGAGAAGCGCCGGGTCGGCAAGAATGCGTTGCCTGCTTTGCGCGTGGGCATCGATTTCAATAGGGCCTGTCTCTATCCCTCGTGTAAGGCTGAGTGATCCGGCTGGCTTCTCGAAATGAGCGTCTGTGTCTTTGGTGCTGACGGCGTAGAACAGCAGGGACGCTTCTCCCGCCGCGATGGCATCGGTGTCGGCTTTGGTCAGTCGCAACGATGTCGTGAATGAGAGGGTGGGCTGCGTGCCGTCTGCATTCGCGGCGGCGCAGCCCAGACATATACCGCCTCCTTTCTCAAAAAACGTACCGTCGAAGGCGACCTTCGCTCCGTTCGCCGAGTCATCGACCGAAGCGATGTCGATGCGCAGCTCTAAATTGCATGGATCGCCATCCGCATCGAGCACAACCGAGCGCCACATGCAGACGGCGCACCCCGCCTGGGAGCCGTTTGCCTTGTTCGAACGCTTGATATCCACGACTATCGAGTCGTCCGTATTACGACGAAGGCATCCCGAGGTTGAGATCGCGGCCTGTGCGATCGAAAAACGCTCGCACGCAATGGCGCTCGACGGATTTGGTGCGGAACTTAGGGCTGCTGGTAAGGAGTCCGCCATGGCGGGAGTCGCCCAAGCGGCGACAGGCGTTCCGGTTGCGAGCGCGCCGCAGAGTGCGACGACGGGCAAAAGGTTCTTCGATGCCATGGGGTCTCCTTAGCTAATTTAGTGCGGCCTGTCCATGTTTTGTTTCTGGCTGCGTTTGATGTGCAGACCGAGGCCGGCGGTTCCTGCGCCTGCTGCTGTGGCGCCTGCTGCCAAGAGCCATCGTCCATCGCCTGTCTGCGCCAACGGTTCCTCGCGGTCGCCGCGGTCGAGCTCCGAGAGGTTGACCGTCACTTGCGTGGCGGCCTGCGCCTGTTCTTGCTGGGCAAAGGCCATGGCTGGCCCAAACGCTAGGATGCTGACGGCGGCGGCCAGGGCGACGGCCTTATGCCGTGTGCGCACCGGGCTCGACCGTCCAGGTGATCGTCGCAACCTGATCGCCTTCGCCGGTTACGCGGAAGATGTCGCGCGTGACGCGGGCGACGTTTCCGCTTGTCTTGAGCTTGATTTTGTCCGTGCCGCCGGCAATGCCCTGGTAGCCCATGTCGAAGGCTGCATTCTTGGAAAGATCGAGGCCCGTCCCCTGCATTGCGGCGCTGGCGTTCTGGAGCGCGCCGTCGGGGCCGACCTTAAAGTCGATGGAGTTCTGCGCGGTTCCGGCCTTGGCGTCGGCGGCAATGGTCCAGGTGTTCATGGCGTCGATCTTCATGTTGGTGACATGGATGCCGTAGGCCGAATGATTGTCGATGGTGGTCGCGTCTTCTGAGGGGCCCTGAAGCGTGCCGTCGGCCTTGGCGACGAAGGGAATAACCGTCGGAACTTTGAACTCAACGTTGTCGATCTCGGTCCTGACCATTACCTTCGTGGTTCCAACGCGCCCGGCCGCCATAGCTGGCGTCGGGGCAGCGCCCATTGCGAGCGCGAGCGCGAGCCCTGCGCCCACGACGAGCGCTCTGGCTCCGTTCATGTTTCTGGTGATGTCCATGGTCGTTCCTTTCTATTCGCCGCGGGCCGTCCCCGCGATGATTGGACGAATGCTGGTGAATTGCGTGCGGTGCCGCGTCGGCCGGAAAAGCTAGTTCTCGGCTTGCTCAACCCGCACCTTGACACGTGTCGGATTGCCGTGGCTGTCGAGGGTCTTGGCATCGAGTGCCTGGATCTCGATGTACGCCTCGCCTTCTTTGATGTCGCCGGCGGGGCACGTCTCGATTGTCTTGCCGGTCTCGACCACACCGGATTCGTACATGGTCTCGTCGTTTTGGATGACGCGGAATCGCTGGGGAAATTTATTGTCTTGGACGTTTTGCACGTTGACGCGCAGCTTGCCGTCCTCCTGCAGCTGAGCGACCGGCGCGACCGAAATCGTCATCATGTTGTCGCGGACGATGGCGTCGAGCTCATCTTGGATTTCCCGGCGCGTTTTGCCCTCGGCCGTCGTGACCGAAGCGCCCGCCTCGGGTACGGGCTGCGACTGCCAAGCGTATAGTCCTACGGCGACAAGGGCACAGACGATGGCCAGGCAGGCAACGATGAGCTTCCTGCGATGCCCCAGGCCTGCAAAGTGGGGTGGCTTCTTCGCGCTCATGCGGCATCCTTGACGGTATAGATGCGCGCAAAGGTGGACGGGTCCGCTCCAAAGAGCATGTGAAGCATCAGACGGCGCGAGTAGACGAGCTCGTCGAAGTCGGGAGGGAGCTCGATGTCGTGGATATGCGCGATGTGGTGGGCGAGCGCCGAGAACGACTCGGGGTCGCAGATCACATCGGTGGTAACGTGGTAGACCGTCGTATCGGGGAATGCCTCTTCGTCGAAAGGCAGGAGATGGGGATCGTCGTCGACTTCGATGGCGATGCCGTACTGGGGCCAGTAATATGCCATGGGAACCTCCCTGCTTCTGGGGCCAAAACTTCTATCGGTTTTGGCTGTCGACGCCGACCGTATCAGCCGCTACTTGACCAATTTCTGACCAAATGCTTGACGGATTGGCGTCTCCGCAGGTAAAAGGCGGCAAAAAATACTCCAACTTTTTTTCGAGCGACAATCGCGCGGTCGGCGACGGCGGGGCCATATGTGTCAAAAGCATCGTCTGCCGAGGAAGCCTTGCCGTTCGCCGAATTGCACGAACGTAAAAATCGCCAATTATGGAGACGGTCTCGAACACGTCGACGAAACGATGCGGTAACATCTCCCTGCAAACACTGTAGTTAGCTAAAGGGGGAGTTCGCGTGTCTGCAACCATTAAACCCTTCACCGACGAGTTCGAAGAGTATGGTCGCGATGAGTCTCGCGCATCGGGCGAGGCCTCGAGCATCTCGTTTCCGACGACGGAAGACGAGGTCCGCACCATTTTGGGAAAGCTCCATGCCGAGTGTGTCCCGGTAACGGTTCAGGGCGCCCGAACCGGCCTTGCCGCCGGTGCCGTGCCCCACGGCGGGCATATCCTCAATACTTCCCGTATGAATCGCTACTTGGGCCTTCGCCGCGATGAACAAGGCCAATTTCTGCTGCGCGTGGAGCCGGGCGTTGCTCTCTCGGAGCTGCGCAAGCAGCTGAGCAAGAAGGTGCTGCCGACCGCTGGTTGGGACCAGGCATCGCTTGAGGCCTACGAGGAGTTCCAAGAGGCCCCCGAGCAGTTCTTTCCCACCGATCCCACCGAGGCGTCTGCCTGTCTGGGCGGCATGGCGGCATGCAACGCCTCCGGTGCCCGCAGCTACGCTTACGGCCCCATGCGCCCGCATATCACGGGACTCCACGTCGCGCTGGCTGATGGCGATTTGCTTGAGCTTCAGCGCGGCGAGGCTTTTGCCCAGGGCCGCCACCTGTCGCTCGTGACGGCAGCGGGCCGTACGCTCGAGCTCGATCTTCCCGGCTATACCATGCCCAAGACAAAAAATGCCTCAGGCTATTTCGTTGCGGACGAAATGGACGCCATCGACCTCTTTATCGGTGCGTGCGGCACACTCGGCGTCATTACCGAGCTCGAGATCGCCCTGCAGGCGGCGCCTGCGGTCGTTTGGGGTGTGAGCTGCTTTTTCGATAGCGAAGACAAGGCCGTGTCCTTTACCGATTCCGTGCGTCCCGTCCTGTCCCATGCGGCTGCCATCGAGTACTTCGACGCTGGCGCCCTGGATATTCTACGTCGCCAGCGCGAGCAGTCGACAGCGTTTGCCTCGCTGCCGGCGCTCGACAAAGAGGCCAAGGTCTGTGTCTACGTGGAGCTCGACTGCGATGACGAGGCCCAGGCGACCGAGGAACTGTACCACCTGGGATGGGTGCTCGAGTTTGCGGGTGGCCGCGACGATGCGACATGGGTCGCGCGCACCGAGGTTGATCGCGAGTGCCAGCGGTTCTTCCGCCATGCGGTCCCCGAGAGCGTCAATATGCTTATCGACGAGCGCCGCCGCACGGATCCCACCATCACCAAACTGGGTTCGGACATGTCGGTGCCCAATGCACGCCTTGCCGATGTCGTGGCCCTCTATCGCCGCACACTGGCCGAAAGCGGGCTTGAATCTGCTGCCTGGGGGCACATCGGTAACAACCATCTGCATGTGAACATTCTGCCGCGCGATGCGCAGGACTACCGTCGCGGTGGCGAGCTGTTTGCCCAGTGGGCTGCGGAGGTAACGGCTATGGGCGGTGCCGTTTCTGCCGAGCACGGCGTCGGCAAGATCAAGGCGGGCTTCTTAGAGACGATGTACGGTCACGAGGCCATGGTCGAGTCGGCGCGGCTTAAACTCCAGCTCGATCCCGACGGGCAGCTGGGTCGCGGCAACCTGTTTTCGGAGAAGCTCTTGGATGAGCTCGTCCAGAAAGGGGGCGCGTGAAGATGAGCGATTTCCATATGGTGGTGTGCGTCAAGGCGGTGCCGGGCAGCACCGAGGTCAAGATGGACCTCAAGACCAATACCATCGTGCGCGATGGCAAGCAGGCGGTCATTAATCCCTTTGACGCGAGTGCTTTGGAATGCGCGCTGGCGCTGAAGGACGAGTTTATCGGCTTTGGCATGGATGTGCGCGTGACGGTGGTGTCGATGGGCATCCCCGCGACCGAATCGCTGCTGCGCGACTGTATCGCCCGCGGTGCCGACGACGCGCTGCTGCTGACCGACCGAGCCTTTGCGGGCGCCGATACCCTAGCCACCACCTATGCCCTCAAGTGCGGCATCGAGGCGCTCGACGAGGACTTCGACCTGCTCATCTGCGGCAAGATGGCGGTGGATGGCGATACGGCCCAGATTGGTCCCGAGCTTGCCGGTGCCTTTGAGATTCCCTGTGTGACCGACGTGAGCTGCGTGCAGAGCGCGGGCTTTACGACGTGTGGCTCGCTGGCGCTCGTTCACGGATGCGATGCCGGCGAGGAGACGGTGTGTCTTGAGATGCCGTGCGCGATGACGGCTGCCAAGGAGATTGGCCAGTTGCGTATGCCGAGTATTGCCGGTATTCGCGCGGCGGAGGAGGCGGACGTGCGCGTGGTCAGTGCCGCCGACGTGAACGCCGACCCCGCGCGTTGCGGTCTTGCCGGGTCGCCGACACAGGTCGTGCGCTCGTTTGTGCCCGACCGTGACCAAACGTGCGAGGCCGTTGAGGGGACGGCGTCCGAGCAGGCGGTAGAACTTGCCAAGATTATCGAGGGGATGGCATAGATGAGCGGACTGATTATCGATAGCGAAGCCTGTATCGGCTGCGGTCGCTGCGTTCGCGCCTGTGCCTCGGGCGGCATCGTAGTGGAAGGCGAGCGACCCAGCCGATGCGCCCGCGTAACCGACGGCTGCATCCTATGCGGTGGGTGCGTCGACGCCTGCCCTGTCAACGCTATCTCGATCGAGCGTGACGAGGCCGCCGGCGCGGTTGACCTCGATGCGTATCGAGACATTTGGGCATTCGTGCAGACCGACGAGCACAACGCCGTGGCTCCCGTGGCCTACGAGCTCATGGGCAAGGGGCGCGAGCTTGCCGATGCTCGCGGCTGCCGTCTGGTGGCACTGATCGGCATGAGCCCCGAGGGCTCGCTCAGGGATCTCGAACACCTGGTTTGTGCCGGCGCGGACGAGGTCCTGGCCTGTCGCGACGAGCGCCTGCGCCAAAACGATGCGGAGGTCTACGCCCGCTTGATCTGCGATTTGGTAGCCGAACGCAAACCCGAGGCCATCTTATACGGTGCGACCGCTTTTGGTCGCGAACTGGCACCCGGCGTTGCCGTGCGCTTGCAGACGGGCCTTACGGCTGACTGCACCGTACTTTCGATGGATACGGAGACGGGACTGCTGCAACAGACGCGTCCGGCGTTTGGCGGCAACCTGATGGCCACCATCGTCTGCCCCAATCATCGTCCCCAGATGGCAACGGTTCGTCCCGGCATCTTTAAGGCGCCCGACTTTGACTACGACCGCTCTGGCACGATCACCCAGATATCGCTTGCGGATGATGCTAAGGCTCGTGTCGAGATTTCGATTCCCGCCGAGGAGTGGGGGCAGCAGGCTTCGATCGCCGATGCCGAGCGCCTGGTCGTGGTGGGTCGCGGCATTGGTTCCAAGAAAAACCTGCCGCTGATGCGAAGGCTCGCCGAGGCTCTGGGAGCCGAGCTTGGCTGCACGCGACCTGTCGTGGAGGCCGGCTGGTTAGAGTATCGCCATCAGATCGGCCAGACGGGCGTATCGGTTTCGCCCAAGCTTCTCGTGAGTATCGGTGTTTCGGGCGCCATCCAGCATCTTGCCGGCATCGGTGGGGCGGAGTGCATTATTGCCATCAACGAGGACCCAGATGCCCCCATTTTTGGTGCTGCCCAGTACAAGGTTGTCGGTGATGCCGTCGAGGTCGTCGAGGAGCTGCTGGCCCAGCTTGAGCGCTAGGCGCGCGCCAGCCAGTCGCGCATCTCGTCCTTTAGACGGCTCCAGGTTGCCTGCGTGGCGGGGTCGGTAAAGGGTCGCGTAATGCCAAAGGGCGCGTCGAGCAGGCGGTGGATATCGCCCTGTTCGCGCGCCAGCGCGCGGCTTGCCGGATAGACGAGCTCAAACATAAAGCAGATAAGCCCCACCAAGAAGTCGGCGGGCTCATCGCGCTCATCGCGTGCGACGCAGCGGTGCTCGTCAAAGGCGGCAAGTGTCGGCGACGAGAAACGGCTGCCGAGAAACGTCTTCTCGTCCACCTTGAGGATAGTGTCGACGGTGCTGTCGGCGATGGTGCGCATAATGTCCATCTTGTCACCATCGCGCACGATATCGCAGAAGCTCCGCGTGCGCACGTCGAGCCGCGCGGGTAGGCGGAAATCGCTGTGATAGGCAATGCTCGCTCGGATGAGCTCATCTTCTGCCGGGTCATCGATAAAGTTGCGGATGCTCGTTACGGCGGGTGCATCGGCGGGATTCTCGCCAAAGAGGACCTCGATGCCCAGCGCCGCATGGCTCATGCTCTCGGCGTCCTTAAAGGTGTCCCAGCGTCGCAGCTGCTCAAAGCGGCCCATATCGTGTAGCAGGCCGCAAAGCCATGCCAGGTCAATATCTTCTGACGACCAGCCCTGCTCGCGCGCTACGGCATCGCACGCCTCGGCCACGTGGTACGTATGCTCGATTTTGAGCGCGATGCGTGGGTTGGTGGCGTCGTAGGCATCGGTGTAGCTTTTGAAGGCCGCGCGCGCCCGGTCTCGATCGATAGCAGTCATAATGACTTCCTAAAAAGTTGTGTCTTTCGATCCGGTGGCAATTGTAGGTGAACTCGGTTGCTGTCGGATGATGATTCTGCCGTGTCGCTACATGCGGCTCGGAGACCTTGTCAGGATGAGAAGCGTATGGTGCTCAAAATCGTTAGAACCGTCTGGCCAGTGATGCTTACCTATGTTGCAATAGGCGCGCCGTGCGGAATGATCATGGGGCAGACGGGAATGGAACCCTGGATGGTTTTTGCTCTGAGCAGCACGTTTGTGACGGGCAGCGGCCAGTTTATGATCTGCAATCTTTGGCTGGCGGGTGTACCGGCACCTTCGATTATCGCGAGCGTTGCCGCCATCTCCTCGCGTTTTGCGCTTTACTCGGCATCGATCGCGCCGCATCTGAGGGGTGCCTCGAAGCGTCAGACGCTGGCTGTTGCCGCGACACTTACCGAGGAGGCATATGGCATCTCGCTTGCCAAGTTGGTTGAAGGGGAGGATTGGGGCCCGCGCGAGTCCTTTGTGCTCAACGCGATCCTCATCGCGACATGGGGCGTTTCGTGCACGATGGGCGCCGTTGTCGGCACTGTTGTCGATGTCCCCACCGCTATTGCGGGCTTTGTCTGCACATCGCTTTTTATCTGCCTGCTCTTTTCGCAGCGACTGTCGCGCGGCAACGTTGTCGCAGCGGTTTCGGGCGCGGTGTCCGTCGCCGTATGCAAGTTCTTGGGCCTCACGAATATTGCCGTGCCGGCAAGCGTCGTGGTCGGCATTGCCATTGCGCTGGCGTGCGATGCTGTATTTGACGGAAGAGGTGCCCGCGATGCCCGTTAACGAGTTCTTGGTTCTGTGGCTGTCGTCGTGGGCTGCTATCGCGTTCTTTCGCATCGCGCCGGCGTTCGCCTTGCGCGGGCGGACCCTGTCGCCCCGCATTACCGAGGCCCTGGGCTATATCCCGCCCGCTGCCTTTGCCGCGCTGGTCGCCAACGACTTGGTGAACCCCGGCGCGTTCGACGCGGGATTCTGGCCTGCCTTGGTTCCCTGGATTGCGGCCGCCGGCGTCGTGGCCGTGGCGGTCAAGACAAAATCGATGCTGTGGTGCTGCGTCTCGGGCATCGTGCTCTATATCGTCTTGAGCCTTATATAGGGCTGGCGTCGCGGGCGCCGAATCTCGTTCCATCCCAACTTGTAGAATTTTTCACCGAGCTGGTCTATTTCTTCTGGTACCATGGTCAAACTTTACTGTAGCAAAGCGTGACGTGGGCTTTTGTACCCCGTCAGCGGAAATGGGGGTTTCATGGCACAGGAAGCAACCGCCAACGAGCAAAAGAAATTCAAGGTCCCGCGCATCCCGGGCGACATCATGATCTATCCGATGATCGTCGGTCTTTTGCTCAACACCTTCTGCCCGCAGGTTTTTGAGATCGGCGGCTTCTTTACGGCTGCCTGCCGCGGTGGCTCCAATACCATCGTCGCCGCGATTCTGCTGTTTGTGGGCGCCGGCATCAGCTTTAAGTCCACGCCGGGCGCCATCAAGACCGGCATCGTCGTACTAATTCCCAAGCTGGTCGTCGCAGCGACTCTCGGCCTAGGAGTGGCATATTTCTTTAACGACAACTTCCTGGGTCTGAGCTCCGTGTCTATCATCGGCGGCATTACGTTTTGCAACATGGCACTCTATACGGGCATCATGGGCGAGTTCGGCGATGAGTCCGAGCAGGGCGCTGTCGGTATCCTGTTCTTTACGGCCGGCCCCGCCGTCACGATGATCATCCTCGGTGTCTCGGGTCTCGCCAATATCCCCGTCGGCACCATCATCGGATCCATCCTGCCGCTTGTTATCGGCATGGTCCTGGGCAACTTGTTCCCGTTTATCAAGAACCTGCTGGTCCCCGGCGCCAATCCCGCGATCGCTGTCATCGGATTTCAACTCGGTGCGTCCATGAGCCTGTCGAGCTTTATCACCGGCGGTATCTCGGGCATCCTGCTGGGCCTCATCACCCTCTTTATCGTTGGCCCCATCACCTTTGCCTTCGAGCGCTTGTGCGGCGGCAACGGCAAGGCCGCCGTTGCCTGCTCCACCATCGCCGGCACGGCTATGACCACGCCGGTTGCTCTTGCCGAGGTCGCGCCACGCTATGCCGAGCTTGCGCCCACCGCGTATGCGCAGATCGCCACCGCCGTCATCATCACGGCAATCATGGCCCCGATTCTGACCGGCTGGGTCGATAAGAAGTTCTGCCACGGCGAAGAGGATCTGTCGGTCGAAGGCGTCGAGGCTATTGAGGAGGCCGTCGCGACCGACATCGACGGCGAGTAATCGTCGACGCGAGTCAATCAAGCCGGCGTGTGCAATTCGCGCCGTATGGGCGCCCGAACGGTGGCTGTTCTGCAGTGACGTTCGGGCGCTCTGCTATGATTCCCTTTACCCCTGCGGAGAAAGGGGTGTTTGGCGCCTGGGCGCGACTCGGGCGATTCTGGCCACTTGGATATTGAAGGGAGGGCGTCTAGTGATTAAGGCACTCAAGATCGAGATATTCCTGCTGTGCATGATTATTCTTATCGGGCTTGCCGTACGAAGCCGTCGCTCCCTGTTCTCGAGCACCCAGCAGCTTTTGTTTAGCATGCTGGGCTACACGTCTGCTGCCTACATTTTCTTCGATATGATCTGGACGCTCTCGGACGGCGTAAGCACTCCTGTAGGCATCACGGCCAACTGGATTTCCAACGCGGTCTCGTTTTCGCTGTTCGCCATCGCGTGCCTCATTTGGTTTTTCTATTCCGAGACGATGCAGGGCTCACGGCTCCTGACCACGCCCTACAGGGTGGTACTTTTAACGTTGCCAACAGCATTGGTGGTCGTGCTGGCATTTACCAGCTACTGGACGCACGCTATGTTCTATATCGATGCACAGGGCGTATATCGTCGCGGCTTTGCTTATATGATCCAGCCCATCGTGAGCTACTGCTACGTCATATATACGTCCTTGCATGCCTTTATTCAGGCTCGAAAAGTCGAAAGCCTGCAAAAGAAGGCCATTTATCGCACCCTCGCCTTTTTTGCGGTTCCCGCTCTGGTGGGCGGTACCTTCCAGGTTTTGTTTTCGGTACCGGGCCTTTGCGTCGGTATAACGCTGAGCATCCTGCTGCTCTATATCGTCTATCAGGAGCAACTGATCTCTACTGACCCGTTGACTGGACTCAACAACCGCAACCGTTTTGAGACCTATATGCTGTCGCTCTTTTCAAATGTGGATCAGGCCGAAGATGTATATCTGCTTATGATGGACGCTGATGGCTTTAAGCAGATTAACGATCGCTATGGGCATGTGGAGGGCGACCACGCTCTTCAGGTCATATCCGCTGCGCTCAAAGAAGTCTGCTCGGCGTCTGGTGGCTTTATCGCACGCTATGGTGGCGATGAGTTCGTGGTGCTCCAAAAGGCAGCGGCGGAACAGGACATCATAGACCTGTGTTCGGCGATTGACGACGAGCTCGCTCGTGCCGAGGTGCCGTATGCGTTGCGGATGTCCATCGGTTACGCGCGGGTCGGCGATAGTGTCGATACCTGGCAAGACTTACTTCGCGCTGCCGATGCGGAGCTCTACCGCGTAAAGCGCGAGAAGAAGAAAGCCGGCGTTCAGATACGCTAGAAAAAAGGGGCGCACGACCGTTGCGATGGTCGTGCGCCCCTTTTGCGTTTGTGGGGGCCACCGGCCATAATGCCCAGGCGCGGTGCGGCAAGACGGGCGTCTGCCGCCGCGACTCGGTACGAAATCAACGAGAACCAGTGTGCTCCATTAAGCTAAAGTATGCGAATGCCCTCCCTAAAAAGGTGAGCTCGCTAGGCTTTTTTGGGTTTGTTGACGATGATGATGCCGCCGCAGACCAACAGCAGGGCAACGATGACGGTAACGGGGCTCGTGCCAGCGCCCTCGCCGAGCAGCAGCGCGCTCAGCACCACACCAAAGACGGGGTTCATAAATCCAAAGACAGAGACGCGGCTGACGGGGTTGACGGCAAGCAGGCGCGACCACAGCGAGTAGGCGACCGCGGAGATAAGCGCCATGTAGATGATGAGCGCGATGGCGGGGACAATCGCTGTGGGGGAGAGCGCGCCACCCATCAAAAAGCCGATGGCGGTGAGGACCAGGCCGCCGACCAAGAACTGCCACCCGGCAAGCAAGACGCCGTCGTGCTCGCGCGAGAAGATACCGATCAGGCAGGTCGAAAGAGCACCCGCGACAGTGGAGGCTAGGATAAAGCCCTCGCCATCGAGCCTGAAGCCAAAGGTGCCATCTGCGCCCGAAAGGTTGACGAGCGCGACGCCGGCAAAGCCCAGCGCACAGCCAAGCACCTTGGCCGTACTGAGCTTCTCGGTGTGAAATGCCAGGGCGGCAAAGAGGATTGCGAGGAAGTTGGCGCTGGCCTCGATGATGGAGCTCGACATGGCGCTGGCGCGTGAGAGGCCCAGATAGAAAAAGAAGTACTGCCCGATAGTCTGGAAGAGCGACAAGACAAAGATGGGTTTGATGTCGCGCGCTTGCGGTATGAGGGGGCGGCGTTGGGCCGCGCTCATCCCAACGATAACCAGGGCGCCGGCAAGCGTAAAGCGTAAACCTGCAAAGAGCAGCTGCGAAGCGCTATCGTGCGCTGGGATACCAAAGAGTGCGTAGCCGATCTTGATGCAGGGAAAGGCCGATCCCCAGAGTGCACAGCAAACAAGACAGCCCAGGATGAGTCCGGGCAGGGTGGCGAGATACGGCTTGCGGCTTTCCATGATGTCCTTCCTACATGCGCGAAGCAAAAAAGAACCCGCCACCGGATGTGTCGGTGGCGGGTGTTGTTACCCGAAGGGATTGTACCCGATGGGAAAGGTTTAAGCGAAGTAGGCCACGCCGCTCTCAAAGATCGGCATGAACTTATCGCCGGGGACATGCTCGGGCACGTTGCGGTACAGGTTGTCGCCGCGACGCTCGGCATGGCCCATCTTGCCCAGGACGCGGCCGTCGGGGCTCGTGATGCCCTCGATGGCGAGTGCGGAGCCATTGGGGTTGACGGAGAGATCCATGCTGGGCTTGCCGTCCTCGCCAACGTACTGCGTGGCGACCTGGCCGTTGGCGATCAGCTGGGCGAGCACTTCGTCATTGGCGACAAAGCGGCCCTCGCCGTGGCTGATGGCGACGGTGTAGGGGTCGTCCAGGCTGCACTGCGACAGCCACGGGGACAAGTTGGACGAGATGCGGGTGCGCACCAGACGGCTCTGGTGGCGACCGATGGTGTTGAACGTCAACGTGGGCGCATCGGGCGTGGCGTCGACGATGTCGCCGTAGGGCACCAGGCCGAGCTTGATCAGGGCCTGGAAGCCGTTGCAGATGCCCAGCATTAGGCCATCGCGGGCCTTGAGCAGGTCGCGGACTGCCTCGGTGACCTCGGGAGCGCGGAAGAACGCCGTGATGAACTTGGCAGAGCCGTCGGGCTCGTCGCCGCCCGAGAAGCCGCCGGGGATCATAACGATCTGGCTTGCACGGATGCGGCGGGCAAGCTCGTGGGTGCTCTCGGCGACGGCCTCGGGCGTGAGGTTGTTGATCACGAAGGTGTCGGCCTCAGCACCGGCGGCACGGAAGGCACGGGCGCTGTCGTACTCGCAGTTGTTGCCGGGGAACACGGGGATAACCACGCGCGGGCGGGCGATCTTGGCGCCGGCGTACACGTGGATGTTCTTGGCGCGGAAGTCGATGGTCTCGACCTCGGGGGTCTCGTCGGCGCTGCGGTAGGCAAAGACGCTCTCGATGCCGCTCTCCCAGGCCTCCTGGAGCTCGGCGAGCTCGATGACTTCGGAGCCGGTGTCGATGACATAGCCCTCGACGGTGGTGCCCAGGGGCTCGACGACAACGCCGTCGGCGACCTCGGGCAGCTCGGCATCCTCGGCGAGCTCGACGATAAAGCTGCCGTAGAGCGGGGTGAAGAGGCTCTCCACGTCTACATCCTCGGCAAGCTCGATACCGATCTGGTTACCGACGCACATCTTAAAGAGGCTCTCGGCGCCGCAGCCGTAGCCGGGCGTGGAGATGGCCAGGGCGTTGCCGGTAGCAGTGAGCGCCTCGACAGCGTCAAACGCGGCGAGCAGCTGCTGGGCGTCGGGACGGTAGTCCTCGCCATAGGTGGCGGGGGCGATGCGGACGACGCGGTGCGTGAGGCCCTTGAACTCGGGCGAGACGGCGCGGGCGGCCTTGCCCACGGCGACGGCGAAGCTGATCAGGGTCGGCGGAACGTTGAGCTCGCCGGCCTCGTCCTCAAACGAGCCGCTCATGGAATCCTTGCCACCGATGGCGCCGGCACCCAGGTCGACCTGGGCCATAAGGGCACCCAGGACGGCGGCCATGGGCTTGCCCCAGCGCTCTGCCTCGGTGCGCAGACGCTCGAAGTACTCCTGGAAGGAGAGGTAGGCGCGCTTGTGCTCAAAGCCGGCAGCCACGAGCTTGGCGATGGACTCGACCACGGACAGGTAGGCGCCCGCAAACTGGTCGGCCTCCATCAGATAGGGGTTGAAGCCCCATGCCATGGCACTCGCCGTGGTGGTCTCGCCGTCCACGGGGAACTTGGCGACCATGGCCGAGCTGGGGGTGAGCTGCGTCTTGCCGCCAAAGGGCATGAGCACGGTCGCGGCGCCGATGGTGGAGTCGAAGCGCTCGGAAAGGCCCTTGTTGGAAGCGACGTTGAGGTCGGTGACAAGCGAGGTCATGCGCTCGGCGAGCGTGGTGCCGGCCCAGCTGGGCTGCCACACGCTACGGGCGCACACGTGGGCGACCTGGTGCTTGGGTGCGCCGTTGGAGTTGAGGAACTCGCGGGACAGGTCGACGATGGCGACGCCGTTCCAGGCCATGCGCATGCGCGGCTCGGCGGTAACCTCGGCGATAACGGTCGCCTCGAGGTTCTCCTCAGCGGCGTAGCCCATGAACTCCTCGACGTCACCGTCGGCGACGGCACAGGCCATACGCTCCTGGGACTCAGAGATAGCGAGCTCGGTGCCGTCCAGGCCGTCGTACTTCTTGGTCACGGTATCAAGGTCGACATACAGGCCGTCGGCAAGCTCGCCCACGGCGACCGAGACGCCGCCGGCGCCAAAGTCGTTGCAGCGCTTGATCAGACGGCAGGCGTCGCCGCGGCGGAACAGGCGCTGCAGCTTGCGCTCGACAGGGGCGTTGCCCTTCTGGACCTCGGCACCCGAGGTCTCGATGGACTCGGTGTTCTGGGTCTTGGAGGAGCCGGTGGCACCGCCGATGCCGTCACGGCCGGTGCGGCCGCCCAACAGGATGATCTTGTCGGTGGGGGCGGGGCACTCGCGACGCACGTGGTTTTCCGGGGTAGCGCCCACGACGGCGCCGACCTCCATGCGCTTGGCGACGTAGCCGGGGTGATAGAGTTCGTTGACCTGACCGGTGGCAAGGCCGATCTGGTTGCCGTAGCTGGAGTAGCCGGCGGCAGCAGTGGTCACGAGCTTGCGCTGCGGCAGCTTGCCCTCGAGCGTCTCGGAGACCGGGACGGTGGGGTCGCCGGCGCCGGTGACGCGCATGGCCTGATACACATAGCTGCGGCCCGAGAGCGGGTCGCGGATGGCGCCGCCCACGCAGGTGGCGGCACCGCCGAAGGGCTCGATCTCGGTCGGGTGGTTGTGGGTCTCGTTCTTAAACAGGAACAGCCAGTCCTGGTCCTCGCCGTCGACATCGACCTTCACCTTGACGGTGCAGGCGTTGATCTCCTCGGACTCGTCGACATCGGTCATGACGCCGGTCTTCTTAAGGTACTTGGCGCCGATGGTGCCCATGTCCATGAGACAGACGGGCTTGGCGTCGCGACCGAGTTCGTGGCGCATCTCCATGTAGCGGTCGAAGGCCTGCTGCACCACGGCGTCGTCGATCGTCACGTCGTCCAGGACGGTGCCGAAGGTGGTGTGGCGGCAGTGGTCGGACCAATAGGTGTCGATCACGCGGATCTCGGTGATGGTGGGGTCGCGGTCCTCATCGCGGAAGTACTGCTGGCAGAAGGCGATGTCCGCCTCGTCCATGGCAAGGCCGCGCTCGGAAATAAAGGCGGCAAGGCCGGCCTCGTCGAGCTCACGGAAACCGTCGAGCACCTCGACGGGCTGGGGCTCGGGGGTCTCCATGTACAGCGTCTCGGGCAGGTCGAGCGAGGCGATGCGCGCCTCGACGGGGTTCACCACGTAGTGCTTGATGGCATCGATGGCGGCCTCGTCCAGAGCGCCCGAGATCATATAGACCTTGGCGGAGCGCACGGCGGGGCGCTCGCCCTGGCTGATGAGCTGCACGCACTCGCTGGCGGAGTCGGCGCGCTGGTCAAACTGGCCAGGCAGGAATTCGACGGCAAAGACGGCGCCATCGCTTGCGGGGAGCTCGTCGTAGGTCACATCGACCTGGGGCTCGCTAAAGACGGTCGGCACGCAGGAGCGGAAAAGCTCCTCGTCGATGCCCTCGACGTCGTAGCGGTTGATGATCCTCAGGGCCTCGATGCCCTTGATGCCGAGAATTTCGGTCAGCTCGCCCTTGAGCTGCTGAGCCTCGACGTCGAACCCGGGTTTCTTCTCCACGTAGATACGAGAGACCATTGGTTCCTGCCTTCCTGATCGGTTGGGCGTACGGTACGGTATGCGGCAGCGGTCGGTTTGCGGGGTCTGCCCTGCGGTCGCCTTGAGCCACATGTTTGTAAACCTCACTATGATACGACAGCTCGCGGCGCGGTGAGGACGGCGAGGGTGCTACAGTGAAGCGCAAACAAGAGAAAGGCATCACATGGCATTCGTTTCGCTCGCCATCATCGCACTCGTGGCCTTTGCAAGCCCCTTCATCGCCTCGGCGATTCCTGGAAAACCCGTTCCCGAGACGGTCTTTTTGCTCGTGCTCGGCGCGGTGCTGGGACCCCATATGCTCGGCGTCATCCATGTAGATGCCGAGGTCTCGCTTGTGTCCGAGCTCGGCCTGGCCTTTTTGTTCCTGCTTGCCGGCTTTGAGATCGACCCCAAGAGCATCACGGGCGTCGAGGGGCGCTACGGCTTGGCGACGTGGGTCGTCACGTTTGGTATCGCCTGGCTTGCCGTGCGCTTTACCCCGTGGTTCTCGGTCAGTCATTTCGACGGTATCGCCGTGACGCTTGCCCTCACTTCTACGGCGCTCGGCACGCTCGTGCCCATCATGCGTGAGCGTTCACTTGTCGGAACGCGCGTGGGCGACTCGATTCTCGCGTATGGCACTTGGGGCGAGCTCGGTCCCGTGCTCGCCATGTCGGTGCTGCTGTCTGCCCGCACCGGCATCCAGACGCTCGTGATTCTTGGCCTGTTTGCTGCGGTCTGCGTGCTGCTGGCCGCGGTTCCAAGTCGTTCCAGGCGCGTCGGCAGCCGCTTCTTTTCGTTTGTCGAGGAACGCGCCGACACCACATCGCAGACTTTCGTGCGCCTGACGGTGCTCATCCTGGTTACGCTCGTGGCGTTCTCGGCCATCTTTGACCTCGACATCGTGTTGGGTTCTTTTGCCGCCGGCTTTGTCTTGCGCTATATCATCCCCGAGGGCAACCATACGCTCGAGACCAAGCTCGACGGCCTGGCCTACGGCTTTTTGATTCCGGTGTTCTTTACCGTATCGGGCGCAAAGATCGACCTGACGGCCGTGGCGTCGCGCCCCGGGCTGCTCGCGGGCTTTATCGTGGCGTTACTGATTATTCGTGCCGTGCCTATTCTCGTCTCTATGAGCTTTTGTCCCGTGACGCGCGATGTGTCGGCGTATGGCCGCATTACCGTGGCCCTGTACTGCACCACGGCCCTGCCGATCATCGTTGCCGTGACAAGCGTTGCCGTCAACGCGGGTGCGCTGTCGCAAGATATTGCGTCGGTTATGGTTGCCGCCGGTGCCATTACGGTGTTCTTGATGCCATTGCTCGCGCAGCTCTTCTACCGTGTGGTCGACGCCGCACCGGTCGCCGCCGTGGCAGAGGTTGCCGAGCATCCATCCGATGCGCTCGACATCCTGCGCGCCCATCACGATTTGGCGAGCCTGCTCGCACGCGAGCACGAGCTGCTGACATCACATGGCCATGGTCGCGTATTTGAGGGCCTGCCTACGCTCGATACGATTGCCGAGCGTCTTTCCGCTGAGGCGGCGAGCGGCCATATCGATGCCCGCATCGTGGACGCGGCACATCTTCTTGCCGATAAGACCTATGGAGACGAGGTCGACCCGTCCGAGCTGACTCCGCGCGAGCGTCGCCGCCTGGAGCGCGCTAAGCTCGCCGTGCGCGAATACCGCCGCCGCATGCTGGAGCTCTATGCGCGCGATGAAGCCCAGGACGACGACGGCAGGTAGCCAACGCCGCCGCGGAAAATGCATCCCGGAATTGACATCCAGAGTGGGATGCACTTTCCGCGAGAGGCCCGTTGCGGAAAGTGCGTCCCAGAATCGGCGTCCAAAATGGGATGCAGTTTCCTCATGAGGGCTCTGGGGGAAACGGCATCCCGTTCTGAGCTAGAAAACTGGGATACGGTTTCCGTCCAAATAAAAGAAGGCGCGCTGCCTGCATCGATCGCAGGCAGCGCGC
>CAJMHR010000020.1 GCA_905213265.1 uncultured Collinsella sp.
TTAAAAGTAACAGACCGGATGAAGATGCGTAAGATGGGGGCGAGGCGAATGGCTGAACGGTATCGATACGCTGGTTCAACGGTATTATATTGACCGCATAGATTTTTAACTTGCATTTCTACTCGCCCTTTTCGTAGAGTCGCCGATACGTGCTTAGCGCACCCTCGGCGCGTCCGGCAGGCTTTGCGAAATGGGATCCAGGAGACTTCGGCGCAGCATCATCTTGCGGAATGCTTCTAATGAGCCTCCCATCCTTCAAAAACAGAATCTCATCGCACAGCCTATCGACCGAATCCAAGATGTGGGATGACATGATGATGCACGTACCAGAATCGGCCAGCTTCCTGAGAATCTCGGAATGCAAGTCCACCCTGCTGGGGTCGAGCGCGTTCATGGGCTCATCTAATAGAAGGTACCGCGCGCCCGTCGCATACGCAATCGCCAGGGTAAGCTGCTGCTTCATGCCCTGGCTCAGAGTGCGGATCCTCATCTTCGCGAACTCGCCTATCTGCGTTTGTTCCACTATCTCTTCGATATCGCGAGCATGCGGCCACATATCGCAAACCATCTTGAGGTGATCTTCCGCACGCAATCCGGGATACAGCAGCGTCCCCTCACCAGGTGCATAGAAGATCATAGAACGGACCTCTCTCGCACCCGTACCCTGCACCTCATCCAGAACGATGCTCCCGTCCACGCGAGGACCCGGCAAACCTGCCATCGCACGCAGCAACGTCGTCTTTCCATGCCCGTTCGGAGCGACGAGACCGTAGACCGTACCCGGGGCAAACTCAGCGTTCACCGAATCTACGAGCACCTTCTTTCCATAAGAGATCGTCAGCGTTTGAAGGTCAATCATCGAGATCATCCCCTTTCGATCTTTGAAACACTCAGGCGCACCATCAACGGAGATACGGCGCCCAAGACCACCAGCAGAGCGCCCGATGCGCCGACGACCTCTCCAAAAGGCATCGCGTTCGTCCCTCGCCCAAGGAACCCAATCGTCCCCACCTGGGAAGCGGGATCAAACGAGGCGAATGGAGCCAGCAGCGCGACGCCCATGCCCACGCTTTCAACATGAGCGCTCAACGAACCCAACACCAAGAGAACCGCGCAAACCATTCCGGTAACAACGGGGTTGCGGCTAATCGCTGCTGTCAACGCAGCGACGACGGAAATCACGCCGTATGCCATGACCAGCAACGGAATACTGCACAACACCGCCTCCCCCACCATGGACGTTGTCGAAGCTCCCGCCCGAATGAGAGCGACGGGATACTCCGATCCACCCGCACCGTTCTTAATCACGGACACAACGACAGCGGGAACCATCGACACCAAAAGCAGCACCAAGCCAAGCAAGAGAGCCAGCGCAACAGCCGTCAGAAAACGCACATGCGCTGTTGCGGGGATCTGGAGAACCAGAAGGGAACGACACTGCAGGTGGGTGCACGCGAGCGATGTGACAACCACGGGCAACAGCAAAAATAAGGAGGGAAGCGCTGCCTGGAGATACGAAAGGAGGATTAATGGGGGCATCTTCGTACTTAACTCGTAAACCTTGGGGTCCGGCAAGCTCGCGATCGACTCAAGCAGAAGGGCGCGCGCCTCCGCACGAGAAGGAGTCTCCGGCTCGATTCCGATCGATTGCAGGAGAGTCGCATCTGCCGCGCCCAGCTCACCTCGAGCGCGCTCGTACGTCGCAAGGCTTCGAAACCCCTCCGCAGGCATAGGCGCGTACACGAAACCCGAAAGAGCATCCCGCATGTCTTCCAGGGCCGCTTTGCCCTCGACGTCCATATTCGCAGCGTTCTGCTCTAGATACCGATCTATTGAACGGAGCTCCCCATCCCTATACCGAACAGCGGAAACGTTATCAGCGTCAGGAAACATCTCGACCAGAGCCGGGGCCAGCATCGTCGTCGACATTGCAATCGCGCATACGGCGATGACAGGAGAATGCAGGAGCAGTTTCCCCATCGTTCTTACGTATGCAACGGCGGAGGCACAAGCGCTCGAACGAGTTGCCGTTCTCGATGCAGTGAAGGAACCTCTCTCAAGACAAATCGGGGATATCGGGCACGCGCAGCCGCTCTTTCCAGCAACGCAAAGCAGGCTAATTGCCAGCACCTCGATCCCGATTGCGCATACGAGGGCAATCGCGCCACGCTCGAAGCAAAGTCCAGGCAGATTCACTATCTGCGTTGTCGGGTACGGGCTATAGGCGCCGACGGTCAACTCAGTGTTCGCATACGTAAGGGGATTCAACAGGGCGAACTCACGTAAAGCGATGGATCTTCCGTAATACCCGGGAACCATCGTCACCCCCATCAGGGCACATACGAACACGATTCCAAGCGTAGGGTTATTGGCAATCTTCACGGCAAGGTGAACGACAAGCGAGATGAACGCTGCCACCAAGAATTGCAAGATGGCCGTCTGCGCGAACACCAGCCAAGCCGGTTTGATAACCGGAGTCGCATATTGAATGTAGCCTATCGGATAGAACGGCGAGCCCGGGCCATTCTTCACAAGCGCGGCGATTATCCCTGGAAGATTGATGGCGAGGACGGCAAGCATTGCAAAAACACTCGCCCATACGCTCGATGCAACAAGTCTACCCAGCTCGCCCATCGGTGCCTGGATGATGAGCTTTTCACGTTTGTTAAGACGCGCGGCAAGGAACGAGACGGCAACGGCCGTTGCGACCCATAGCAAGTACTCCTTCGATCCGTCATAATAGGTGTACTCTCCATCCGATATCTGCAGAAACGGAAGTAGGGGAGAGAGCGGTGCCAAGATAAGACGTCCCGCGGCAAGAGGGTACAGAAGCGCGGGCATGCTTGATGAAGAGGTATAGACACCGTCCTCCCCCGCATTCACAAGCGCATCCGCATAGGATGCTGACAATTCCTGCTCAACACGGGTTATTCCCGACTCGAGGTATTCGACCCGTCCGTCGATGCCAGCCGCGCTCCTGAAGACGGGCAGAGCACAAAGAACCATCAACGCAACAACGACAACACAGAGCGACCTGGAGGAGAGAAGCGGCCTAAAGATCGCCTTCGAGATTTTGAGCATATTCATCGCCAACCTTAACCTCATCCAGTCGGAACAGAGGGGCCGAACAAAATGCTCGGCCCTTATTACTTGCCGGCAAAGTCAATTTAACATAAACTGTTAAAAAGTAACCTGAGTTTTTTAAATTCTTCGGAGGTTATTATGAGTTCCGACAATCGCACTCCCCGGCTTCATTCCTTCCGCATCGCATGTGCGATAGCCTCTGCGGCCCTTTGCGTCACCGCCATCGCACAAGTGGCGTTCTCCTTAAAGCCAGCAATCGAAGTGCTCGACAACCCTGTGATTGTAGACTCCCCAGCATATCCAGCCCTTGCGATCTCGACATTGGCCCCTGCCGTCATCGGTATCGCCACGACCGTCCTCAGCGCCGTTCTCGTGTGGACGATCAAGAGCGGAGACCCCTTCAAGAAAGGCTCTGCGACATGCTTGAAGGTGCTCGGCATTCTCTTCGTTGTTCAAGCTGCCACCAGCCTCTACGCCGGCTCACTCGAAACCTCCGTCTTGATGTTTGGCGGCGAGGGGGCCGTCGGCGCCCAAGAGATCGCTTCATCATTCGACTGGACCTCTCTGGTTCTCGGCATCGTCTTGTTCATGCTCTCCCAGCTCTTCTTGTACGCTCGAGAGCTGTACCTCGACTCCGACGAGATTGCGTAAGGACACGTCATGCCCGTAATTGTTCGCCTCGACAAGATCATGGCCGAGCGAAAGATTTCCTCGAACGAACTTGCCGAAAGGATTGGAACCACGCCCGTGAACCTGTCCCGTATTAAAAAAGGGCATATTCGCGGCATTCGCTTCAACACACTCGAGCAGCTATGCCTCGCCCTTCGTTGCCAACCCGGAGACCTTCTCGAAGTCATGAGCGAAGAGGATGCCCGAAAGGAGTTCGGACTCGATTGGTCCGCCGAGGATTAGAGGGCGGTCGTACTCGCCCTGCACACGGGGATGCGAATCGGCGAGGTCTTCGGCCTTAGGTGGTGCGACGTGGATTTCGAGACGGGCCTGATCTCGATCAGACACTCGGTGGCGTACGCGAAGGGAATGGGTTCGTTCATCAAGGACACCAAGACCCATGACGCCAGGGGTATCCCCATCGACCCGGTCGGCCTACTCCCCTTCCTGAAGGAGACCCACGAGATCGACTGCGGAAAGCTGCGCTTGCACGGCCTTACCGGGGCGGTCGAGATCGGGGACTGCTACATCCTGTCGGAGCCGGGCGCGACCTTCGCGACGACAAGCTATATCCGCAGGGCGTTCAAGACGTTCTCGGAGACCAACGGCCTCATGGGCACCAACGACGAGCTGATCACGTTCCACGGCCTTCGCCACACGTTCGCAACGCAGTGGATCCGCCAAGGCGGCGATATCAAGGCGCTCCAATCGATCCTCGGCCACAAGGACGCCATGGCGACGCTCAACGTCTACGCCGACATCGAGCCCATCTCCAAAATCCATAACATGCTGCGCGCCACGCCGTGCCTTTGGCGCGGGCACCTCGGGCCGAGGGTCGATCCGGGTCCCATGTTCCAACAGAGGATCCAGGAGTCCATCGAGACGCTCCGGGCGTTCGGCTACGGCATCACCGAGCCGGACGACCGAAATATCGCCATACGCGACGTGAAGACGAACAGTTGGCTCTAGCTCACCGAGTACGCGGCAGTGCTGGGCCCATCCCAACTGAGGTCACGGTGGTCCGATAGGGGCGCCGCCCGCGGCATGCGCCGCGGAGCGGTATCCCCTACCGAAGGGCGGGGATGCCCTCCGCTTCCAGTTCGGAATCAGCCGTCGGAGGCGTTCGGCTGACTGCGGGAACGGCCTGTCCGCTCAATGTGTTCGGCTGAGATCGGAAATCAACCCAACACGAGCCGGACACGCGCCAGACGGCTCTTCCCCGTACGGCCTTCCCCCTTACGCTCATGTTGCAGGCATGTAACGCCGCAGCGAGCGCGCCTTTTTTGCGCCAGACAGGTACAATGATGAACACTGTACCGTAGCGGAGCGCCCCGCGCGCGCCGCAATCACGCGAAAGGGTTTCCCATGGCCGAGATCTCGTCCTCCCGTATCGTCATCACCGTCCTTGGCAAGAACCGCCCCGGCATCGTCGCCGGCGTCACCCGTGTCCTAGGCGAGGCCAACGTCGACATCCGCGACATCACGCAGTCCATTATCGAGGACATCTTCACCATGACCATGCTGGCCGATACCGCCGAGTCCAAGCTCGACTTCGCCGAGCTGCAGAAGGCGCTGGCCGAGGCCGGCGAGCTTTCGGGCGTCAACGTGTCCATCCAGCGCGAGGACGTCTTCAACTTTATGTACCGCCTGTAGCGAGCAAGCCGCTGGGGATAGCCTGACGCGCGCATGCCCATGCAAGTCACCCCGATGCGGCCCGGAGAGGAGCGCGCATGGCCTACGACGCCAAGAAAATCTATTACCGCTTCGATGACCACTTGAGCCGCCTGGTTCTGGATTACGAAGCAAGCCGCCAGATTTCGCCTGAGAGCGAAAACCTCTACCACGGCCTGCCGACCGCCCCGTACGACGAGGGCCTGTTCGTAGAGCACAACGTCAAACGCGGCCTGCGCAATGCCGATGGCTCGGGCGTGGTCGCGGGCCTTACCCGCATCTCGGACGTGCACGGCTACAACAAGGTCGACGGCAAAGTCGTGCCCGATCAGGGCAAGCTCACGCTTCGTGGCTACAGCATCGAGAATCTGGTCAACAACGCCCAGGCCGAGAACCGCTACGGCTACGAGGAAGTCGCCTATCTGCTTATCACGGGTTCGCTGCCCAACAAGGAAGAGCTCGACGGCTTTTGCGAGCGCCTGGGTGCTTTTAGGCACCTGAGCGACGAATACGTCCGTGAGTTCCCCATGACCACGGTGTCGTCGAGCATCATGAATGTGCTTCAGCGCGCCGTGCTGCTGCTCTACGCCTTCGACGCCGAGCCCGACGTCATTACACCCGAGCACGAAATCGACGTCGCCATCTCCATGCTCGCCCGTCTCCCCCGCATCGCCGCCTTCGCGCATATGGCCTCGGTCGCCAAGCGCCGCGGTTCCGAGGTTCATGTACCGCATCCCACACCCGGTCTCTCCACCGCCGAGACCATCCTGCAGGTGTTGCGCGGCGGCATGGCATTCACCCGCGACGAAGCCATGCTGCTCGACGTGATGCTCATGCTGCATGCCGAACACGGCGGCGGCAACAACTCCACGTTCGCCTGCCGTGTGCTGTCCTCCTCGGCCACCGACCCGTATTCCGCCTACGCCGCAGCTATCGGCTCGCTCAAGGGCCCGCGCCACGGCGGTGCCAATGCCAAGGTCGTGTCTATGCACGAGGACATCCGTGCGCATGTCTCCAATTGGGAGGACGAGGACGAGGTCGCAGCCTACCTGGGCAAGATCCTCGACAAGCAGGCCTTCGACGGCACGGGTCTCATCTACGGTATGGGCCACGCCGTCTATACGCTGAGCGACCCGCGTGCCGAGGTGTGCCGTCGTTACGCGCGCACGCTTGCCGCCAAGAAAGACCTGGGCGAGGAGTTCGCGCTCATCGAGCGCATCGAGCGCCTGGCACCGCAGGTGATGCGCGACCACGGCATGACCAAGCCCATCTGCGCCAACATCGACCTGTACACGGGCTTTATCTACAAGATGCTCGGCGTGCCCGAGACGCTCTTTACGCCGCTGTTCGCCGTCGCCCGCATGGCCGGCTGGTCTGCGCACCGCATGGAAGAGCTCTTCTGCGCGCACCGTATTATTCGCCCGGCCTACCGCCCGGTGATCGAGCCGCTGGAGTACAAGCCACTCGCCGACCGCTAGGACGCGGACCGTTATAGAACTCGAGCGTGGCCAGGACATCACCGCCCTCGGCCACGCTTTTTATGCCAGTAGAAAGGGCTGCATCAAATGATTGTGTTTTCCGATATGGACGGAACGCTGCTGACGAGCGATAAGCAGATGAGCGATGCCACTTGGGCAATGCTCGACGAACTCGCTCGACGCGAGATTGAATTTGTGCCCTGCACGGGGCGTCCGCTGTCGGGCATCTTTGAGCCCATTCTCGCCCATCCCGCCGTGCACTACGCGGTCTGTGCCAACGGCGCCAGCGTCTGGCAGCTCGACGACGATGTGCCCACCGACGCCTCATGCGCCACGCGCATCTTGAGCCGTCCGCTCGATTGCGGCATTGCCCACCGCATCCATCGCATTGCCGCCGGCCACGATGTGACCTTCGATATCTTTGCGGACGGGCAGTGCTTCCTCCCCCGCTCGCTCTACACGCGCCTGGACGAATTCTGCGGCGGCGACCCCCACATCGCGGCTTCGCTCAAGCGCACACGAACACCGATCGACATGGATATCGACAGCAAGATCGACGAGGTCGAGACACTCGAACGCATCGCCATGTACTGGCACGACCCGGCCGATCGCGACGCCATCGCAGCGGAGCTCGACACGCTCGGAGGCATTGAGGTCACGCGTTCGTACGCCATGAATATCGAGGTCATGGGCGAGGGCGCCACCAAGGGAACGGCCCTCACGTGGCTGTGCGAGCACCTGGACGAGCGTCTCGCCGACGCCTGGGCGTTCGGCGACAACATCAACGACATACCCATGCTGCAGGCGGCGGGCCACGGCATGGCCATGATCAACGCCGAGCCCGAGGACCGCAAGGCCGCCGACGCCATCACCGAGTTCGACAACGACCACGACGGCGTCGCCCGCACCATCATGACCGTCCTCGCCTAGTCATTGGACGTTCTTAAACGACTAGTCGTTGGGGACACTCTTCGCGAAAAGCTGCAAGAACTGTCCCCCACTGCCGGCAGAACAAGAACGTCCCCATCTGTCGGATTAAGCGAGGCCCTCCAGCACGCGACGAAGCTCCTGCTGGACGGCGTGGTCGCGGTTACAACCCACCACGCGATCGGCCACCGCCTTGAGCGCGGGGCGCGCGTTTTCCATCGCGCAGCCCGTGCCGACAAAGCGAATGATCTCGTAGTCGTTCATCGAGTCGCCAAACGCCATGACCTCGTTGCGTTCAATGCCGTAATGCTCCGCGAGCTGCGCGATACCCGAGGCCTTCGACACACCAGGCTGCATGGCATCGATCCACGCGTTGCCCGAAGGTGCAAAAGTAAAGAGCTGACCAAGTTCGCGCTGTAGCACGTACGCACTGTCCATAACGGCACCGTCATCGCAAAAGATGCTCGCCTTGATGATATTTGCGCTGGGATCGGGCAGCTCCCAAATGCGCTCGGCATTGGGAAGGTCCTTATCGACCTCACGCACGAACTTGCACTCGTCATCGAGCAGGAAGGACTTGGTTCGGTCAAAGAGCGCAAGATGCAGATTGGGAAACGTCCTGACGGCTTGGGCGAGCCTTCGAATCGCCAGGTGCGAATACACCTCACGGTCTACCATCTTACCGTCGGCGTAGACCTGGGCGCCGTTAGCGGCGACAAAGTCCATCTTGTCGCGAACGGGCGCAAAGAACTCACACAGGCGATCGTAGCGACGACCTGACGATGCGGCGAAATGCACGCCATGCTCGTGTAGCGCCAGAATCAGTTCATAGGTCTCGGGAGGCACCTGGCCGTTTTCGTCAAGCAGTGTGCCGTCCATATCGGATGCAATCAGTTTAAACATAGAAAAGCTCCCTTCGGGTACGTTGGAATCGAACGTGTATCCGATTCCAACGTACCCAAAGGGAGCTCAAATAAGACTCCGCGGGCGTAAACGTTACAAGGGCCTGGCAAATAGCTCACACATGCCAGAGGTCCTACGGTCGCGGCGCCAGGCAGCCCGCCAAAGAGTGTCCCCGATGACTAGTCGTTTAAGAACGTCCCCGATGACTAGTCGGCGTAGGTGAAGGTTGTGACGTCGAACATGCCCTCGGGGCGGATGCGGAGCGTCGGGATGACCGGCAGGGGCAGGAAGATGATGCCCATGATGGGGTCGAGCGGCGGCTCAATACCCATGGCGCGCGCCTTGACCATAAAGTCATCGTGCTGCGCGGCAACGTCTTCGGCAGTGCCTTCGCTCATCAGGCCGCCGAGCGCCAGAGGAATACGAGCCACGACCTCGCCGTTGCGCACCAGCACGTGACCACCTTGGCCCACGGCCTCAACGGCGGCCATCATATCGGCGGCGTTGTCGCCCACCACGCACACGTTGTGCGAGTCGTGGCCGATCGTGGAGGCAATGGAGCCACCCGTGATGGTGAAACCGCGCACCCAGCCGCGACCGATATGCTTGCCGACCAGGCCCAGGCCAGCGGGGCCGTCGCCGTCGGCGCCCTCGGCCTGCAGCGACACGCCGCGGCCATGGCGCTCAATCAGCATAATGCGACGCAAGTCCTCGTCAGTCTCGGGACGAACCATGCCCGTGATGGCCTTGCCCGGCACCACGTCAATCACGGCCTCGCCCGGCTTAAAGGCATAGTCGAATACGTCGAGCGAAAGCTTCGGCAGCTTAACGGAGGCACGCAGCTCATCGGCAAGGGCCGCAACCTCGGCCATCTCGGGTGCGATCTCGCCCACAAAGGTACCGTCCTGCGCCACCAGAGCACCGGCGGCATATACGCGATGCGGAGCCGTGGCAAACGTCAGGTCATTGAGCACCAGCAGGTCGGCACGCTTGCCCGGGGCAATCGCACCGCGGAGCTCATGCGGGTCGCGGCAGCCGTGATCCAGGCCAAACGCCTCGGCCGTGGAGAGGGACGCCATAGAGATAGCGACCACGGGGTCGATACCGGCCTCAATCGCCGCGCGGCAGGCATTGTCGATCATGCCGGTTGCAAGCGCATCGGAAGGGGCGCGGTCGTCAGTCGCAAAGCAGCAGCGGCGGGCGCGCGCGGGATTCTCCAGCAACATCGGAGACAGGTTGGCCAGGTCATGGCTGCACGTACCTTCGCGCAGCATCACATACATGCCGCGAGATAGCTTGTCGAGTGCCTCCTCGGGAATCGTCGACTCATGGTCGGCGATAATGCCCGCCGCGGCATAGGCGTTGAGGTCCTTGCCGGCAACGAGTGGGGCGTGACCGTCAACCTGTTTGGACGGCGTCTGGTTGGCAGCGTCGATACGAGCGCAGGTCTCGGGATCGGCCATAAAGACGCCCGGCAGGTTCATCATCTCGCCCAGACCAAAGACATCGCCCGGATGCTCGGCAAAAAACGCCTGCATATCGGCAGCCGAAATAACGGCACCGGCCTGCTCATCGGGCAGCGCGGGCACGCACGAAGGCATCATGTACTTGATGGAGATGGGTGCGCGGCGGCCATCCTCAATCATAAAGCGCAAGCCGTCGAGACCGGCAACATTGGCAATCTCGTGGCTGTCGGCAATGGCGGTGGTGGTACCGCGCGTCGCGGCCATGCGAGCATACTCGGCGGGACGGATGTTCGAAGACTCGATATGCAGATGCCCGTCAATAAAACCGGGAGCGAGATAGCGACCCTGGCAGTCGATGAGCTCAGTTGCCTCGTAGGTGCCAGCGGCATCGTCGCGACCATCGTAGAGCACGCCGACGATCACACCGTCCTTGACGGCAACGCTACCGGGCGCCACACGCTGGCCATACACGTCGACGATCTGCGCATTGGTAAACAGCCTGTCGACGGGCACGCGGCCCTCGGCGGCCTCGATCACAGACCTCATGACCTCAACGGACATACATACTCCTTTAACCGTAGAAAACGCTGCGGGGCGGACAGACCTTCACCGCAGCAAGCCAATAGCCATTGTATGCCCAAAAGAAAGTCCCGCTAACACCCCTTCCGCTTAACGGCACCGCCAAATGACCCCTCCGTCCCCAAGGGATCGTCGTAACCAAAAAAGGCCGCAGTCGGGATTCCCGGCTGCGGCCTTATTGCACTTGTGAGGTCAACTCGCTCGTTAGACCAGCTTGAAGCCCTTGCGCTTGCCTACGGAGAGGGTGTCGCCTAGCTTGAGGGCGCTGGGATCGATGTTATAGCTCTTGGGAGCCACGGCCTTGCCGTTGATCTTGACGCCGCCGCCGTCGATATCGCGACGAGCCTGACCGGCGCTCGCCGAAAGACCCAGGTCCTTGAGCAGGCCGGCGAGGTAGATCTGGCCCTCGTCGTTGACGGTCAGCTCGACATGCTTCTCGGGGAAGTCGGCGAGCTGGCCCTCCTTGAATACGCGGTCGAACTCGGCCTGGGCCTCGTCGCCGGCGCCGGCGCCGTGGTAGGTGTCGCACAGGTCGCGGCCCAGAGCGCGCTTGAGCTCGTAGGGGTCGGCAGAACCATCGGCCAGGGCGGCGTCGATCTTGTCGACCTCGGCCGGGGTGAGCGAGCTGGCCAGACGATAGTACTTGCCGATCATCTCGTCGGGGATGGACATGGTCTTGCCGAACATATCCTTGGGGGCGTCGGTCAGGCCGATGTAGTTGCCGTAGGACTTGGACATCTTGCGCACGCCATCGGTGCCCTCGAGCAGCGGCATGGTGAGCGCGATCTGGGGCTCCATGCCCATCTTCTCCATGAGCTCACGGCCGGCGAGCAGGTTGAAGAGCTGATCGGTGCCGCCCATCTCCACGTCGGCCTTGATCTGCACGGAGTCGAAGGCCTGCATCACGGGATACAGGAACTCATGCAGGGCGATCGGCGTCTGAGACTGGTAGCGCTTGGTAAAGTCATCGCGCTCAAGGATGCGGGCGACGGTGAACTTGGAGCACACCTGCAGCAGGCCGGCCAGGTCCATCGAAAGGATCCAGTCGCCGTTGTGCACGATGGTGGTCTTCTCGGGATCTAGGATCTTCATGGCCTGGCTCACGTAGGTCTCGGCGTTGGCCTCGATCTGCTCCTGCGAAAGCTGCGGACGCGTGGAGTTCTTGCCCGAAGGATCGCCGATCAGCGCGGTGCCGTTACCGATGATAAGGGTGACGTTGTGGCCCAGGTCCTGGAACTGACGCATCTTGCGCAGGGGCACGGCATGTCCCAAGTGCAGGTCGGGGCTGGTGGGATCGACGCCGAGCTTGATGTTGAGGGGCTCGCCCTTCTCAAGCTTCTTGCGAAGGTCGGCCTCGGGGACGATCTGCGCGGCGCCCGAGGTGATGATACGCATTTGCTCGTCGACAGACAGCATTGGGTATCCTCCTTTTGCTATAGCACCCTCGCCGGATACGGCGGTGCTGGAAGTCCATAAACTCTCATATGATAACAAAACGGCGCGGCCGAACACCTACGACAGGAAAATCCTCGTCCTGCCGCATGCGTCGACAGCGACCGGCAGACGCGTACCGTCGCGCTCGACCAAATAGCGCGTCTGCCGACGACGCGAGCAGTCGCGACAATGGACCTGGCCCGCCGCATCCGTCGCGCAGACGCCCTCGGCGGTCAGCAGGCAGTGCTCGCACACCATAAGCTCGGGACGGTCGGCGTCGATGGGGCCAAGGACGCCGGGTTCAGCAGCCAGCTCGGCAATACGCCCCCTATCATTGTTGAGCAACTCGGCCGGCAAGTACACCCGCCCTGCACCGAGCCCGCGCAGCCAAGCAAACGTTGCCCGATTCGCGCAGAACACCGGCGCCGCCACGTCAAACGTCACGCCCAGCTCGCGAGCCATCGCCACCTGCCCCAGGTTGCGGCAGACGACGCGCCCGGCACGCTGCATCAGTGAGCGGGTCCTGTCAGCGTCACCCGTGCGGCACACCTCGTCAAGCACCACAATGGCGTCGGACAAATCGAGTTCTCCGCGCGGGTCGGCATCCATCAGCTGCCAAGCAAAAACCATGCGAGCGGAAACCGCGCACTCCACCAACTCCGTCGACGCACCGCCATCCACCGCAACGTCCTCAAAGGGCAGCACCTCAACGACACGTGCAACGGGCGCAATCGCATCCGCCTCGGCCCGCATGCGCTCCAACACCGCCGCCGTCTGATCCAACACGCCGGCGCTGCGAATCAGGTACACCTCGCAGCCCGTGTCCACCTTACGCTTGCAATGCACGACGACGCGCTTCCCCGCTGCGGCATCCACCGGGCAGGGCACCTGCGGCCAGCGCTTGGGCACATCGGGGCGCGCGTCGACACCCGGATAAAACCGAATCTCGAGCGTGTCACCCGCCGCCACGGCGGCGTCGAGCTCAACGGTCACCTCTTCGTGGCCCACAGCGACCAAGCGCCCCACGCGCACGCCCTGGTTAATTGCGCGCTCAAAGCTCATCAGCTCGGCACCCGAACGCCCTCGCAGGTACGCATCGGTAAACCCACGGTTAAACGACCTTCCCAGCTCGCGCTCAAGCTCTTCCACGGCACCGGGGTCCCACGCGCCGTCGCACAGCATATCGAGTGCCCGGCGCCACACCCGCACCACGTTGAATACGTAATCGGGGTTCTTCATGCGCCCCTCGATCTTGAGCGACGCCACGCCGGCATCTACAAGCTCGGGCAGATGCGCAATACCCAGATAGTCGCGCGGGCACAGCAGGCGATCCCCCTCAACGGCGACAACACTCTGCCCCGCCTCGTCCACTAGGTCGTACGCCAGACGGCACGGCTGTGTGCAGTCGCCGCGCATCGCCGAGCGCCCACGCCGCAGGGCCGAGAACTCGCACGCCCCCGAATAGCCGATGCAAATCGCACCGTGGCAGAATACCTCGATGGGCACGCCCGTGGCACATAGCGCCGCAATCTCGTCGACCGTCAGCTCGCGTGCCGTCGTCACGCGCTCGACCCCCAGCTCGTCGGCGGCAAGCCGCACGGCACCCTCGCTATGAGCGCCCGCCTGCGTGGACAGGTGAATCTCGACCCCGGGAATCGCCGCGCGCAGCGCGCAGGCCAACCCGGCATCGGCCACAATCAGAGCATCGGCGCCCAGCTCCAGTGCATGAGCTCCCAGCGCCACCGCGTCGGACAGCTCATCGTCAAACACGAACACGTTGAGCGTCACGTACACACGCACGCCATGAGCATGCGCCACGGCACAACCGCGCGCAAACTCGTCATCCGTAAAGCCATGGGCGCTCACGCGGGCGTTAAAGCCGCCCAACCCCGCATAGATGGCATCGGCGCCCGCGGCGATGGCCGCAAGCATCTGGTCGAGCCCGCCCGCCGGCGCCAGCAGCTCGGGCAGCGCCGCACCGGCAGCATCCAATCCAGTCTTGTGTTGCCCGCTCGGCCCCATCGTCCGAATCGCCATCGACAAACTCCTTACCAAGGTATGCATTCACTCTGAAAAATGCCGCCTTCCAGCATACACGAGGCCTCGCGCGCCCCGTTTGGTTTATCGTGTAATAACTTATGTCCATCCTGCCCCGACGGCACATCCGCCGTCCGGCACGACATACCTGGAGGTCAATATATGGGTCCTCGCCAACGACAGGGACGCAGCCGTTCAAAGACGCATGCCCTGCCCATAATCCTGCTCTCGTTTTTGGGCTTTTTGCTTATCGCGGGCGTGGCATTTGGCATCGGCATGGTCGGCAACGTCAACCGCTGGCTGTCCGATCTGCCCGACTACACCGACGCCAACGCGTATCTGGTGAGCGAGCCCACCGAGATCGTCGACTGCAACGGCAACAAGATCGCGAGCTTCTACACGCAAAACCGCAAGTCCATCACCAAGGACGAGGTCTCCCCCTACGTGCTGCAGGGCACCGTTGACGTCGAGGACGAGCGCTTCTACGAGCACGGCGGTATCGACCTGTGGGGTATCGCGCGTGCTGCGGTGGCAACCCTCGGCGGCGGGCACGAAGGCGCCTCGACTATCACCCAGCAGCTGGTGCGCAACACCATTCTGCAGGAGGAGCAGTTCGACTCGACCATCGAGCGTAAGGTGCGCGAGGCCTACATCGCCATCAAGATGGAGGACATGTACTCCAAAGACGAGATCCTCATGATGTACCTCAACACCATCTATTACGGTCACGGCGCCTACGGCATCGAGGCCGCAGCCGAGACCTACCTGTCCAAGAGCGCCGCCGACCTCACCCTGAGCGAGGCCGCGCTGCTCATCGGCCTTCCCAACTCGCCTTCGCAGTACGACCCCACGGTCAACCCCGACCTGGCACTGTCTCGCCGCAACAAGGTCCTCGACAACATGCTGCGCCTGGGCCACATCACCCAGGAGGAGCACGATGCCGCACAGGCCGAGCCCATCACCCTCAACGTGACCGAGATTTCGGGCAGCGGCGTCGACGTATACTCGCAGCCCTACTTTGTCGCCTATGTTAAGCAGCTGCTGGAGCAGGAGTTCTCGACCGACGTGCTCTTTAAGGGCGGCCTGACCGTCAAGACCACCATCGACCCCACGATGCAGCAGGTGGCAGAGAATGCCGTCCGCGAGCAGCTCGACACGCTCTCACTCGACGGCCTGGACATGGGCATGGTCGTCGTCGACCCCAAGACCGGCTACATCAAGTGCATGGTGGGCGGCTATGACTACAACGCCGACGAGAACCACGTAAACCATGCCACGGCCAAGCGTCCCGTCGGCTCCACCTTTAAGGCCTTTACGCTGGCAACTGCCATCCAAAACGGCATGAACCCCAACGTCACCCTCAACTGCAACTCGCCGCTCAAGGCCAAGGGCACCACGACCGAGGTCCAAAACTACGCCAACCATAGCTATGGCAACATCACGCTTAAGCAGGCGACGGCATACTCCTCCAACACCGGCTACATCCAGGTGGCGGAAGCCGTCGGCAACAGCAAGATCATCTCGCTCGTCAAAAAGCTCGGCATCGATCCCGCCAAGGACAACATCGAGGACGTTCCCGTCATGACCCTCGGCACCGGCTCGATCTCGCCGCTCGAGATGGCCGCCGCCTACGCGACGTTTGCCAACGGCGGCTACTATCGCCAGCCGATCGCCATCACCGAGATTGACTCTCGCACCGGTTCGGTGCTGTACCAGCACACCGACAATCCCTCACAGGTACTTACCGAGGGCGAGGCCGCCGCGGTCACCGATGTTCTGTCCGGCGTCATGAAGGGCGGCGGTACGGGTGCTGCCGGCGCCCTGAGCGTCAACCAGCCCTATGCCGGCAAGACGGGCACCACCGACAACACCACCAACCTGTGGTTCTGCGGCTATACCCCGCAGCTGGCGTGCGCCCTGTGGACCGGCTATTCCGCGGGCGAGATTCCCATCCAAAAATACGGCACAGACCTGCTGGGCGACAGCACCAACCTGCCTGTCTTTAAGCGGTTTATGAACACCGTTCTGACCGGTACCGAGCGCGAGGAGTTTGCGACCGGAACGGCGCCCACCTACAAGAACAACAGCGTCTGGAAGTTCTACGGCACCAACAACACCAAGAAGACGGAGAACGACGACAAGGACGAGAACGAGGACGAAGAGGAAACCACAACGACGACAACGACGACCACGACCACCGAGACCACGGGCGGCGACACCACCGGCGGCACCGGTACGACCGGTGGCTCGACGGGCGGCTCCACTGGTGGTTCGACCGGCGGCGATGGCGGCACGCCTACGCCTACGCCTACGCCTACGCCCACTCCCGACCCCTCGCCCACGCCTGACGATACGGTCGGCTAGAAATTCATCCAGCCATAAGCAACAAGGCCCCCGAGCAGCTTATTAAACTGCTCGGGGGCCTTTTTAGTTTAAAGCAACCTGATGGGCGATCTTTATACCGGCAGACAAAAAGGGGGTACCGACCAACGTCGATACCCCTTACAAGCCACTATGTCAGCGCGCACAGTGCCGAGCGCACGACCCGCACGCCTACTTGCGAGAATTGCTCAGCTTATTGATCAGCGCTTCAAGACGCTCGCCGTCCTCGGCCGTCTGGGCAATAACCAAAATCGTATCGTTGCCGGCAAGCGAGCCAAGCACATCGGGCAGCTCTGCCGCATCAACAGCGGCGGCGATGCCGGAAGCCGTACCAGGCTGAGCCTTGATCATAACCAGATTATCGGTGCGCAAAACGCCCGTTACGAGCTCGGAAACCATACGCTGCAGGTGCAGGTCCTCTGCCAGAACATAGATGCCCTCAGGGAGCTTACGCAGCCCCATATCGGCAATATCGCGAGAGACAGTCGCCTGCGTGCAATCAAAGCCCATAGCGCGGAGCTCATCGACCAGCACGCGCTGCGTGCGGACGTCCTTATTGCGCACAATATCTCTAATGGCATCCTGGCGCCCATTGCGTTTTTTAGCCATACAAACCCTCTCTCCAAAAGATGGCGGAGACAATCAATCAGTGATTGAATAGTTTAACGCTATTTGAAGGCTTTTGTGTATAAGAACGCATTTCGAAACAATTCTATGCAAATTTGTTTCGAAATGAGCCGTTTAGGCGGTTTTTGCGCCCGTCCGGTTAAGAAAAGCTGACAGATGCGTACACATCACGCAGCGCGCGGGCTTGGCGCTGGCGATCGGCCCAAACAACAGACCGAGTCCCCGATGGTTATCCTTGAGCGCGGCGACCATCTGACGGGTTCGAGGCGCCTCGAGCATATCACGCATGCGGGCGGAACGCTCGATTGACGACACCCCATGCGGGCTCAGACACAAATTCTCGATGCAGGCGACTAGTCCGGCAAAGTAGAACTTCTGGCTTGCCAGCTTAAGCCGACCACCGCTATCTGCTTCCGAGAGTGAGTCCGCAAGCTCGTCGAGCGCTCGGGCATCATCGGATACCTTGGCATACATGGTGGGATCAAAGGCATCTGTAAGCTTAGGTGCCGCCGCGTGGAAACAAGCATCGCCGCAGCCGGACACGCATCGTGCCTGCGAAAGCGCGCATGCCATAAACCCAACTGTGCGAAACACCTTGTCGCACAAAAGGCATGCCTCAAACAGCGAGCGGCTGTACATCACGCCAGAGGTCTGAACGACAAGGCCGCCTAAAATCAACTGAGGCAGCCCGGCCACCATCGAAGATTTGCCATCAATGGAAATATGAGCAGCATCCAAGACGCGCGAATGGCGCTCTCGATGTGCATCATAGCGGTCGAGCGACACCGTGGGGAACACTATGTCTGCTGCGGTATCGCACGCGATATCGACCATCTTGGAAAGGGACTGCGGAGCAAACCACTCATCGGCGTTCATAGCGATGATTTGAGAGCCACGCGAGGCAGCAAAACCGGCACGAAGGCAAGCACCGCGCTTCGCGTCCTCGACGTCAATCAAATCAATATGGATGTCCCTGTCGGCAGCAACTTGAAGCGAATGGCGCACACCGGGCGCAGCATCGCGGCAGACAACGACAATCTGCAAATCGTAGAGGTCTTGGTTCTGGATACTCTCGAGCGCACGCATCGCATAGCTGGGCGAACCTTCTACCACAAGGATCACCGAAAGTCGCGGATGCGAGCCACGTCGAACCAAGTTATCCGTCCTCTCGACAGCAATGAATCAAATCGTGGTTCATGGTACACCCCGGCAATAAAAGCAATGAGACACCGGTTGTATTGCACGCCAAGAACAGATGTTGCACACGCGCAGCCCACAGATGACAGGTGTCGACGCACGACGCGTCGAGCCCTCCCCTAGTCGAGCACGACAAGCTCGGCGGGATCGTAATCCACGCCCATAAACGTAAGGCCACAGGCAGGAGCCGTGGGGCCCGCAGCGGTACGGTCGCAAGCATCGATGACCTCACGCATCCACTCGGGTTCACGGCGATGCATGCCAATCTCGACAAGCGTGCCCACGATCGTGCGAACCATCGAATGCAGAAACGCATTGCCCTCGATGGTGAACGTCAGGATGTCCTCGCCAAACGCAACCTCATGGCCAAACTCGGCACGCGTCACGCAACGATGCGTGGGCTTGCCAACGGCCGAGGCAACCTTGCAAAAGCTTTTAAAGTCCTGCTCGCCCAAAAGCGCAGGGCAGGCGGCCTCCATCGCATCGACGTCGAGGGGATAGCGATGCCACCACACAGCACCGCGTGACAGCACGGGCCGCGCATCACGATCGGCAATGCGATAGGTGTAAGTGCGAGAGCGCGCGTCAAAGCGCGCAGAAAAGCCCTTACGAGCCTTGTAGACCTCGTTGATGGCGATATCTTTGGGCAGCAGGGCATCCATAGCCCGCAGCCACCTACGGCGCGTACACGCGAGCTCAGCGTCCGTTACAGGCACGCTGATGTACTGAGCCACGGCATGTACGCCGGCATCGGTACGTCCCGCGCACGTCAAATCGATCGGGCGGCGAAGCAGCGTCTCGATGGCTCGACGTAGCTCACCCGCAACCGTCGTCTGTCCCGGCTGCTCGGCAAATCCGCTATACGACGAGCCATCATAGGCCACGCGGAAAACGAGCGTGGCGTCAAGCTCGGAAATCGAATTGAAATCAGACGGCGCAGTCATGGGCGCTCCCAACAAACAAGTAACGGTATCGCGACAAAAAAAGAGGGGTACGCGAACGTACCCCTCGAATATAGCCTATGCAGACGGAATGTCTACTCAGCGGTCTCCTCAGCAGGAGCCTCCTCGACAGCCTCGACCTTCTTGGGAGCAGCGGCCTTCTTGGGGGCCGGAGCAGCCTTCTTGGCCTTAGGCGTGCAAGGCTCGGTGACGAGCTCCATGATAACGATGGGAGCGTTGTCGCCCTTGCGGTTACCGAGCTTCATGATGCGGGTGTAACCGCCGTTGCGGTCCTGCCACATGCCCTGAGCAGCCTTGTCGAAGATCTCGGCAACGAGCTGCTTATCGCCGAGCTTGGCGATAGCCAGACGACGAGAGTGCAGGTCGCCCTTCTTGGCCCAAGTGATGATCGGGTCGACGACCGAACGCAGCGCCTTAGCGCGGGTCTCGGTGGTCTTGATGCGGTCGTTCTCGAAGAGGGCCTTAGCAAGGCTCTTCTTCATGGCCTTGGTGTGGCTCGCATCGGTGCCGAGCTTCAGGCCCTTCTTAACGTTGTGACGCATGGTCTAGTTTCTCCTCAAATATGCGAAGCATTAAGCCTTCAGGCTCAGGCCCATGGACTCAAGCTTGTCCTTCACTTCCTCGATCGACTTAACACCGAAGTTACGGATGTTGAGCAGATCGTTCTCCGAGAACTCAACGAGCTGACGGACCGAGTGAATGCTGGCGCGCTTAAGGCAGTTGTAGGAACGGACGGAAAGGTCCAGATCCTCAATCTGCTTGTCCAGCTCGGCGTTGTCGTTGGTGACCTCGGGAGCGAAGATCGAAGCCTCCTCCTCGACCTGGGGGGTCTCGGCAAGGTTCATAAAGGCGGCCATATGCTGGTTGATGATATTGGCAGCCTGGACCACGGCGTCGCGCGGGGCGATGGAGCCGTTGGTCTCGATCTCGAGGACAAGGCGGTCGTAGTCGGTGTGCTGACCGACACGGCAAGCCTCAACGAGCTTGGCGCAACGGGAAACCGGCGAGTACAGCGAGTCGACGTGGATCACACCGATGGGATCGTTGTCGCGCTTGTTGGCCTCGCCAGAAACATAGCCGCGGCCATAGCCGATGCGCATGCTCATGGTGAGATGGCCACCCTCGGTGAGCGTAGCGATGTGCTGCTCGGGGTTAACCAGCTCAAACTCGGACGGAATAAAGAAGTCCGCACCGGTGACCTCGCAGGGGCCGTCAACCGAGATGGTGGCGGTCGCCTCGTCGGTCGTGCCGAGAGCCCTGAAGACAAGACCCTTGACATTCAGGACGATGTCGGTGACATCCTCGACCATGTTAGGGATGGTCATGAACTCGTGCTGTGCACCATCGATCTGAATAGCCTCGACGGCGGCACCCTCGAGCGAGGACAGAAGAACGCGACGAAGGGAGTTACCCAGCGTATCGCCGTAACCACGCTCGAGCGGCTCGACGGAGACACGAGCAGACGTCTCGTTGATCTCTTCGACCTGAACCTGAGGCCTAATGAATTCTGACATGTATTACCTCCAGCCTCAGCAGCCCGGATGGACTACTTAGAGTAGAGCTCGACGATGAGCTGCTCGTTGATATCACCGCTGATCTGCTCACGCGTCGGCAGAGCGAGCACGTTACCAGACAGCTTCTCGATATCGACCTCGAGCCAGCCAGGGACCTCAAAGCGCTCGGAGGAAATCAGGGCCTCCTTGATGGGGAGGAGGTCACGGAACTTCTCGCCGACAGCGACGACGTCGCCGGCCTTGACGCGGTAGGACGGGATGTCCACGCGCTTGCCGTTCACGGTGAAGTGACCGTGACGGACGGACTGACGAGCCTCTTTGCGGGTGCGGGCGAAGCCAAGACGGAAGACGACGTTGTCGAGGCGAGACTCAAGGATGATCATGAGGTTCTCACCGGTGACGCCGTTCATCTTGCGGGCCTTATTGAAGTAGCCGTGGAACTGCTTCTCCAGAACGCCATAGATGAACTTGACCTTCTGCTTCTCGCGCAGCTGCATGCCGTACTCAGATTCCTTGCGACGGCGCTTGGGCTGACGGATAGATTCCTTCTTGCTGCTGTAACCGAGCTCAGCGGGATCGATCCCGAGCTGACGGCAGCGCTTAAGAACAGGAGTCCTGTCGATTGCCATATTGATACGATCCTTTCAGTTACACGCGGCGACGCTTCTTGGGGCGGCAGCCGTTGTGCGGAATGGGGGTCTTGTCCTGGATGCTCGAGACCTCGAGGCCAGCAGCCTGGAGGGAGCGGATGGCGGTCTCACGACCGGAGCCGGGGCCCTTGACGAAGACGGAAACCTTCTTCATACCGTGCTCCATGGCCTGCTTGGCAGCAGCCTCGGCAGCCATCTGGGCAGCGAACGGCGTGGACTTACGGGAGCCCTTGAAGCCCACCTGGCCAGCCGACTTCCAGGAAATGACGTTGCCCTGGGGATCGGTGATCGAAACGATCGTGTTGTTGAACGTAGAACGAATGTGAGCCTGGCCCACGGAAATGTTCTTACGGTCCGCGCGCTTCAGACGGGCAGCGCGAACGTTCTTCTTAGCAGTAGCCATCTATCTAGCGCTCCTTATTTCTTCTTCTTAGCACCGATCTGACGCTTCGGGCCCTTGCGGGTACGAGCGTTAGTGTGGGTGCGCTGGCCGCGGACCGGGAGGCCCTTGCGGTGACGAAGGCCGCGGTTGCAGCCAATGTCCATAAGGCGCTTGACGTTCTGGTTGCGCTCACGGCGGAGGTCGCCCTCAACCATGATCTGGTTCTTATCGATATAATCGCGGATGGCGTTAACCTCATCCTCGGTGAGGTCCTTAACGCGCGTATCCACGTTAACGTTGCACTCGACGCAAATCTTCGTCGCAGTGGTGCGGCCGATGCCGTAAATGTAGGTCAGACCGATCTCAACGCGCTTCTCACGCGGGAGGTCGACACCATTAATACGGGCCAACGTAGTCTCCTCTCTTAACCCTGACGCTGCTTATGACGGGGGTTCTCGCAAATGACGAGGACCTTGCCATGGCGCCTAATGATTTTGCACTTATCGCACATCTTCTTGACCGAAGGACGTACCTTCATCGTTCTTCCTTTCGGTAGCGCTCAAACTACTTCCCTACTATCTACTCGCCCAGCCGCAGGCGTTTAAAACTATGGCTGGTCTTCACACACAATCCGACCGTAGGTTGAGCTAAGCCTGCAGCCGGAAATGGAGTGCGTGTATGCGTGCCGCTATTTGTAGCGATAGGTGATGCGGCCGCGGGTCAGGTCGTACGGGGAAAGCTCCACGACAACCCTGTCACCGGGGAGAATACGGATGTAATTCATTCGGATCTTGCCAGAAATGTTGCACAGAACCGAATGACCGTTCTCGAGCTCAACCTTAAACATGGCGTTGGGCAGCGGCTCTTTTACCGTACCCTCGAGCTCAATTGCGTCTTCCTTCTTCACAAGCAATCATCTTTCTCTAGAAAACGACAGCGATTGAATATTCTACAACACGTATGCACGCATCGTAATAACTTCGTAATGGCTCCACAACTAAGTGGAACTTGTTACATTTCTCCGCCTTGGAGCGAACACCAAGCACCTTGCGCATCCGTGGTGAGAATCACCGGACCGTCATTGGTGATGGCGACGGTGTTCTCGTAGTGCGCGGCGGGCAGGTGGTCGTTGGTCGTGACGATCCAACCGTCGGAACCCGTGCTCACATGGTTGGAACCCATCGTAACCATCGGCTCGATGGCAATGACCATGCCGGCCTGGAGGCGAACGCCCCTCCCCTTCTTTCCATAGTTAGGAACGTTGGGGTCCTCGTGCATCACGCGGCCAATGCCATGCCCCACGTAATCGCGAAGCACACCGTAACCGTGAGACTCGGCGAGGGACTGAACGGCATAACCGACGTCCCCGATATGGTTACCGGGAACAGCCTGCTCGATGGCAGCCTTGAGGCAATCGCGCGTGACCTCGCACAAAGCCTTGGCTTCGGGCGTGGGCGTGCCGACGAAAAACGTCCAAGCGTTATCGCCGACCCAACCGTCGACAACAGCTCCCGTATCGATGGAGATGATATCGCCATCGCGCAGGATCATGTCGGGGTTGGGAATACCGTGTACCACGGCATCGTTGATCGATGCGCAAATGGTCCCCGGGAACCCGCCGTAGCCCTTAAAGGCCGGGGTGCCGCCATGCATGCGGATAATCTGCTCCGCGAGCTGATCGAGCTCAAAAGTCGAAACGCCGGGGCGCACCATGGCTCCAACGTGGCGGAGCGCCATCTTAGATAGCGCTCCTGCCTTCTTCATCTGCTCGATTTGCGTTGCAGACTTAATCTTGATCATAGACCGAGAGCCTCTTTGACATCCCCGTACACGGTCTCGCGAGCCTGGTCACCGTTGACCGACTTGAGCAGACCCTGGCCACGATAGTAGTCGACGAGCGGGCTCGTGGACTTCTCGTAAACGTCGAGACGGTTCTTGATGGTCTCGGGCTTGTCGTCGTCGCGCTGATACATCTCGCCGCCACACTTGGGGCAGATAGCATCGGCAGCGGTGCCGGTGTAACCGCATGCGCGGCAGGTGCGACGCGAAGACAGACGATCGATGATGACCTCGGGGGCCACATCGACCAGAAGGGCGCAGTCGATCTCGCGACCCATGGCGGAGAGCTCGGAATCGAGCGTCACAGCCTGGGCGGTGTTGCGCGGGAAGCCGTCGAGGATGAAGCCCTGCTGGGCGTCATCGGCAGCAAGGCGCTCCTTGACAAGGTCGATCACGAGCTGGTCGGGAACGAGCTCGCCAGCGTCCATGTACTTCTTAGCCTGAATACCAAGCTCGGTGCCACCCTTGACGGCAGCACGCAGCAGGTCGCCCGTGGAAATGTGGGCGACGCCAAACTCGGCGACGAGCTCCTGTGCGACGGTGCCCTTACCGGCACCCGGAGCTCCGAGCAATACGAGGTTCATGAGCAATCCTCCTCTAGCCTATTTAAAGAATCCATCGTAATCATACATCTTGATCTGGCCTTCGAGCTTATCGACCGTGTCGAGCACGACGCCGACCATGATGAGGATGGACGTGCCGCCAAATGCCTGAATCAGCTGGTTACCCGTGAAGGAGAAGATGATCGAAGGCACGATGGCGATGAGCGCCAAAAAGACAGCGCTGGGAAGCGTAATCTTGTTGAGCGCGTTCTTGATGTAGGCCGCGGTAGCCCTACCCGGACGCACGCCCGGAATAAAGCCGCCCTGCTTCTTAAGGTTGTCGGCCGTATCATCGGGGTTGAACACCATGGAGGTGTAGAAGTACGCGAAAAACACGATGAGGACAACGTTAAGCACCCAGTTGAGCCAGCCGCGCGAAAGCGCAGAGGCAACTGCCTGGATCCAGCCGATGCCGGGGAAGAACACGGCAATCTGAGCCGGGAAGTACAGCAGCGCCGAAGCGAAGATGATCGGCACGACACCCGCGGTGTTGACCTTGATGGGCAGGTAGGTGGTCTGGCCACCCATCATGCGACGGCCCACGACGCGCTTAGCGTAGGAGACCGGGATGCGGCGCTGGCCGCGCTCAAGGAAAACAATCAGCGGGATAACCAGCAAGATGATGGCGCAGATGATCACCATGGTGATGATGCCACCGGCATTGCCCTCGGTGCTGGAGAAGATGGCCTGCGGCAGACCGGCCATGATGTTCGCGAAGATGATCAGCGACATGCCATTGCCGATACCGCGCTGGGTGATGAGCTCACCAATCCACATGATCAGCATGGCGCCCGCGGTGAGCGTGCCGACGATCATGAGGTCGAAGATGATCTCGGGGGCGCCGGCGCCATTAAAGCTGATGCCGAAGCTCTTAAAGAGGAAGAGGTAACCCACGGAGTTGAGGATTGCCAGAGCCAGGGTGAGGTAACGCGAATACTGCGTAATCTTGGTCTGACCGACCTCGCCCTCGCGGGCAAGCTCATGCAGGGAAGGCACGACGGCCTGGAGCATCTGGAGGATGATTGAGCTGGTGATGTAAGGCATGATGCCCAGCGAAAACACCGAAACGTAACTCAACGCGCCGCCAGAGAAAAGATTCAGGAGGGCCATAGCACCTGCGGCGACCGAATTGTTATCGGTCGAGAAAAGGCCCAGCATCCCCTGGAAGGGAATGCCGGGCACAGGAACGTGCGCACCAATGCGGTACACGACGAGCATAGCTATGGTAAAAAGAATCTTTTCGCGCAATTCTTTGATGCGGAAAGCATTCTTAAGACCATTTAGCACGGCAGCTCGACCTTTCCGCCGGCAGCCTCGATCTTGGCCTGCGCAGAAGCGCTGACCTTGTCGACCTTGACCGTGAACTTCTTGGTGAGCTCACCATTGCCGAGCACCTTGACGGGCTCGAACTCGCTCTTGGTGATGCGAGCGGCCTTAAGAGCGGCACCGTCGATCACAGCGCCGTCCTCGAACTTACGCTCGAGACGCTCGACGTTAACAGCGGTGTACTCGATACGACGGGGGTTGCGGAAGCCCGGAAGCTTGGGCAGGCGCATAGCCAGCGGAGTCTGGCCACCCTCGAAGCCGGCACCCTTAGTGCCGCCAGAGCGGGAACCCTGGCCCTTCTGGCCGCGGCCAGAAGTGGTGCCGTGACCCGAAGAATTGCCACGGCCGACGCGCTTGCGGTTCTTGGTGGAACCGGGCGCGGGAGTAAGATCGTGAAGCTGCATTTGCTACTCCTCTACAATCTCGACAAGGTGCTTGACCTTGAAGATCATGCCGCGGACGGACTCGTTGTCAGCAATCTCGCGAACCTCGCGGATCCTGTGGAGACCGAGGGCACGGACAGTACGGACCTGGTCCTGCTTGCAACCGTTGGTGCTGCGGACCTGCTTGATCTTGATGGTGTCAGCCATGCTTAGTTCTCCTTACCGACGAACATCTCGGAGACCGTCAGGCCACGGCGAGCCGCGACGTCCTCAGGGCTGGAGAGCTCCTTGAGGCCCTCGACGGCAGCCTTGATGATGTTGAGGCCGTTGTCGGTACCGAGGGACTTGGACAGGACGTTCTTGATGCCAGCAAGCTCAAAGAGGGGACGCACAGCGCCGCCGGCGATAACGCCGGTACCCTCGACAGCGGGCTTGATGATGATGCGGCCGGCACCAAAGTGGCCGAGAACCTCGTGCGGGATGGTGCCCTGCTCGGTCACCGGCACGTGGAACATGCTCTTCTTGGCATCGAGAGACGCCTTGGAGATGGCCATGGGCACCTCAGCGGACTTGCCCATGCCAACGCCGACGTTGCCCTTGCCGTCGCCAACGACGACGAGAGCGACGAGGCTCATGCGACGACCACCCTTGACGGTCTTCGACACGCGGTTGATGTAAACGACGCGCTCCTCGAACTCGGAGGCCTCGCGCTGCTGCTTCTGATTACGAGCCATGTGCTACATACCTCCTAGAACTCGAGACCGGCGGCACGAGCACCGTCGGCGAGGGCCTTGACGCGGCCATGGTAGATACGGCCACCACGATCGAAAGCGACCTTGGTGATGCCGGCCTCGATGGCACGCTTGCCAACGAGCTGACCGACCTTCTCCGCAGCCTCCTTGTTCGAGGTGTGGGTGCCCTTGAACTCGGCCTCGAGGGTCGAGGCGGAGACGAGCGTCAGGCTGGAGCCCTTGCTGTCGTCGATGATCTGGGCATAGATGTTGGCGTTAGTACGGGTCACGCGAAGACGCGGACGCTCGGCGGTACCCGAGACCTTGCCGCGAACACGACGCTGACGACGCTTGAGGCCTTCCAGCTTCGCCTTATGCTTGTTCATACGTAAACTCCTAAAAAGGTTGATCTTGCCAGCACCTAACGGGGTGCTGGTCTTATGCGAGTGAGTCGGTTACGACTACTTGGCGGCCTTACCCAGCTTGCGGCGGATGTGCTCGCCGACATAGTGGATACCCTTGCCCTTGTAAGGCTCGGGAGGACGATGGCCGCGGATCTCAGCGGCGATCTGACCGACCTGCTGCTTGTTGATACCCTTGACGTTCACGTGGGTGTTGTCGGGAACCTCGAAGGTGATGCCCTCGGGAGCCTCGACGATCACGGGGTGCGAGAAGCCCAGGGAGAACTCGAGGCTCTTGCCCTTCTGCTGCACGCGGTAACCGACGCCGGCGAGCTCGAGCTTCTTCTCGAAGCCCTCGGAAACGCCAACAACCATGTTGTGGATGAGGGCGCGGGTGAGGCCGTGGCGGGCACGGGTCTCACGCTCGTCGTCGGGACGGGAAACGGTGAGGACGTTGTCCTCGACGTTGATAGCGAGCTTCTCAAAGACATCGAGCTCGAGCTGGCCCTTGGGGCCCTTGACGACAACGTTGTTGCCGTTGACTGCCACTTCGACTCCGGCGGGAATCTGGACAGGCTTATTACCGATACGAGACACGGTGATCTCCTTTCCTTCTACCTACCGAGCGAATTACCAGACGTAAGCGATAATCTCGCCGCCGACGTTGTGCTTGCGAGCATCGCGGTCGGTCATGACGCCATGGCTGGTGGAAATAATGGCGGTACCAAGGCCACCGCGGACGCGGGGCATGTCGGCAACGCCGGTGTACTTACGCAGGCCCGGCTTGGAAATGCGGCGGATGCCGTTGATGACCTTAGCCTTCTTGGGACCATACTTAAGCGTGATGTGCAGAGTCTTCTGGGGAACGGTGTCCTCGACATCGTAGCCCTCGATGTAGCCCTCCTCGTGCAGAACACGAGCGATCTCGACGAGCTTCTTGCTGCTCGGCATGGAGACCGTGGCCTTGTTCACAGAGTTAGCGTTACGGATGCGCGTAAGCATATCTGCGATCGGGTCTGTAAGGTTCATACAGATTCTCCTTCGTTCTTGATGAACACGTGCTCTTGGTTCTTCGCCGCCCTTAACGGCAAAGCCTTTTTAGCGCGTTTTCCCTGTTCCAAACTGATGCTTGAAACGCTGGTAGTGACTTACCAGCTGGCCTTCTTAACGCCGGGAAGCTCGCCCTTGAGTGCAAGCTCGCGGAAGCAGACACGGCACAGGCCGAACTTGCGGTACACAGAGTGCGGACGGCCGCAGCGCTGGCAGCGCGTGTACTCACGAGTAGAGAACTTCTGCTTGCGATTGCACTTGACGATCATCGATGTCTTAGCCACTTATATCCTCCTCACATAGAGTATTGTTCGCCCCAAGCGCCGCCCCCTTGTGAGAACGGCGCTTATAGGGCAGGTGAACCTATTTCTTGAACGGGAAACCGAAGGCGTCCAGAAGGGCCTTGGCCTCCTCATCGGTGTTGGCGGTGGTCACGAAAGTGATGTCCATACCACGCTGGTGATCGACGGAGTCGAAGTCGATCTCGGGGAAGATGAGCTGCTCGGTGACGCCCATGGAGAAGTTACCACGGCCGTCGAAGCTCTTGGCGGAGATGCCGCGGAAGTCGCGGATACGGGGGATCGCGACGGAGGTCAGACGATCGAAGAACTCCCACATACGGTCGCCACGCAGGGTAACCTTGCAGCCGATCGGCATACCAGCGCGCAGGCGGAAGGTAGCGATGGACTTGCGGGCACGGGTGATCATCGGCTGCTGGCCGGTGATGGCGCGCAGGTCGCGCACGGCACCGTCGATGGCCTTGGAATCGGTAGCGGCCTCGCCGACACCCATGTTCACGACGATCTTCTCAAACTTGGGGATCATCATGACGTTCTCGTACTGGAACTTGTCCTGAAGCTGCTGCTTGACCTCGTTGTTGTACTTGGTCTTCAGACGCGGCACATACTTCTCTTCTGCCATTGTTCACTCCTTCTTGGGGTTTTAAGCACGGGGCGTGGCCACGGTGGGTTGTCCTCGTGCCTCCTGACTGCATCCGCGCCGCTCATGGCATTTCGCGGTTTGGACTCGACGCAGCAGGAGCCGACAAAACAATCGGTACTATACGCGCATCGGGAGCGTATTTCCAGAAAAACCTCGTCTGCCTGCACAACTCCACAACTCCCCCGCACAAATGGGTCCCAAAAAGCAGTTGCGGTGAAATAGGGACTGTTGGGCGGCCTAACAGGCTTAAACAATCCGTATTTCACCGCAACTTAATTGGTGGGGATACGATTAGCGCTTGCGGGGGACGAGCTTGGTGCGGCGCAGGTGGATCATCTCGGCGGCGATGGAGATGGCGATCTCCTCGGGGTCCTCAGCCTCGATGGCAACGCCGATCGGCAGGTGCAACTCGTCGATTTGCTCCTGCGTAAAGCCCTCCTGCTCCAAGCGGGCGCGCACAAAGGCCGTCTTACGGCGCGAGCCCAGGCAGCCCAGGTAGGCGGGTTTGGCGCGCATGGCCTGAATCACCACGTCGATATCGGACTTGTGGCCCGCCGTGGCGACGACCACCAGGTCGCGCGGGCCGATGGGGCACTGCTTGCTCAGGCTCTTGTAGTCGACCAGACGACGGTCGTAGACACCGGGCACCCATTCGGGGGTCAACGTGCCGGGGCGGTCGTCGCACGCTACAACGGCAAAGCCCGCCGCCGTGAGCACCCGCGCCGTCGCGGCGCCCACGTGGCCGCAGCCAAAGATATAGGTCAGGCCCTCGGGGCAGAGCGTCTCGATGTGCGCCGGGGAAATCTCGGAGGCGGCGTTGGTGTAGGTGACCTTACTCCCCTCCTCCACCAGTGAAAGCCCGGGGCAGCCCGCAATGGTGCGGCGCGATTGCTCGCCATGGTACCCGGCCACATCGCCCTCGAGCGCGCTTGCGATAAACGGCTCAAAGTCGATGACGAAGTCGCCGATGCGCCGATAGGCCAAGACGTCGGCAATTTCCTGGAACAACAGTGCCTGGGTCGCATCCAGATGCAGATAGCACAGGCAGATGGCTCCGCCGCAGATCATGCCGGTATCGGAGTTCTCGCCGCCCATGGTGTAGCGGACCAGACGCGATTGACCCCCGGCCAGCAGCTCGCGCGCCTCGTTCAGCGCAAAGAGCTCGATCTTGCCGCCGCCGATGGTGCCCGCCTGGCTACCGTCGGCAAAGACGGCCATCCAGGCGCCCACACCGCGCGGCGACGACCCCGCCGTGCCGGCCACGACCACCAGCTCGCACGTCTCGCCAGCACGCAGGGCGACAAGCGCAGCATTCACAACATCGAGCTTTTCCATTGCCGCCTTCTATCTTCTAAAGACATCGGTGAGCATAGCGAGTGCCTCAAGCACGCCGCCGCCGACCGACGTCGCCTTGTCCGAAATGTAATTGATATAGCTGGCATCGCCGCGCGGGTCGACGTCGGCACACTTAAAGCCCTCGGTCACCTGAACGCCGTCGGCCAAGAGGCCGCGCAGGCAACCATCGATCTGCGTGCACATGGGCGTATCGCCCGCGTAGCCAATCACGTCTCCGGCGCTCACGATGTCGCCGATTGCTCGGTCGGACCGAAACACGCCGGCGACGGGGCTGTGGATAACGCGCTCTTTGCCATAGCCGGCGATAATGCCCGGCACCCCCGTGTTGGGCTGGGGCGAACCTTGGGTAATGACACGGCCGAGAAAATGCCCGCGCATGGTCTCGACCACGGCGTCGCAGTCAACCGGCGCGGTAAAGCCCGGCCCCACAGCGATGACGGCAGGCGCCATGTCGCGCGTGGTGCCCAAGTTACGCTTGGCCAGAATCGCGTCGACCACAGCCGCGGGCTTAAGTTCGTCGAGCATCTTAGCCTGGGGGTCCACCACCACGGCGACATCCCCCGCTTGGGTAATCTCAAGCGCCTCGGCCGCCGTCTGCGCCAAGCGGGCGCGAATGCCCTCGACCTCGACCTCGCCCAAGCGAATGGCCTCGCAAAAACTGATTGTGCGACGGATGCACGTGGGGACCGCGATATCGGCCATGACAACCGACACGCCAGCACGTACCAGACGGGCAGCGACACCCGTGGCGATATCGCCGGCGCCGCGAACATAAACGAGCATTCCCGGGGCACCTCCCTGTGCTACGGTTTGAGCAGAGCAAAAGCGGTTCGACCGCTACTCTGATGATTATTTATTATCATAGTATTATACGGCGGTGAACAGATGGAAACGGTTAGCGGCAATCTTGTCTCGGCGCTCAGGATCGAGCCGGGCATTACCGCGATTATCGGCAGCGGTGGCAAGTCGACCTTGCTAAAGACGCTCGGCCTTGAGCTTATGCGCGCTGGCGGCCGCGCGCTCCTCTGCACCACCACGCATATGTTCCCCGTCGCCGGCGTGCCGTGGGACGGGTCGAGCCGTCGCTTGGACGCCGCGCCTTGGAAGCCGGGTGCCTCGCATGTCCCCGGTTGCACCTGCGAGGCATGCGCGGGCATGAGCCGCGGAAGTATCTGCCAGGCGGGTGTTTTGGACCCGGAGACGGGCAAGCTCTCCTCCCCTGCCGAGCCGCTCAACGAGCTGGCGCAGCGCTATGACTATGTGTTGGCCGAGGCAGATGGCAGCAAGCGACTCCCGCTCAAGGCGCATGCCGCCTGGGAGCCGGTGATTCCCGCCGCCGCGGCAAACGTTGTCTGGATCGTCGGCGCCTCGGGGCTCGGCAAGCCCGTCGCCGAGGTTGTCCACCGCCCCGAGCTCTTCTGCGAGCGCTGCGGCTGCGAGCCCACCGACATTGCCACCCCAGAGCGCGTCGCCATGGTGCTCAATGTCGAGCTGCGGATGCTGAGCCTCAACAATGCCCGCGTCATGCTCAACCAAGTCGACACGCTTGCCGACCCCACGATGGCCGACCGCTTTGAGGCCGCCCTCGGCCGCCCCCTCATCGCCACCAGCCTCAAATAGCCGGCCCCATCTCCTCAGTTGCGGTGAAATACGGACTGTTTGGCCGCCTGACGGCCGCAAACAGTCCGTATTTCACCGCAACTGAGGAGGGGACACAGCATCTTTGCTGCTAGCGGGGGACGTAGCGGCCGGGTTGGGCTCCGGTGGGCTCGCCGTCGCGCGCGGCCAGCACGCCGTTCACAAACACAGCCTTGGCGCGGCCATGTGCCTCAAAGCCCTCGAGCGGCGTGTAGTCCACGGCCTGATGCTGCGTCGCCGCGCGAATGGTCCAGCGTGCCTTGGGATCCCACACGCACACGTCGGCATCGGCGCCCTCGGCAAGACATCCCTTGCGCGGATACATGCCAAAGACGCGTGCCGGGTTCTCGCTCATCAGGCGGCAGAGATCCTCGGGGCCCAGTTGCCCTTCAAAGCTCGTGGCAATCGCGACGGGACGATGCTCCACACCGGGCCCGCCGTTGGGAATCGCACGGAAATCGTCGCGCCCACGGTCCTTTTGCCCGTGCAGGTTAAAGCTGCAGTGGTCGGTCGCAATCGTATCGATCTCGCCGGCCACAAGCGCCTCGCGCAGTGCCGCACGGTCGCCGGCATGGCGCAGCGGCGGACTCATCACATACTTGGCACCCGCAAAGCCATCCTCTCCCTGCTCCAGATAACAGGTATCGTCAAGCATCAGATATTGAGGGCAGGTCTCGACATAGATATTCTTCTGCCCGCGCGCCTTGGCGGCACGAATGGCCTCGAGCCCCAGCTTGGTCGAAAGGTGCACCACGTTGACTGGGGCGTCGCCGGCCAGGTGCGCCAGATACAACAGACGGCTCACGGCCTCGGCCTCGCACACGTCCGGACGGCTGAGCGCGTGCCCCTCGGGCCCATGAATCCCCTGCTCGTACACGCGCTTCTGCAGTTCATTCACCAACGTGCCGTTCTCGCAATGCACGCAGAGGATACCGCCCAGGCGTTTGAGCTCCTCCAGTACCTCGAGCGTCTCGGCGTCGTCCAGGCGCAGATGGTCGTAGGCAAAGTAGGTCTTAAACGACGATACGCCTGCCTCGCGCATGGCCGAAAGATCGGCGCGGTTGCGCTCGTTCCACTCGGCGAGTGCCATATGAAGGGCGTAGTTGGCCGTGCAGGTTCCGTCGGCGCGGCGATGCCACTCGGCCAAGGCATCGGGCATGGTCACGCCGCGATCGGCCGTCGCGTAGTCCACAATGGTCGTCGTGCCGCCGCAGGCAGCCGCGCGCGTGCCGGTCTCAAAGCTATCGGCCGTCCAATCCATGCCAGTCCAGCACTGCATGTGCGTGTGGCCGTCGATAAAGCCGGGAAACACCCAGCAGCCCGCGGCATCCTCGACGGTATCGCCCTCGGCCGGCTCAATCGCCGCGACGATCCGCACGATCTTATCGCCCTCCATAGCAAGATCGGCGCGGCGAAGTCCCTGTGGCGTCACGAGCGCGCCGTTTTTGATGATGATCATGTTGCTCCTTATTGATTAATACAGTTGGCCACGCGATCAAAATACGAGCAGGCAGCGATATGCTCCGTTATGCGTTGCTGTCCCTTGGCGGTATCGACGTCCCACAGCTCGTAGGCACGCGCCTCGACCAGCACCACGTCGATACGGCCCTTGAGAATCGAACCGCCGCCGTCCTTGCCCTCGAGACACATAAGTGCATCGAACAGTTCCGCCGGAAAGAGCACCGGGCTCGAAGGCTCACCGTTGCACGCAAGACGCACCGGATGCTTGCGGCCACGCTCGTCAAATGCACGAACCATAGCCTCAAAAGAATCCGAACTCACGAGCGGCTGGTCGCCCGGCAAAAAGAGGCAGCCTTTCCAGTTGCGATCGACCCCCCACGAAAGGCCCGCACGGACGCTTTCGCTACGCAGCTCGCCATCGTGCAGCACGCACGGGCAATGCTTGTCCTCGCAAATCTGGGCGACCTCGGGCCAACGCGTCGAAACCACGACGTCAAAGCCCCGGGGAACCGAATCGATGGTCCGGGCAATCAGCGGCTCGCCATAGATATCGGCAAGCATCTTGTTAGAGCCAAACCGCTTGCCCTCGCCCGAAGCCATAATGACGCAACCAAGTTTCATGGCGATACCTCCCCTGAAACCATCGTACCCATAACTCGCGCCGCGGGGCATCTACATCGAAAGCGCTTATCCCGCATGCCCCCGATGCAAAAAGGGGGCACCCCGCCGGTTGGCAGAGCGCCCCCTTTACATGGTTTACCTCAGCCCAGCTTTAGGCCTGGAACCAACGGGCGGTGTTGCGCTCGTCGAGGGCCTTGAGGGTAGCGGCGGGGTCGGCAACCTTCTGCAGGAACATCATGGCTGCGATGGCGTACGGCTTGTAGCTGGCCTCCTTGTACATGCCCACACGGTGCATGTCGAAGACGTCGGCGTTGACCTCGCCGTGCTCGCAGGAGACACCGGAGATGTCGGCAGGCAGCGGGTGCATAAAGATGGTGTCCTGGCCGTTGGCAGTCTTCTCCATGAGCTCGGTCGTGGAGCACCAATCCTGATGCGTAGCGTTCTGAGCGAGCAGCTCCTTCTCGAGCGCTGCGATGCCGGCGTCGTCGCCCTCGGCGTACAGGTTGGTGCGCTTCTCCATGGCGGCAAACGGAGCCCAGCTCTTGGGGATCACGATGTCGGCGCCCTCGAAGGCCTCGGACATGGTGTTGACCTGCTTAAAGGTGGTGCCGGACTCGGCGGCATAGCTCTTGGCACGCTCGACGACCTCGGGCATGAGGTCGTAGCCCTCGGGGTGAGCCAGGGTGACGTCCATGCCAAAACGGGGCAGCAGGCTGATCAGCGACTGCGGGCAGGACAGCGGCTTGCCGTAAGAGGGCGAATAGGCCCAGGTGACGGCAACCTTCTTGCCCTTGAGGTTCTTAAGGCCGCCAAACTCGTTGATGAGGTAGAGCATGTCGGCAGAGGACTGCGTGGGGTGATCGGAGTCGGACTGCAGGGAGATGAGCGTGGGACGGTGATCCAGAACGCCGTCCTCGTAGGCCTGCTGGACAGACTCGGAGACCTCAGCCATGTAGGCGTCGCCCTTGCCGATGTACATGTCGTCGCGGATGCCGATGACGTCGGCCATGAAGGAGATCATGGTAGCGGTCTCGCGGACGGTCTCGCCGTGAGCGATCTGGGACTTCTTCTCGTCCAGGTCCTGCAGCTCAAGGCCGAGCAGGTTGGCGGCCTTAGAGAAGGAGAAGCGCGTACGGGTGGAGTTGTCGCGGAACAGCGAGACGGCCAGGCCCGAATCGAAGATCTTGGACGAAACGTTGTTCTCGCGCAGCTCGCGCAGAGCGTCGGCGACGATGTAGAGCGCCTTGAGCTCATCGGTGGTCTTGTCCCAGGTGTGCAGGAAGTCGCTGCCGTACATGCCCTTAAAATCGAGGCCGTTCAGCTGCTCGACGAGCTCGGTAAACTTGGCGTCCATGTAAATATCCTTTCTAAAGATGAAACGATTGCAATGAGCAGATGTGTTCCGGCATGCGCGTGTGGCTAGAACATGCAGAGCACCATGACGAGGACCCGCTACCGTTGAGGAAGCATGGGAGATAACGACCGCGGGCCCCAAGTCAACAGGGGGTGCCGGAGACACGAGCGGCCCCCGGCTCAACAAGATCAAGGAATGGGACTAGTCGATCTTGTTGTTGGTCAGACCGGCGCGGAACACGGTGGCGTCGCCATCGGCCTGGCTCGGATCGTAGAGGTTCAGGGCAGCCACATACATGGCGGCAGCGGTGACCAGGTCGTCCTTGTAGGTGACCTCGTTGGGAGCGTGAGCCTGAGACTCGGCACCCGGGCCAAAGCCGACGCAGGGGATGCCATAGCGGCCCTGGATGGAAACGCAGTTCGTGGAGAAGGTCCACTTGTCGCACAGCGGGCGACCGGTGCGCTTGTCCATGCTGGGCTCGCAGCCGATGCGCTCGTCACCGAACATGGCCTTGTGGGCATCGACGAGGGCCTTGACGTGCGGAGCGGTCTCCTTGTTGATCCACGTGGGGAAGTAAGCCTCGGTCTCGTAGACCTCGCCGGTCCAGGACGGACGGTCATACATGTACATGGAGACCTTCACGTCGTCGCCGTACTTCTTGGCGGCCGGCAGGTTACGGATCTCGTCCAGGCAGGACTCCCAGGTCTCACCGGCGGTCATACGACGGTCGATGGAGATGGCGCAGGAGTCAGCGACAGCGCAGCGGCTGGGGCTGGTGTAGAAGATCTGGCTGACGGTGCAGGTGCCGCGGCCCAGGAAGCGGGCATCCTCGTAGTGCTCGGGGTTGTACTTGGGGTCGAGCATCTTGACGAGGCCCTTGATGTCGGTCGACTCGTCGCAGCCGTTGTTGTTGAGGGCGCGGACGTCAGCGATGATGTCGGCCATCTTGTAGATGGCGTTATCGCCGCGGTCGGGAGCGGAGCCGTGGCAGGAGGTGCCGTGAACGTCAACGCGGATCTCCATGCGGCCGCGGTGACCGCGATAGATGCCGCCGTCGGTGGGCTCGGTGGAAATGACGAACTCGGGCTTAATGCCGTCCTTGTTGTAGATGTACTGCCAGCACATGCCGTCGCAGTCCTCTTCCTGGACGGTACCGACGACCATGATCTTGTAGCCCTCGGGGATAAGGCCCATGTCCTTCATCATCTTGGCAGCATAGGTAGCAGAAGCCATGCCACCCTCCTGGTCGGAGCCGCCGCGGCCGTAGATGATCTCGTCGGTCTCGTAGCCCTCATAGGGATCGGCATCCCAGTTCTCGATGTTGCCGATGCCGACGGTGTCGATGTGAGAGTCGATGGCGATGATCTTGTCGCCCTCGCCCATAAAGCCCATGACGTTGCCCAGGCCGTCGACCTTGACCTCGTCATAGCCAAGGCTCTCCATCTCGGCCTTGATGCAGGCGACAACCTCGCCTTCCTCGCAGGACTCAGAGGGATGGGAGATCATTGCGCGAAGAAAACGCGACATATCAGCACGGTGGGACTCAGCAGCAGCCTTGATAGCGTCGAAATCGAGTTCTTTAGCCATTGTTCATAACCTTTCAAACGAAGGAATCTACCTGTGGGGTGGCGGAGCGATACCTATTTACTCCGCCCAGTATTAGCAAGTGGGGTATTCGCCTTCCCAGACGATGCGACGGTACTGGTCGGGATCCGTGTCACCTTCCGTGGAGAAGCAGAGTACGGAGCTCGTCTTGTCCAGGCCGATGAGCTCCTTGAGCTCGGCGTACTCGGGATCGAGCATGAGGGTCTCGACCAGGCCGGTGGTCACCGCGCCGGACTCGCCGGAGATGACGCGCGGGTCGCCCTTCTCGGGAGCGCCCAGGGTGCGCATGCCGCGAGCGGTGACCCAGTCGGGGCAGGACACGAAGGCGGTGGTGTGGTTGCGCAGGATATCCCAGCCCAGGATGTTGGGCTCGCCGCAGCACAGGCCGGCCATGATGGAGGGCATGTCGCCGTCCACGATGCGCGGATCGCCGTCGCCGGCGGCAGCGCCCTTGTACAGGCAGGCGGCCGGAGCGCACTCGACCACGACAAAGGTGGGCGGGTTATCGGGATACAGGTTGGTGAAGTAGCCCACCACGGCGCCGGCGAGCGAGCCTACGCCAGCCTGGACAAAGACGTGCGTCGGGCGGTTGATGGCCATCTCGCGCAGCTGCTCGGCAGCCTCGGAAGCCATGGTGCCGTAGCCCTCCATGATCCAGGACGGAATCTTCTCGTAGCCCTCCCAGGCGGTGTCCTGAACGATGACGCCGCGCTCGCAGGCGTCGGCCTCGGCGGCGGCCATGCGCACGCACTCGTCGTAGTTGACCTCTTCGATCGTCACCGTGGCGCCCTCGGCGGCGATGTTATCGAAGCGAGGCTTGGTGGAACCCTTGGGCATGTGCACGACGGCCTTCTGGCCCAGCTTGTTGGCAGCCCATGCCACGCCGCGGCCATGGTTGCCGTCGGTGGCGGTAAAGAAGGTAGCCTGGCCAAAGTCCTTGGCAAGCTGATCGGAGGTCAGGTAATCGAAGGTGCACTCGGCAACGTCCTTGCCGGTCTCGTCGGCAATGTAGTTGGCCATGGCAAACGAACCGCCCAGAACCTTAAAGGCGTTGAGGCCAAAGCGATAGCTCTCATCCTTAACGCACAGGTTGGAAAGGCCCAGGCGTGCAGCCTGGCCGTCCAGGCGGGCAAGCGGAGTGACGGTGTACTGGGGGAACGACTGGTGGAAGGCGCGGGCCTTCTTCACGTGGTCGAGGCTCATGATTCCCAAGTGCTTGTCATCGCTCTTGGGCATCGTGTTGCCCGCCCACTGGATCTTATCGGCCATACGGTGAACTCCTTAAGTCCTCTCTTGCCGGCCCCCGCATACGCGTTTCAGCCCATTCCCATTCATGCGACTGAACTTTTATGTGGATGCCAAACAAAAAGTTTGTTAGCACTGTTCTATCACACTTTTTGATTGCTAAACCTAACAAATTGTTTGTTGCCGTAATCGGTACTTTTTCGCCGCCGAACGGTTACATAACGCAGCGACGCTTTCGTTATTTGCGAACAAGTGGGGTTTATGGCAAAGTGAGCCCAAACTATTTTTTAGGAAGGCACCCATGACCCCCGCACAGATTGAGTTTTACAAGCGCCTTGCACACGGCCTGGCGCTCCAGTTTGGCCCCAACTGCGAAATCGTCGTCCACGATCTGGAGACCGAGGACGTGGACCACTCCATCGTAGTGATCGAAAACGGCCACGTCAGCGGGCGCAAACTAGGTGACGGTCCCAGCCATATTGTGCTTGAGTCCATGCACGATGGCACCGCCGACGTGCACGACCGCGAGCCATACCTCACCAAAACCGCCGATGGCAAGCTGCTCAAGTCCTCGACCATCTTTATCCGCAACGACGAGGGCAAGCCCGTCGGCATTTTGGGCATTAACTTTGACATTACGCTCATGAAGGCTTTTGAGCGCTCGCTCGATGCCTTTACCGGCACTGGCGGCACGGGCTACACCGAGCCCGAGCCCATTACCAAAAACATCGGCGACCTGCTCGAAGACCTGCTGCGCGAGTGCGAACAGTTTGTGGGCAAGCCCGCGGCGCTCATGACCAAAGACGAGCGCATCCGCGCCATTGGCTACCTCGACCGTCGCGGCGCCTTCCTCATTTCCAAGTCGAGCGAGCGTGCCTGCGAGTTCTTCGGCATCTCAAAGTACAGCTTCTATAGCTACCTCAACGAGGCAAAGGCTGCCGCCGGCGACAAGTAGGCAACTCGGCCGGATCGCCCATCCCCTTTTGGGCGCGAGTTCTGGAATGCACGAATCCGAGAGTCGGCCGCTAGGCAAGTTCCATATAATCGATGAATGCGAGTATTTCGAAAGGATGGAACAAGATGGGGTCGAACAACGCATCACGCAACGGCCGCGGAGGCACCGTTTCTGGCGCCAGGCATGCGAAACACGCGTTTGACGAGGGCGAAGACGATCTGTTTGCGTTGAGCCTCGACGACGTGATGAGCGACCGCCCCTGGACCGCCGAGGAACTCATGGGCGGCGGAGCTCGCCCGACAAGCGCAAAGCTCGCACCTTCCGCCACACCCGCGCCGGCATCCGTACCCGCGGACGACTTTGCCACCCGTCCCATCGTGCAGGCGACGCGTAAAGCCGCCCCTGCACCCCGTCCTGCCAGCGATCCGTCCGAGACGGCGGCGTTTCTCGCCGCAGCGGCACAGCGCCCCACGGCAGACAGCACGATTCGCCACGCTGCCCCGCAGCAGTCGGCATACACGGCTCCCGAGCCCGAGCTCGAGCCGCCTGTCATGGATCTGGATGATCTTTCCAACCGTCAGTTTGCCTTTGATTCCTGGGCGGCGGCAGATCTGGACGAGACCTCGGGCGGCATGCCGGCGCTCGACATTCCAGTAAACCCACTGTTTGCGGCTGCCGAGGAACGCGACTCCGCATACGACAGCACCGCAGCATACGCCAACCGCCCGAGCGAACAGCCTCGCGCCAGCCGCATCGAAACCGAGGATTACGGCCAAGCGTCGCGCGGCTATTCTCGTGACCCGTTTGCTGCCACGCCCGCCCCCGATTACAACCAAGCGAGCGTAAAGGCAGCCTCGGCATCGTCGTATACCCACGGCACCGACGATAAGCGCGCCGCCGATTACCACACCGAAGAAGAACCGCCGCGCTTTTCGGAGTTTTCGCATGCGGCAAAGGTTGTCTTTATCGCCATCATCATCGCTCTGCTCGGCGTGATCGCATTTGAGGGATTCCAGCTATTCCGCGGCCCCACCGCGTCCGAATCGGCAACGCAGAAAGCAGAGGACGACAACCAGTACCTGGACATCAACACCCTCAAGGGCGACCCCAACGACGGAGACGAGTAGCGAAGGTTAAAGGAGGGCTGGAAGGGCCGGCAACGCGTTACGGCTCCAAAAGGCCCGCCATAAAGATGGGCAGATACAACACTTCTCCATCGCGGTGCAGGTTGCACTCAGCAAGCACCAGAGCACGGTCGATTCCGTAACCCTTCGTCACGAGCGCGTTGTCGAGCGCCGCGTGGGACTTAAAGCTCTTGCCCGATTTGACCTCGATAGCAAGCACTTCCCCATCGAGCGTCTCCTCAACAAAATCGAGCTCGCCAACCTTTTTCGATGTAAAGTAGCGCAATCTAAATCCATGAGCTTTGAGCTCTTGGGCAACGAAGCCCTCAAACGCCGCCCCCATATTCATGCCAAAGGCGTCTTCCGCCTCCCCATCAAAAACGCCTTGGGCGACCTTTTTGGAATACGACGACATGAGCATTCCGGTGTCCAAGTAAAACAGCTTAAACAGATTTCGTTGCTCCCCCAATAAAAGGGGTGCCACGGGCGCCGTTACGTTATACACGGGAAGCGCGACACCCGCCTCCGATAGCCATAGAAAATGATCTGTCACCTGAGAAAAACGTTTGACACCGTTAATCGACGACAGTTTGAATCGCTTGTTTTTGGAGCCGGCCTCGCTGGGAATCAAATCATAGATATCGCGAATAACCAAGCGTAGCTCGGGCGGAGCGTACTTTGCGATGTCATCGCGATACAGGGCGTGAAGATCGCGGTGGATGTTTCGAACCTCGTCGACATTGCGCGTCGCCAAGAAGGAATTGACCGCGTCAGGCATGCCTCCCACCACCACATACTGATGGAACAGATCGAGCAAGCGGTCATACAGATAGCCGGGGAGCTCCCCTTCATCCTTTAGACAGCCCCTGAGCATGTCAAACACGCTGGCACCAACGCCATTTGCCCAGCAAAACTCTTCAAAGTCGAGCGGGTACATCTGGACCTGCTCGACATACCCCACCGGCAGGGAATCGATGCCCTCGAGCTCAACGCCAAGGAGCGATCCGGTAAGGATGTATCGAAAGTCGCCGCGCTGGACCAGGTATTTGACAAACGTCACCACGTTGGGGCATCGCTGCACCTCGTCGATAACCACGACGGTCTTGTTCGCAACCATCGGCTGCGTCGCAGCGATAGACATGCGCATAAGCAGGTCGTCCGCACTTTTCGCCGCCAAAAACGAATCGCGCACGGACGCGTCGGCGATAAGGTCGAACGTCACGACATTTTCGAACGATTCGTTTGCAAAGACGTTGACCGAATATGACTTTCCTACCTGTCGAGCGCCCTTAACCAAAAGAGCCTTGTTAGGCGACGAGGCAAGCCAAGATTCAAACTGTGCTTTCGCTTTTCTCTGTAGCATAAGCGTACCCCTTATTACATGCTGTTTTAGCACTAGGATACACTTTTTCGTAGTTGTTAGGTGCTCATTTCGACACTTTTTCGAGGTATTAAAGTGTGTATTACGACACTTTTCCGTACTTTTACACGGGAGATTTCGACACTTTTTCTGATTTAAGCCTAGCAGCAGCCGGCGAAATCAAGCGCCGTCTGCGCGTCATTTCGCAGGCGGCGCTTGATTTCTGTCCGCGCGTGCTGATAGACTCCATCGTGCCCGCAAGGAGCGGGCGCGTTTTATCCAGAGTCGGGGTAGAGAGTTGGCTCCACGATCCCGACGCCAACCGGCCAAGAGGCACGGTGGCCCTGCCAACATCGATGAAAGGAGTCCGTATGGACAATTTCTCCGTGCGCAGTGAGCGCAACTTCCACAATCTGGTCGTCAAACCGAATCACATGCATCTTCTGGACAAGCCGAACGGCTATGCCTCGGCCATGGTCAAGAGCAGCCTCTCCCACCAGATGCGCTTTACCGTGCAGGTGCTCGAGGAAGAGCTCTGTGCTGCTGGCAATCCACATGTGTTGCAGATCAAGTTGCTCGGAGATGACTCGCGCGAGCCGTCCAGCTGGAAGCTCTTTGCCGACGGCAAGTGCGTTGCGGACGGATCTGGCACCTTTGCCCGTGAGTGCTTCTGCGAGACAGCCGAGGTGTTCCTGGACCTGTGCCGCGACGCCGTGCGCGCGGCCAAGCTGCGCCAGTGGAGCCAGAGGGAGTACGAGCTGCTGAGTGCCGCGCGCGGGATCGCGGGGGTGTAGGCAGACAGACCAGACAGCTCGTCATACTGGTTGACGCTTCGATTCAAACAGCAGGGCGGAGTCGCGCTTACAGCTCCGCCATGCCAAACCGAATGGCGTTCTCAAAAGGCCTACCTCCCCTCCGCCTTCAGTCTCAGCAGCAGGTCGCCCAGCTCGGGGCACTTGCTGGAAAGGCGTGTCTGGGCCCGCTCGCCCATCCCCCACCGCTGGCGGACTTCCTGGGCGCGCGGGCTCACGTGGTAGTCCCCGTCCATCATCTGCTTGAGCAATTTGGCGGTTACGCGCGCATCGGTCAGAGCACTGTGGGCGTGCCCCGTCGACTCGTCAAACTCGATGCCAAACCACGTTGCCGCGTCGCCGAACGAGACGCGCCCGTGGCTGCCAGCGTCAATGATCGAGGTGTAAAACGTCTGTAGATCGGCCCAGTCCGTAGGAAATACGGAAAGATCGATATGCTTTGCCTGGCACTCGGTCAAAAGCTGCCGACGGTCCGTCCCGCTCCAGCAAACCACCTGGGCGGAGTAGCGACCGATCCAATCGCTGAGCCTTTAATATGAGAAAGCCATTGTCAATAGGCGTGTTTGTTCGAGCCCGGTTTTAAACC
>CAJMHR010000021.1 GCA_905213265.1 uncultured Collinsella sp.
CCGCGCCCGCATGGCCCGAAGGCGGGCTCGGCCGCGAGGCGTTCGTGGAGGCCGTGCGCGCCGAGGGCGCGCTGGGCGCCGCGCTCGGCGCGCTGGCGGACCTGTGGGCGGCGGCGCGCGACGCGGCGCTCGACATGGAGCGCGCGATCGAGGCGTCCCCGGAGGAGAACTGCCCCGCGCTGCTGGCGATGTACGGGTGCGGGCCCGTGAGCGCGGCCAAGCTCGCGGTCGCGGCCGGGGACAACCCGGGCAGGCTGCGCTCCGAGGCGTCGTTCGCGGCGATATGCGGGGCCTGCCCCATCCCCGCCTCGAGCGGCAAGACCGTGAGGCACAGGCTCAACAGGGGCGGCGACCGGCAGGCGAACAGCGCGCTGCACGAGATCGCGAGGCAGAGGGTCATGCGCGACCCCGAGACCGCCGAGTACGCCGAGAGGGCCAGGGCGCGGGGGAAGAGCGACAGGGAGGTCATGAGGTGCCTCAAGCGCTACGTGGCCAGGGAGGCGTACCGGGCGCTGATGCGCCCGCACGAGATCAGGAGGCCCGAGGACGCCTCGGAGCTCGTGGCGGCCAGGCGCGCGGCGAGGGTCAGCCAGGTGAGGGCGGCGTCCATACTGGGCACCAGCGAGAAGTACATCTCGATGCTGGAGAGGGGCCAAAGGGAGCTCAAGCCCATAAGGAGGGCCTACGAGGCATGGGTCGAGGCGGGGCTCCCGCTCGATTGGGACAGGCAGGCGTTCGAGGCCGAGCACAAATTGGATTCTAAAAAACACCTTGCCAAATAGGAGCGTCAGGACGCAAAGAGGCTCCGCAGCGCGAAGCGCGATGCGGAGCCTCTTTGCATGTCCGAGGACGTTCCGGAGAGAAGTCCCCGTCCCGCCCCCGGATTCCCGGTGGGAGTTCTAGACCTTGTCGGCCTTAGTACATACCGCCGCCCTGCTGACCAGCGGTAGCAGCAGCGATAGCGTCCTCAAGCTGAGTGTTTTTGGGCACATCGGAGACGGTGGCCTCGGTGATGAGGATCAGGCTGGCGACAGAAGCAGCGTTCTGCAGGGTGACGCGGCTGACCTTGACGGGGTCGAGGACGCCCATCTCGATCATGTCGCCCCACTCGCCGTTGGCAGAGTTGAGACCCTGGCCGGCAGGCAGCTCGGCAACCTTGTCGACCACGACAGCGCCCTCAAAGCCAGCGTTCTTGGCGATGGTAGCGACCGGAGCGGTCAGAGCCTTCTTGACGATATCGACGCCGATCTTCTCCTCGGGGTCGTCAAGCTCAACGGCGTCGAGCGCAGGAGCAGCGTCCATGAAGGCGACGCCGCCACCGGCGACGATGCCCTCCTCGACAGCAGCGCGGGTTGCCTGCAGGGCGTCCTCGACGCGGTGCTTGATCTCCTTGAGCTCGGACTCGGTAGCAGCGCCGACCTTGATGACGGCAACGCCACCGGAGAGCTTGGCCAGGCGCTCCTGGAGCTTCTCGCGGTCGAAGTCAGAGGTGGTGTTCTCCATCTCGCCCTTGATCTGAGCGATGCGGGCGTCGATGGCCTCCTTGGAGCCAGCGCCGCCGACGACGACGGTGTTGTCCTTGGAGATGGTGACGGACTTAGCGGTACCGAGCATATCGGCGGTGATGTCAGCGACCTTCACGCCCAGCTCGTCCAGGGCAGCCTGGCCACCGGTGAGGACGGCGATGTCCTCGAGGATGCGCTTGCGGCGATCGCCGTAGCCCGGGGCCTTAACGGCGCAGACGTTGAGGGCGCCACGGATCTTGTTGAGGACCAGGGTAGGCAGAGCCTCGCCGTCGATGTCCTCAGCGATGATGAGCAGGCCACGGCCAGCGCGCTGGACAGCCTCGAGAACGGGCATAATGTCCTGAACGCTGGAGATCTTCTGGTCGGTGATGAGGATGTACGGATCCTTCATCACGGCCTCCATGCGGTCGTTGTCCGTGACGAAGTAAGCGGAGACATAGCCCTTGTCGAACTGCATGCCCTCGACGGTGTCGATGGTGATGTCGAACGTCTGGGAATCCTCGACGGTGATGACGCCGTCCTTGCCCACGACCTCCATGGCCTCGGCGATCTTCTCGCCGACCTCGGGGTCACCGGCGGAGATGGTACCGACGGAAGCAATCTGCTCCTTGGTCTCGACCGGCTTGGCCTGCTTCTTCATCTCGGCGACGGCAGCGTTGACGGCCTTGTCGATGCCGCGACGGATGGCCAGCGGGTTGGCGCCAGCGGCGACGTTGCGCAGACCGTCGTTGACGATAGCCTGGGCGAGCAGGGTTGCGGTGGTGGTGCCGTCACCCACGGTGTCGTTGGTCTTGGTGGCGACCTCCTTCACCAGCTGGGCACCCATGTTCTCGATGTTGTCCTCGAGCTCGATCTCCTTGGCGACGGAAACGCCGTCGTTGGTGATGGTCGGGGCACCGAACGTGCGCTGCAGCGCAACGTAGCGACCCTTGGGGCCCATGGTGACGGTAACGGCGTCGGCCAGAGTGTTGACGCCCTTGGCAAGCTTAGCGCGGGCATCGGTGTTGAACGTAATGTTCTTTGCCATGGTGAGTAATCCTCCAAAAGAAATGTGACTCGCGTCGCCGCTTCCGAGTCCTATGCGGCGGGCGCGTTCAAAGATGAATCAGAGATTCTGACGAGACTAGGCCTCGACGACAGCGTAGATGTCGTCGGCGCGCATCAGCAGATACTTCTCGCCGTCGACCTTGACCTCGTTGCCACCGAACTTACCGTAGATGACAACGTCACCGACCTTGACGTCCATGGGGATGCGCTCACCCTTGTCGTTGACCTTGCCGGCGCCCACGGCAACGATGGTGCCGCGCTGCGGCTTCTCCTGAGCGTTGCTGGCGATATACAGACCAGAAGCGGTCTTCTGCTCGGCCTCGTCGGGCTTGACCAGAACACGATCTGCAAGCGGCTTCAAAGACGACATGCTTGTCTCCTCCTTTTTGGGCCGCGTGGTTATGCCACGCGAATTAACCCTTTTTGTTTGCGTACGCGTTGAATGGTACCCACGAATGGCGGGTTATACAACACGGAGTCAAAAAATCTTATTTTTTGGCACTTAGATTTTCTGAATGCCGGAGGATAACTTAACAGTGGCTCCCGGGGCGGACCGGAGGGCATGAAGTTTACTGCTCTACAGTCCTGCGCAAGACGGAAAGCACATTAAGTGCTTTCCTTTGCGTGCGGAACTCGCGATAAACTTCATGCCCTCCGGTCCGCCCCGGGAGCTGGGGTAACTTATTCGGGCCCGGCATTCAGAAAAGTCAGTGCAGCAAAATGGCGATGCAGATGGTGCGAACAAGAAAGGGGCACGCTGCTGAAACGTGCCCCTTATGGGTGGGGTATGGGGCTAGCGCTCGTAGATTACGTTACCTGCCAGGTAGGTGGCCTGAACTTTGGTGACCTGGAGCTCTTGGGGGTCAACGGTGAGCGGGTTTTGGTCCAGGACTACCAGATCGGCGTATTTGCCGGGCTCCAGGCTGCCGAGGTTTTGCTCGTCGCCCGCTGCGTACGCGCTGCCAAGCGTGTAGTTGCGCAGGGCCGTTGCCGCGTCGATACGCTCGCTCGGCAACCAGCCGCCCTCGGGCCAGTGGCTGCGGGGGTCCTGGCGCGTGATAGCCGTGTAGAGCACATTCATGCTGGTAACGGGCGTAATAGGGCTGTCGGTACCGAAGGCTTGGCGAATGCCGCGCTGCTTATAGGTCGCAAACGGCCACATGATGCGGCTGCGTTCCAGGCCCAGATCGCGCTCGGGGCCGCCCGGGTCGAGTGTAATGTGACAGGGCTGGCTCGAGGCAACGACGTTAAGCTTGCGTAGACGATCGATGTCCTCGGGCAAGAGGTTCTCCAGATGCTCAAGCGTGTTATGACCGTGCTGGGGCAGGCCGTACAGTTCGGCGGCCTCCTCAAAGATATCCAGCGCGGCATGAATCGCACTGTCACCGATGACGTGGATGCGAACGGTGTGACCGCGCTCCGCGGCAGCGAGGACCAGCTTGCGCATACGCTCGGCAGGAACCGTCAGACGGCCCTGGTCGCCCGGGAAGCGCGAGTTGGTATAGGGCTCGGTGAGATATGCCGTGTGTTCGCTCGACACGCCATCGAAGAACTGCTTAAAACCAGGCGCCGAGAGCAGCGCGTTGTTCGCGTAACGTGCCTGCAGCTCTTCCAAGCGCGATTGGTCATCCAGCAGTGTGGGGAATAGATGGGCTCGGATGCCCAGTTTGCCGGCTGCCTGCAGTTTGTCGTAGACGTCGTCGCGGATAAAATCGCAGCCCGGCATGGGCATGAGCGACATATCGCAGATCGAGGTGATGCCCTGCTCGGCCATACGCTTCATCTGGTCGGCGTAAGCGCTCGCGATGCGGTCCTCGCCCAGCCACTCCAGGCAGCGCGGCAGCAGCTGCATAGCAGCTGCCTCGTGGGCGATGCCCGTGAGTTCGCCGTTTGCATCCTTGTCGTAGCTGCCGCCCGCTGGCGGCTCGCTGTCGCGCGTGACGCCGAGCGCCTCGAGTGCGCGGCTGTTGAGCCAAAGCGTGTGCCCGTCGCCCGAATACATAACACAGGGGCGATCGGGGAAGGCGGTGTCGAGGGAGGCCTTGGTAGGGTGCTCGGGCGGATTCCAGCGGTAATCACGCCAGCCCTGCGTTACGACCCAAGCGTCGTCGGGCAGGTCCTGGGAAAACTCGAGCGCATGTTGCACCAGCGCCGCCTCGGACGTGCCCATATCCATGAGCATGTACGGCGAGGAGCCGACCGAGGTATGGAAGAAGTGCAGATGAGCGTCATGGAAACCTGGGCAGACAAACTGCTCGCCGTAGTCGATAACCGACGTGGCGGCAGGCGCGGCGGCAATCACGTCATCGGGCGCACCGACTGCGACGATACGGTCGCCTGCGATGGCAATCGCCAGCTCGCGGGCGGTATCGATGCCGTCTTGCGCGGTAAAGACATTCTTGGAGTGGATAATCCGATCGATATGTTGCATGGGCATCCCCATCTCTGGCAGGAAATTCAACACCCCCGAGTGTACTCCCCCGCCCTTGTAACAAAACCCCAAGCGGCAAACGGCAACTTTACCAGCCCTAGCGGCAGGTGGCATACTGGAGAGAGCCTGTACGATTTTGCGATCAACCCAGCAAGGAGCAAATCGACCATGACGAAGACCAAGGCACAGCAGATTATGGCGGCGACCGAGGCTCGCGCGGCTGACGACGTCACCGCAGCCATCAAAGATATCGCTACCGAGTTTGAACCCTACATCATCAAGCAGCGCCGCCACTTCCATAAGCACCCGGAGCTAAGCCTCGCCGAGGAGCGCACGACCTCTGACATCGCCAACCAGCTCGACGCCATGAATATCCCCTACGAGCGTCCGCTCAAGACCGGCTTGGTGGCAACGCTTCGCGGTACCGCGCCGGATGCCTATCGCGAGGACGGCACGCCACGCCGCCGCATCCTGCTGCGCGCCGACATCGACGCCCTGCCCGTCACCGAGCAGACCGGCGAAGAGTTCGCCAGCGTCAACGAGGGCTGCATGCACGCCTGCGGCCACGACTGCCATATCGCCATGATGCTCGGCACGCTGCAAATCCTGCGCCATATGACCGACGACATCCACGGCGAAGTCCGCATCGTCTTCCAGCCCAGCGAGGAAAACGGCCAGGGCGCCAAGCTCATGATCGGCACGGGCGTGCTCGACGGCGTCGATGGTGCCTACGCCGCGCATATCTGGAGCGAGGTTGACGCCGGCACCGTAAGCTGCGAGCCCGGTCCGCGCATGGCCAATACCGACTGGTTCCGCATTGATGTCCGCGGCACCTCGTGCCATGGCGCCATGCCCCAACGCGGCCACGACGCCGTTATGGTTGCCGCCGAGATCGTCAATGCCCTGCAGACCATCGTTTCGCGCGAGATCAGCCCCTATGAGCCGGCTGTCATCACCGTCGGCGAGCTGCACGGCGGCACCGCGCGCAACGTTATCGCCGGCACGGCCTACCTCGCCGGCACGGTGCGCACCTACGGAGATTCGACCCACGAGGAAATGCCGGAGCTTATGCGCCGCATCGTGGAGCATACCGCGGCCGCCTTGGGCGCCGAGGCAGAGCTCACCGACTACACCATCGCCAACTACAAGGTCGAAAACGACGCCGCCTCGAGCGAGCGCTGCCGTCAGGCCGTAATCAAGTGCTTGGGCCCCACCGGTCAAGGCCATTACCGCGGCACGCTTTCGGGCGAGGATTTTTCGGAGTACCTGCGCCGCGTACCGGGCGTGCTCGCCTTTGTAGGTACGCGCAACCCCAAGATTGGCGCCACGTACGCCCAGCATTCCTGCTTTTACAAGATTGACGAGACCGTGCTGGCAAAGGGCTCCATGGTGGCCGCCCAGTATGCTATCGACTTTTTGGCCGAGCCCACGCAAGAGGAGCTCGACGGCCCCGCGATTACCGCGGTCGCCGAAACCAACCCCGATCTGGCCGCCAAGCTGCGCTCTGCCAAGGCGACGACCGCCGAGGCTCGCGACGCCATCCATGATGCCCGAACGGCTCGCCATGCCGCGATCAAGGGCATCCACGACGCACGCGCTGCTGCACGCCGCGAGGAGAAGCACGACGAGTAGTCGTCACACCCATCCATAACAGCTTGGCTAAAGCAGAGCGGGGGCGGACGTATCGAAACGTCCGCCCCCGCTCATTTGTCAAGCGCTATTTCTAGCCCGTCCCCAAATAGCAGGCGGCGTGGCTACTCGTCCTGAGGTTCCTCGTCGGAGCTTGGCTCGGACGCCGACTCAGGTGCAGGTGCCGGCTCAGGTGCAGGCTCAGGCGCGGGCTCAGGCTCAGATGCCGCCTCAGACTCGGGCGCCGGTTCAGGCTCGGGCGCGGGAACAGGTGCAGGTGCAGGTGCCGGCGAAGCATCCGGAGCACCGTGACCCGAAGGAGCGGACTTCTTCTCGAAAGGTAACACAAAAGTCAGGACGTCGTCCTTATCCTCATCGGCCCATTCGCTTGCATAGCGTGCAACCCAATAGCCAACGGCACGGTGCTTGAGCATCTTGCCAAAGACCGTAAGAAATACGGTGACGAAAGCGACCAGCACCAAGAACAGCACGAGCGTGACGCCACCGCCGGTAACAATTGCCTCAATACCCGTAGGACGATAGTAGTAGCTATACATACCGACAGAGGCAATAGCGCCAAAGACGACCGTCAAGATCCATGTGACAACGTTGGCGACCAGGCCCGTCAAAAACTCGGGAAGAAACGAAGCGCAGAACAGCTTGGTCTTGTTGTGCTTAAAGGCCGCCCAGACCTTATCGAGCGAAAACGCGCTCTCGACGCGCCCGGTCACCGCAAAGTGCATCACGGCAATGTCGGCGAACATCTTAAAGAAGACCCCCAAGACTGCCGTGGCAATCATAGCCAGGACAAGCAGGCCAAGCGAACCGAACAGCGCAGCCTCGAGCGCATAAGAGCCGTAATAAGAATACGAGCCCGCGGCGCCAATTACCACGCCCTCCACCAGTGAAAGCACTACACCGATAACGGGAATGGCAGCGATAACCTCGAGCACGACCGAAATAACGCTCGAAAAGACTCCGAGACCAAACGACGTGGAACGCATGAGTGGACGGTCCATGCCGTCATCGATCTTAAGCGACAGATCGCGGCCCCACTCGATACCAAAGCCGGAACCGCACACGCTCGCAATGCAAGCTGCCAAAAAGCCGATGGCAGCCGCAATGCCGCCAATAACGGGAATAAACAACACGAGAACCGACACAACGCAAATCAGCGCCGGCAAAAACGCGATTTGGCATACACGCTGAAGCACGCCCGGAGTCTTGGTCATATCTTGGAACGCCTGAGCCACACAGCCCTTTGGCGCATTCGCCACGGGCGGTTGCGGAACAAACTGCTGGGGCTGAGGCTGTCCCTGGGGAGCGGGGCCAGCGGCACCGGCATTAGGAGCACCACACACGCCGCAGAACTTGTCGTTATCGTCCATAGGGGCGCCACACTGCGAGCAGAACATCGAAATCATCCCTTCGTATCTTGAGCGAATCACCTGGATCGCAAACGATGTCTTTGACATCATTATCACCCAATGTGGGGTCAAATACTCAAAGATGACCGATTTGCAAGGTACACGGCGCCAGCAGGCGGTTCGTTGAATACGTCTGTGCTAGTTCGTTCCGCGGAAGCCCTTACCGACGATCTCGGAGCTGTCGACGATCGTGATAAAGGCACCTGGATCGACTTCGCGCGCGTAGCGGCGCAGTTGCACGGCCTCGCGACGGCTCAGCACGCTCATGATCACCGTCACGCACTTGCCCGAGAAGGCACCGTAGCCGCGGCTAATGGTCGCCGTGCGGTTGAGATGCTTGACGATAAACTCCTCGACCTTAAGGGGCTCGGAACAAATGACCGTGCAGACTTTGCGCAGGTGAATGCTCTCGATGGCTTTGTCGACCACGAGTGTCTTGGCAAACAGGCCGAGCACGCAATACAGACCGACACGCGGGCCATACAAAAAGGCCGCGATGGTCACGATGCCGATATCGACCAACAGCAGTGCGCGACCAATCTCGAGCGTGGTGCGGCGTTTGAGGATCATGGCAAGAATGTCCGTGCCGCCCGTCGAGGCGCCGATATCAAAGACGATGGCGCTGCCGAGCGCCGGCAGTATCACGGCAAAGCACAGGTCGAGCCACATATCACCCGTCAGAGAGACATCGGTCGGAATAAAGAGCTCAAACAGCGAAACATAGGCGGACAGCGCAAACGAGGCGAAGACGCTCCACAGAATTGCCTTGCGCTCCAAAAAGATAAAGCCCAAAACGACGAGAACCGCGTTGATAATCCACATAAAGACGCCGACGGGCAGGGTCGGGAACAGCGTGGACAGAATGACCGACACGCCCGAGGTGCCGCCAAAAGCAAAGTGATTAGGAGTTTTAAACGCAACGATGGCGAAGGCCGTAAGAATCAGGCCCAGATTGAGCTCGGCAAAAAAACGCGGGAAGCCCGGCTCCTGGCTGCGCTTTTGACCGGCACGCTCGCCGCGCTCGATATCGGTGCGATCAACCACGCGCTCCATCGGCACCACGGGAGGACGATGCATCTCCTCGGCAGCACGCGATGCCGCCTCTGCCGCGGCGGCCTCAATCGCCCATGCCTTGCTTTCTGTTTCGTGCTCGTCAGCCATTACGGCAACCCCTCGTTAACAATTTGGAAACAATGCGCCCATTAGGGTAACGCGGAACGCGACGATTGCAACCCCTAGTTAGACGAGCGGTATGCCTACATCGGGGGACATACAAATAACGGCCGGCCACGCTTTTGCTTGCGCGGTCGGCCGTTTAACGTTTTCGCAGATAAAACCTGCCAAAACAAACCTGTCCCTTTTTGGAAGGTTACTCGTGCTGGCTGGTGCGGTGCTCGTACTCCTCGGGGGTGATGACGTCCTCGATGCGCAGGTTGACGCCCGCCACCTCAAGGCCGGTCATCGCGGCAAGGCGCTCAGTGACACGTGCCTTGACATCGTCGAAGATCGCGGGCGCATAGGCGCCGTACTCGATGATGACGGAGATGTTGACGACCACGCGATTGTCATCAGTGACCTCGACCGTCACGCCCTTGGTCAGATTCTCGGCACCAAACTGCTCCTGCACAAAGTGCATAAGGTTACCCTTCATGCCCAGAACGTGCGGAACCTCGCGGGTGGCCATGGCAACGATCTTCTCGATCACGCCGTTGGAATAGGTCAGCGAGTCCTCGGACTCGTCCGCTTCCTCGTCATCCTCATCCGCATCGGACTCGGCCTCGACGAGCGCCTCATCCTCGAGCGTTACGTCCTCGGCCTCGGCGGTGACGGTCTCGTCTGCCTCGAGCTCGGTATCGGCTACATCGACCTTCGTATTAAAAGCCATGGTTCCTCCTTATGCCTGCCGCGGATGCGACAGTCGAATACATATTAGCGGCCGCTAAACAGACGGCCGAAGAAGTTGACGATCCCGTTCTCGCCGTCGCGAATTTGGCCGATCACAGCGCCGATCAGCACGAAGAATGCAATGACGAGCGTGTCCCACAGGCCCAACGTGAGCACCAACACGGCGAGGATAAAGCCAGCGACGGCACCGAGCGTGGTGTTGGGATGACGCACAGCATAGCTCCAGATGGCAGCGCCCGTACCCTTGATGAGACCCATAGCCTCGTCAAAATCCGCGGCTGCCGCATCTTGCAACTCGGTTGCCTCTGCTTTGGAATCAACAGGTTCGCTCGCCGGCGTGGCGCTCTGGTCAATCGTCAGGCGCGGCGTACGAGCGGTCTTATCTTGATTGGTATCACTCACCGGAAACCTCCACGGTCTGGACGGTAGTCTTGGACGGCAAAAAACGAACGCGCGCAGTCGTGCCCGGCGTACCGAGCATGGTGTCGCAGGCCTCCTCGATACGTTGCTGCATCGCGGTAGCCAGAGATGCCACGTCCTTATCGTCAAGCGCGATAGCCTCGACCTTAAATCGGACGTGCGAATCGTCGGAGCCTTGGACGCGGGCCTCGACATGCTCGACCAACACGCGGTCGTCGCGCTCGGCAGCAGCTCTGGCACACGAAGAAAGCGCCGCAAGCGTGACCTCGATATTGCGCTCCCCCGCCGGATGCACGCAGGACGGCTCGCGACGAGCAAACATCAGGCGGAAGAAGCTTACCAGCACGCCGATCGCCACAACTCCGCCGCATGCCGTCACGACAATGCGCGGCATGGGGTCGCGCATCAGCAGCATAAAGCGATACGTATACGGCCCCCAAAACTGGCAGACAAGCGTACCCAGCGCCACGATGGCGGCGGCAAGATACACGATCGCTAGGGCTCGTTTGAGTACGCGCACGTGGCGCTCCCTTCAAATCTCGGCTCTCGAAATGCAAAACGGTTCGCATCATTATAAAAGAGCCGGGTCCGGTGCTCTACGCACGCGGATCCGGCTCATCTATTCCACGAGGCTTGCATGCTCGCTTCATTATGCCCAGATATGCACGGCTTAACCCGTGCGGGCGCTACTCCTCCTCGAGGGCAGCGATGACCTCGTCGGTCATGTCCATGGTGCTGTAAACATCCTGGACGTCGTCGAGCTCCTCAAGACGGTCGATGAGGCGCTGAACCTTCTTGGCGTCGGCGCCGGAGACCTCGGTCGGGGTGGTCGGGACCATGGTGGTCTCGGAACCCTTGACCTGGACGCCCTGCTCCTCGAGTGCCTTGGAGACAGCCATGACCTCGTTGGCAGTAGTCCAGACGATCCACTCCTCGCCAGCGTCCTCGTAGTCCTCGCCACCGGCCTCGGCGATGGCCATCATGAACTCATCCTCGTCACCGGCAGCACCGTTGGCGATCATGGTCTCCTTCTTGGCGTTCTCGTCCAGGATCTCCTTGGCGACGACAATCTGGCCCTTGCGCTCAAACTGGAAGGCGACGGAGCCGGAGGTGCCCAGGTTGCCACCAGCGTGGGAAAAGGCGGAACGGACATCAGCGGCGGTACGGTTGCGGTTGTCGGTCAGGCAGTCGACGTAGACGGCGACACCGGCGGGACCGTAGCCCTCGTACACGATGTTCTCGTAGACGGCAGCGTCGGCACCCGAACCAAAAGCCTTGTCGATGGCGGACTTGATCTTGTCCTTAGGCATGGACTGAGCCTTAGCCTTGGCAACGGCAGCGGCGAGGCTGGCGTTGTTCTCGGGCAGCGGGTCACCGCCGAGACGGGCAGCAACGGTGATGTTGCGGCTGAGCTTGGAGAAGAGGGCGGAACGCTTGGCGTCCTGCGCGCCCTTACGATGCTTGGTTGTGGCCCACTTAGAGTGTCCGGACATACGTGTCTCCTATCGGTTTCGACCTAAAGCCCAGCGCAGATGCTCGGGCAATATAAACAAACGTCGTTATGATATACCTACTGGCCTGCGAGATAAACCCCAAAATGAAGGCGTCGTGATGATGCCCCCTTTGATGCAAAGAAACCTGACCCCAATGCACCAAATTAGGACCAGAGGAGATCGCTGCGGGTGATGGTGGCGCCGATGGCAAAGGGCATGCAGGCGATGACCGGATACAAGTAGCGCATGTAGGTCGAGCCGTTGCAAGGACCGATCAGGCACACGGCGAGCACGCCCAACAGCGGCACCCAAATGGCCAGCCCGCGCCACGAATGACAACGTAGCAGATAGACCACCACGGCGACCATGATCCACACATAGGTGGCCGAGCTCATGGTGAGCGAGATAAACGGGATGCGCTGCACCGCCACGCGATACAGGTTGATCAGGTGGACGCACCAGCGCACAACCTTGCTATCGACCGGATGGAAGTCGAAGTACTTGAGGTTATCGGGCTTTGCCATAATCTCGGCACTGCGCGCCGTGCTGTAGACCCACGCATCGCGGGCACTCGGATAAAAGTAGCCGTAGTAGTTATTGATGAGCGCCGAGATATAGCACTCGGGATCCTTTTTGAACATCTGGGCCCACACCTCAAAATAGGCCTTGATGTCCTCCTGCGAGGCGTACTCGTTAAAGCAGTTCTTGACGGCATCGGACTTGTCGGGGTTGTAGCGACGGCCCAGGTTCTCATACTTAAGCACCCGATCGATTACAGCACGCTCTTCGTCGGTCACCAAGCCGTCGCAAGGAGCCTCCACGATGGTGCCGTCCTCCTTAACCGTGGGGTTGACGCCCGAGTTGAGGCCGTCGTGTTTTTGGACGAAACGAGCCGTCTGCTGGAACGGAATCGAGAGGATTTCGCGCTTGGAACCAGGCGTGATGTCGTGCGCCGGCATAAAGACCTTGGTGAAGTACATATTAGAGGCAAGGCAGAGTGCAAGCACCGCGAGGACACCGACCCAGCGGAAGCGCGGGATGGCGCATGAGACCGCGGTGCCCGTCTGCTTAGCCGCACGACGAGCGACATGCGCGTCCCATACGCAAAACGCCGTCGCGATTACGCATGCCGCCAGGGGAAACACCAGGCCGCCGTTGCGCAGAAACGTGGAACCCATGGCGCCCAGAGCGAGCAGCAGCCAGTCATGGCGCGCAAAGAGCACGGGCCTCTGTTCGCCCGCGCGCTCGGCATTGGCATCGCGACGGGGCAGGCCGCAGGCCACGAGCTTGACGGTCTGTACCAGCAGCACCAAGAACGCATCGGCAAAGAGCACGTCTTTGGTGAGCAACGCCGCGTAGTTAGAGAACATCGGCATAAACGCGAAGAACAGCAGGATCGCACCGCGAACCGGCAGGCTCACGCCCAGTTTGCGCAGCGACGAAATGGAATAGGCCATGCAGGCAGCCGTGATGACAAATTGAGCGCAGGTATAGATGGCAAGACCTGCGTTGGCGCTGTTGAACAGTGAAAGCCCCAGCTGGACGCACGAACCGATGATAGCCGTGTGCGCCACGGGGTGATGCCCGTTGAGCAACACATTAGGATTGAGCAGACGCAGGTAGTCACTCGTGCCGTTGGGGTAGTTGAACCACTGGCGAATCTGCGCACCCGTATCTCCCATAAAAAGGCCGGGCAGTGAAGCGATGAGTGTGGGCGCCCAGGCGATCATAAGCACCAGGAAGGGCCCGGCAAAGGGATGGACCGAGAGCACGGCGTGAGTCACACACCATACGCGGCCAAAGTGCGCTTCGGAAAACGGAATGCGCCGAGAGCTCAGCCAATCTAGACACTCAAAGGCAAGGTAGAAGGCAACGACCGCCAAGAGCATCCAGCCCGCGCCGCCAATCCAGGCGCAGATGATGCGGGCTTTGTCGCCAAGGACAATCTCGGCCGAGTCGGTGAGATCGTAGCTGCGGCCGAACACCATGCAGATGGCGAAGAACAGCGACGGCAGAATGATCGATGGACGCCAGGTGTCGCCACGGCCAAAGAACACGTAGCGAAACGGCAAGGTGAGCAGGCAGGCAAGTGCAAGCAACATGACCGCGTCGGTATGGCCGGCAAACGAGAGGAGCACCTCGTAGCACACGTACAGCATGCCCGAGGCTTTGGGGTCAATCGCCAAGACTGCGTTGCTCGACACCGGGGCGGGATCGATGGAAAACGCCGTGGTCGCCAACAGCGCGAGCAAAAATGCGATGAGCGTCTGCTTGGCGGGGTAGCGCTTAAACCAGACGATGCGGGCAGCGTCGCGCGCAGCCGTTGTGGAGAGATCGGAATCCTTCACAGTCCAAAGAGCCTTTCTAGAAACCTGCCAAAAAGGGACAGGTTTATTTTGGCAGGTTTTATCTGGGGAAACGTTACGGTTCTGTCATCGTTGCCCAGCGAATCACCACAAAGGTGCCTGTCCCCTTTGTGGTAGTTAGGCGTCGAGGTAGATGCGCTGGGGCCGGTTGCGGCGACGAGCAAAGATGATGAGCGCCAGGCCCGCGATTACGAGCGGCAGGCTCAGCAGCTGGCCCATGGTGATGACGCCGCCAAGCAGATAGCCCAGCTGGGCATCGGGCACGCGCACAAACTCAATGAGGAAGCGGACGATGCCGTAACCCATCACAAACACGCCCATAAACGTGCCTTGGGGCAGCAGCGGCTTTTTGCGGCTGAGCACCTGCAGAATGCAAAAGAGCACGATGCCCTCAAGAAATGCCTCGTAGAGCTGGGAGGGGTGACGCGGCATATCGCCCGCGGTGCCACCGAAGACCACGCCCCAGGGCAGATCGGTCGGCTTGCCCCACAGCTCACCGTTGACAAAGTTGGCACAACGGCCCAAGCACAAGGCCAGCGGCGCGCCTATGACGGCAAGGTCTGCCAAAGTCCAGGCATCGAGCTTATACATGCGGCACACGAGCACGCCGCCGATGATGCCGCCCACCAGGCCGCCATGGAAACTCATGCCGCCCTCGTTGGTGGCAAAGATCTCGAGCGGATGCGCCCAGTAGTAGCCGTCGCCGTAAAAGATGACATAGAACAGGCGGGCGCCAATGATAAGGCCAAAGACCACGCCGACCACGACACTCGTCAGGTCGTCGACCGTAATGTCAAAACCCCAACGGCGCTGCGTGCGGTACATGACGACCGCCGTGAGCAGGGCGCCGACCACGTAGGCCAGGCCGTACCAGTAGATGGTGATGGGGCCCGCCGAGATCGCGACAGGATCAAGCATATGGTAGAAGTCGTTGAGCATGTCGACCCTCCTGCTCCCTACATACAAATGCGGCCGCGGGCCTTGCGCTCGCAGCCGCATATTTGGGCGTAACGTCTATGCGGAGTATGCCGTCCGCAGCTTTCGCATCTTAGAACGGCGCGTACTCGTCGTACAGATCGTTGGTCTCGCCGGAGGCATTGACCTGCTCAACGCGGGTAACGCCGGGCACATGCTCTTTGAGGATACGCTCGATACCCATGGACAGGGTCAGCGAGCTCATGGGGCAGCCGGCGCAAGCGCCCTGCAGCTCCAGTTTGACGACACCCTCGTCGTCGACGCCCACATACTCCATATCGCCGCCGTCGGCCTGCAGGTTGGGGCGAATCTCTTCAAGAACCTTCTTAAGCAGCTCTTCGTTAACAGCCACAGGGGCTCCTTTCTCACAATAACGCGGGCACGCCCGCGGACAGAAGCTATGTTACTACAGCCATGTACCCGCTCACGAGCCGTCCATGCGCGCAGACGCGACTTTCACGAGTAGTCAATTTGGGACGGGGCTCTTTGAGCTGCGTTCGTCGTCAGATAGCGACAACGCATATTACTGTCGAGCCTGTCCCCCGGTACCAATCTGGACATCGACGATGACCTGGCGGTAGCTGATGCCACAGGAGTCGAGAATGCGGCGGCTGATACGGCCGTCATCGGTGTCGGCGTACTTGTTGTCCAGGTAGACGACCTCGCCCACACCCACCTGAGCCAAAATCTTGGCGCAGTCGTGGCACGGGAACAGCGTGACGTAGACCGTGGAACCCTCGAGGTCCTTGAGCGAGCCACGGTAGTTGAGCACGGCGTTGGCCTCGGCATGGACCACGTAGTTGTGCTTGTCCTGCAGCGGGTCGTCGCTCGTACCCCACGGAAAAAAGTCGTCGTTGAGCGCCGAGGGTGTACCGTTGTAGCCCACCGAAAGGATGCGGTGGTTGGTGTTGGCGATGCACGCACCCACCTGCGTGTTGGGGTCCTTGCTGCGGCGCTGCGCGGCGATGGCCACGCTCATAAAGAACTCGTCCCAGCTAATGACGTCCAGGCGCTTGCCTGACGAAGTTTGATGAAGATCGTCCGACATGGCAGACACCTCCGTAATCGCAATAGTTTGACCCATTGTAGCAGGTGAAAGGTGGAGGCGTTTGTCCCACCGGCGCCCTCACTTTTACACGCGGCGGGGCTTTTGGTTGATGCGGTAGAGCTCGGCCAGTCCTCGCAACGTCAGCGCGTCGTCGACCGTCAGACTATGACCGACCAGCGACGCAAGTGCCTCGGCGTCGTCGCCGGTAATGACGATGGGCACGTCGCCCTCCCCCGCGGCCTTGGTCGCGCGCATCTCGGCAAGCACCATGTCGAGCATACCGTCGATGCGGGCCACCTCGCCCAAGACCACGCCCGAGCGCATGGCCTCGCGCGTGTTGCGGCCGATGACGTGCGTTGGCGCCGAAGGCTCAACCTGCGGCAGGCGCGCCGCAGCAGCCGAAAGCGAGCGGGCGCCAAGCGCCAGACCCGGCGCGATGACGCCACCCACAAAGGTACCGTGTGCGTCGATGACCTCGATATTGGTCGTGGTACCCAAGTCGATCACGATGCAGGGAGAGCCGTAGACGGCGCGTGCCGCCACGGCATCGGCGATGCGGTCGGGGCCGATCTCGGCCGGGTCGTCGTAGTGCACGGGCATGCCGGTCTTAAGTCCCGGTCCCACCGTGAGCACGCGTCCCGTGCAGGTGCGGGAAAGCGCCGCCTTCCACGGACGCTCGAGCGCCGGCACCACGCAACTCAGCACTGCAGCTGCGGGAACGAGCGCGCCGGGCATGCCCGCATCGGCCGCCAGTGCGGCCATGACCTGCACGAGACGCATGCGCGCCTCGTCTGCTGTGATGCTCGACGGCGTGGTGATCTCGCACGTCGCAAGCGGACATTCCTGCGCCGCGGCCGAATCCTCTGCAAACAGGCCAAAGCGAATGAACGTGTTGCCCACGTCGACCGTCAATATATATGCGCACCCATTAAGCATCGTCGGCGCTCCTTTCGTCTGCCCAGCAGTATATCGCCTACCTAAACCAGTCATCCCAAAATGACTAGCTTGCGGCTATACTGGTGCGCGGTCGTGCGCGAGCTCACGCGGCGGCCCTTGGTAACCCGACTTCCCGTGCCGTATCCGTAGCGGCGCTCCCGGGGGAAGCGGATATACGCAAAGGAGTTCTATATGAGCAATCCCTCGAACCGCGCTTCGATGCGCGGGCAACTCACGCTGCGCGGCGTCGTCATCGGCGTCCTTGGCTGCGTGATCATCACGGCAAGCTCGGCCTACACCGCCCTCAAGATGGGCGCACTCCCCTGGCCGATCGTCTTCGCTGCCGTCATCTCGCTGTTCTTCCTTAAGCTCATGGGCAACGCCAGCCTCAACGAGGCAAACGTCACCCACACCATCATGTCCGCGGGCGCCATGGTCGCCGGCGGTCTGGCGTTTACCATCCCGGGCGCCTGGATGCTGGGCTATGCCGACCAGATTAGCTGGCTCGACATGTTTATCGTGGCACTCGCCGGCACTATCCTGGGCCTGCTGGCCACCGCACTCATCCACCGTCACTTTATCGTGGACGCCGCGCTTGAGTTCCCCACCGGCAACGCCGCAGCTCAGACCTTGCGCGCGACCGAGGCTGGCGGCAAAACCGGCAAGCAGCTCTTTGGTTCCATGGCCATCGCAGGCATCTATAGCGTGCTGCGCGACGCCCTGGGCGTGGTGCCCAGCATGCTGTGCACGCTCAATATCCCCGGCGTGACCTTTGCCATCTACAACTCGCCCATGCTGCTCTCCGTCGGCTTCCTCGTGGGCTTCGCCCCGGTCGCTTTCTGGTTTGCCGGCGCGCTGCTGGGCAACTTTGGCATCATTGTCGGCGGCACCGCTGCCGGTCTGTTTGACGTTGTGACTGCGCAGGGCATCGTCAAGTCCCTGGGCATGGGCCTCATGATGGGCTTTGGCGTCGCCGTCGTCCTCAAGGACATCCTGCCGCAGGTCGCCGGCATCGTCCGCGGTCTTGCCGCCGACAGCTCCACCGACACCGACGAGCAGTCGCTCATCTCGGGCTCCCTTAAGCTCGACGCCGGCATCATCGGCCTGGGCGCTGCCGCCATCGCCGTGATCATCGCCATCGTGCTTGACCTTGGTCCCGTTCCGGCCGTCATCGTGACGTTGTTCACCTTTGTCACCACCATCATGAGCGCGCAGAGCTGCGGCCAGACGGGCATCGACCCCATGGAGATCTTTGGCCTCATCGTTATGCTCATCGTGGCTGCCTTCGCACAGATCGCTCAAGTCAAGCTGTTCTTTATCGCCGGCATCGTTGCCGTGGCGTGCGGCCTTGCGGGCGACGTCATGAACGACTTTAAGGCCGGCGCCGTGCTGGGCACCAACCCGCGTGCGCAGTGGATCGGCCAAGCCATCGGCGGCATCGTGGGCGCCCTGGTCGCCGCAGCCGTCATGGTCGCGCTCGTCACCGCCTATGGCCCGGACGCCTTTGGCCCCGACAAGAGCTTTGTTGCCGCGCAGGCAAGCGTCGTCGCCACCATGGTCTCGGGCATCCCGAGCGTGCCGTGGTTCGTTGGCGGCTTTATCGCCGGGATCGTCATGTACTGGCTCGGCATTCCGGCCATGATGATCGGCCTGGGCGTGTACCTGCCGTTCTACATGTCACTCACGGCATTCCTGGGCTCCTGCGTCAAGCTCGCCTACGACAAGTGGTCCGCCCACCGCGACGCCACCGCTGGTCTTTCTGACGAGGAGAGGGCTGCCAAGGACGCCGCCTTCCAGGAGCAGGGCCTGGTTGTCGCCAGCGGCCTGCTCGGCGGCGAGTCCATCGTCGGCGTTATCCTGGCGTTTGTCTCCGTGGGCTTAAGCCTGCTGGGCTAAGCTGAGCAGCCGCTCGACAGCAACCATATTGCCTACGATTTGCCCGGTCGGTAGCTTTCGCGGCTGCCGACCGGGCTTTTTGATATCGAAACAAAGAAAGGCCGGCGCGCTGCGTTTAACAGCGCGCCGGCCTTATCGGTTTAGCTATCGAAGCGTTCCTGCTATGAACCGAAGTTCGTTGCAGAATCTACGCCCGGATCACTACATGTGCTTGCGACGACGATCGCCCAGCGTCACGCCCGCGGCCACGAGCGTAATACCGCCGATGACGAACACCTCGCCCGCAAGAGCGGAGTCATCACCGGTCTGGGCGAGCGCGGCAGGCGCAGCCTGTTTCTTGGCAACGGGGGCCTTTGCAGCAGCCTGCGCAACCTGAGGCTTGGCCTGCGGCTCAGCCTTGGGATGATACTTGTCGTACTCGGCCTGCGCGGCAGCCAAGGCATCCTTGGCATCGTCAAGCTCGGCAAGCGCGTCGGCATAGGCGTCGTTGGCGTCGGACAGCTTGGCATCGGCATCGCTCAGGGCAGCCTTGAGACCAGCGGCAGCATCGACGGCAGCCTTGTAGCGAGCGTAGGCAGCGTTCAGCTTGACCAGCTTCTCGTTGCCCGTCGTGCCCGCGGCAAGGGATGCCTTGTGGTCGACAGCCTCAAGATCGGCCTTGAGTGCCTCATCGTTGGCAAGCTCGGCCTTGGCCTTGAAGATATCGAGGTTCGCATCGACGACGGCTTCGTTGGCGGCCTCGAGCTGCTTCTGGGCATCGGCGACACCGGCGACGGCAGCGTCATAGGCGGCCTTGGCGTCGTCGACCGCCTTCTGGGCACCGGCGAAGCGCTCGAAGGCCTTGTTTGCGGTGGCAAGCTCGTCCTCGGCGGCCTTGGCCTTCGCCTGTGCGTCGGACAGGGTCTGCGTCTTGGCGGCAACTGCCTGCTTGGCGCCCGAAAGAGCGGTCGCGGCGTGCACATCTGCGGCCTGAGCCTTGTCAACGCCAGCCTGGGCAGTGTCGTCGGCCTTCTTGGCATCGTCAAGCGTGCCCTGCTTGTTCGCAAGATCCGTCTTGGCGGCATCGCACTTGGCGGCAAGGTCCTTGACCGAAGCGGTAGCGTTGTCATACGCCTCTTTGGCCTGATCGGACTTTACCTTGGCAGCATCGCGGGCGCTGCGAGCCTTCGCCTTTTGAGCAGCGGCATCGGTTGCCTTTGCCTTGCCGTCAGCAAGCGTGACGTTTGCCTTATCGAGAGCTGCCTGGGCAGTAGCGGCCTCGCCCTTGGCGGCGTTGAGCTTGGTCTTGGGCGTCTTGACGTCGATACCCTTGAGTTTGGCTTCGGCGGCGGTGTAGGCGGACTTGGCGGCAGCAGTAGCGGACTGAGCCTTCTCGTACTCGCCCTTGGCGGTGTTCATGTTCACATCGGCTGCGGTGAAAGCGTCCTGGGCGGCATCCTGCCCGTTTACAGCTGCGAAGTAAGCTTCCCTAGTAGTTCCAAAGTTCTTCTGCGCCTCGGCGAGCTTGCCCTGAAGCTCCTTGAGTTGCGCCTGCGTGCCGCCAGCGTTATAGGCGGAATCGATGTAGTCGTTCAGGAGCTTCTTGAACTCGGAGACAGTGAAATCAGCCTCACTGTCAAAAGAGCTGTAATCGAAGATTGTTACCTCGGAATCGGTGTTCTTACCGCTACCGGTCGCGATGCCGATAGCCTTCGTGCCGGCATCGATGATGTTGAGATAGTGCCCGCACTCATGGTAGATGCTGCTGTAGTGCTGGTAGATATAGTAGGAATCATATCGATGGTTTCCAAGGTCACTATTCTTCTCGACGTACTTATCGAATGCCTCTTTTTCCTGAGTGTAGAGACCGGTATATGGCCAGCCAAGCGTATCCTCGGTCTCGCCGCCGGTATATGCGCCGCCGCCGCCGGCAAGATTTTCTCCATTGTCCCAGTAGCAGCCCGAGTGCCCCCAGATGTTCGATGAATATGATACATTAAGGGCGGCTGCCGCAGTCATGCGGAGGCTGACGCTGAGCGCCGACTGACCGTTCGCCTTGCGGAGGTTGTTCTGGGTGTCGAGATATGTCAAGGCGTTGCGCATCTGCTCCAGGGAGAGCGGGTTGGTGTCGCGAGACATGTCATGATCGACGTACTGGTCATACCATTCGGCCTTGTCAGCGGCACCGGTCAGCATCGATACGGCTTCCTGGGCGTTCTTTTTCTGTGTGGCTGTGAACTGGCTGCCGCCGACGATGTAATTCATGAAGCCGAACATACCCTGACTGATGACTTCCCGGTCAACGGTCATGTTGGACTTTAGGTCTGCAATCTGCTGCTCAAGAGCCTCAACCTGGGCATTAGCAGCGTCATAAGCCTTTTCCGCGGCGTTCGAAGCGGCGCAGGCTGCCTCCCACTCGCTGCGCTTCTGCTTGCGAACTTCGACAAGCTTATCGTACTCAGCCTTCTTGTCGGCCTCGGTCTGCTGGGCCTGCTCGTATGCCGTCTTCGCGGCGTCACGCTTACTGGCCGCGTCCTTGTACTCCTTGTTTGCCGCATCGTATGCAGACTGGGCAGATGCCACAGCAGCGTTGGCGGCGTTGGCCTTCTCCTGCGCGGCAGCGACGGCAGCCTGGGCGGCCTGCAGATTTGTCTGTGCGGTGGCGTCGGCATCCGTCGCGGCATTGAGCTCCGCCTGCGCGGTCTTGAGCTCACCAGCAGCAGCGATCTTGGCGGCCTCAAGCGCACTCAGGTCGACACCCGTACCCGAGACGGCAGCATCGAGCGCGGCCTGCGCCTGGTTGAACTTCTGCTGGGCGTTATCGCGCGCGGTGGTTGCGGCTGCGAGCGCAGCGGCAGTCTCCTGCTTCTTGGCCTGGGCAGTCGTCAGAGCGGCCTCAGTGTCCTTCTTTTCCTGCTGGGCGCTAGCCTCGGCAGCCTTGGCCTGGTCCAGATTGTCCTGTGCAGTAGTAACGGCCTTATTGGCGTCATCGAGCTTTGCCTGCGCGTCCTCGACGGCCTTCTTGGCGGCCTCGTACTCGTCCATACCCATGGCCTCGAGCTTGGCCTGGGCATCATCGAGGGCCTTCTTGGCCTCATCCTGCTTTGCCTTGGCGTCCTTGAGCGCCTGGGTCTTATCCTCGACACTCTTGTTGGCTTGATCGAGCTGATCGTTCAGGTCGCCCAGCTTCTTCTGCTGCTGCTCGGTCTTTTCGACGGCGGCTTTGAGCTCGTCAATCTTCTCCTGGAGCGCGGCGACTTCTGCTGCGTTCTGCTCGATTTCGTTGTCGCTCACAGCCTGCGAGGCCTGATTCTTTTGCTGCTGCGCCTGCTTTTGAGACTGGCCCGCCGCGTCGGCCTTCTTCTGGGCGGCATCGTAGGCGGCCTGAGCGTCCTTGAGCTGCTTTGCCGACTCCTCGGCCAGCTGGGCAGCCGTCTTTACGACCGCTTGGTTACCGGCGGCAACGGTATTCTCTACAGAACTACCCCCCCTGAACAGAATCGCCGTTATCGGTTGACGGTGCAGCGATTGCCGCCAGCGGCGACATGAGCGGCTGAGCGATGAGGCCCGCCGTCAAAACGGTTGCGACGGCGCGGTTGGCAACGCCCTTGACGTTGACGGCCTTGGCCCGAGGCTCAAAGTGTTGTGGACTGTAGTTTGCCATGGCTTTCTCCCTTTGACACGGATGTATCCATACGTATCAAACGGTAGCTGTCGATTTTTGAATTCTGTTGCGCAACATTGGCGACCAGCGTTTTTTTTTGAAATTCACGCTCTCGTGCTTCACAGTTTCGTCACATTTGAAGGAGCTGGTGCATCATATTCTCGCGGGATGGAATTGAGCCTGTGATTTGCATTTGCTCCCGCGTCATCCGCCCTATCGGATTCCGCATCCAACAGACACCCCGCCCGCCACGGTGTAGAGTTATGACAACGGGCGCGTTGCGCGGACCGCGCTGGAACGAGGTGGACATGGAACTCGACAAACAACAGATCAAGCGACTACGCGAACGCCATCACCGGCGCCACGGCATCCGCCCTGCCCATAGCGAAGCCATGGAAAACATCACCCGCTTCCTCAAGCGCGCATTCAACATTCGCGAAGGTCGCGCGCCCTATCACGTAATCCGCAAGCGCTTTGTAAACGGGGCGCGCCTGACCGGCTCTCACCTGTGCATCCTCATCATCGCCATGCTCATCGCGAGCATCGGCCTCGATATCGACTCGGACATCGCCATCGTGGGCGCCATGCTCATCTGCCCGCTTATGGGATCGGTCCTTGCCATGGCATATGGCATCGCCACGCTCGACCGTGAGATTACCGTCGAAGCCGTCGCGGGCTTGGCTCTACAGATGGTCTTTTGCCTGGTCACGTCCACGTTGTACTTTAAGCTCTCGCCCCTTGGCACCACCACGGCGGCCATCATCGACAACTCGACACCCACCGTCTGGGACCTTACCGTCGCACTCGCAGGCGGCTTTGCAGGCGGGCTGGGCAACTCACGCGACCAGGAACCCGCCACGCTCATCGCCGGCGTGGCCGTGGCGACCGCGCTTATGCCGCCCCTGTGCGCGGCGGGCTACGGCATCGCCATCGCAAGCGGGTCACTGTTTCTCTCGGCGCTTTATGAGTTTGGCATCAACGTCGTCTTTATCGCGCTGGCGGCCGAAGCCGTGCTGCTTCTTTTGCGCGTGCCGCTCAAGCGCGACCTCAACGGCGACGGCATTGTAACCGCCGAGGAAAACGCCGAGGTCGACGAGCTATCACGCAAGGTGCGCCGCCACATCATTGTGGGCACGGTAGTCTTTGCCATCCCCTGCATCGTTATGACGGCGGGGTCGATTGGCCCGGCGCAAGCCGGCGTGCAGGACGGCTACGGCGTCACCGAAACCACGCGTGAGCTTGCGGCGGTGCTACCGGGCTTTAAAGATTACACCGTCGCCGTCGAGACCTCGGCTACCGAAGGCGAGGAGGAGGGCATTGTAGAGCGCGAAATCGTCGCCCATGTGACGACAAGCGAGGCGCTCGGGGCACACGACCGTCACGTCGCCCGTAAGCTCATCGACCTCAATGTGCCCGATCTCGACCGCGTGGAGTTCGATGTGAAGTGATGCCGGCGCGGGATGAATGCTCGCACGGACGCAAGTTACGACGAGGCGCAGGCGCGATACGGACACGAGCAAATTGCGGGGTGCAGTTCACACCCGAGCCCCGCTCGCTGTTTTATTGCCGTGAATCAGACGTCCGCATCGACATCGCCAGACTCCACCGTAAACGCCGGATCGGTGCTCACAAGATAAAATCGGGTCATCTTAGTATCTCTAATTAGGTAAATCTGCCCCTGATTGCGTCGGCGCGATATATACGCAACGTGAACCGTGCCGAATTCTTCGCCGTTTTCCTTCTTTAATACCAGGATATTGGGATCATCCGTACGCTTAAACTGCCCGTCTGTGCAGATTCCGTCTTTGTCGACCAGCTGCCATCGACAGTTGTCCTCCTCATGAAAAGCCAGGCTTTCCCGACTCGTTATGTCATCCCGATAGAAACCATCAATGGCAAACCCTTCGGAAGCGCATTCCTGTATATAGGACGTTTCTCGGCTTATAGCAAACAGCCCTGTAGCGCCCAAGAGCACAGCTAGGCAGACCACTGCAAGGGCTATCGAAATAGCACGGCGACCCATGTTAGCCCAGCCGATAGTTGCTTAACGGAGCGTGAAACATACCTGGAACCTCCGATATCAGGGGGAACGTCGCCAGCAGGCTGGCGACAACTATATGTTTCTGACATCAAACCATATGGCTGCCACTCGCGGAGGGGGCATCGGCGAACGGCGTGTTTTCATACTCCATTGGTCAAACCTAAGCGCGGCCCTACAGCTCGTACTTGTACACGCGGTAGATATACTTTTCGGCTTCCATCTCGTAGGTGGTGATGGGCAGACCGTAGCGATCGTACTCGGTAAAGGTCTTGGCCTGGCCCGAAGCCACGAGCATACTATCTGAATCGCCGACGTGCTGCGCACTGCTGACGTAGCCCGAGAACGGCGCGGCGATCTGGTCTTCGAGCTCGCAGGTGCGCGCCACCTCGTCCACCGTAAAGATGCGCCCAAACGAATGCGTTCCCTTGCTGTAGTCGGTCACCACCGCGGCGCCCAGCTGGCCCCAGTCGAACTTGGGATAACTTTCGGCCGCACCAAAGTTGTTGTCGTATAGCAGCACTTGATAGCGACCGGTTGTTACCGTATTGTCGTTTGGCAGATAGATCACACTGTGCTGGCCCGCATTGAGCGAAAAATCGCCTTGGGCCTGCAGCAACTTGTCCTCAAAGCCCGAACCGGCCCAAAAATCGGACAAGCCCACGGAAGGCTGTAGCAAGGTCATTTACGCAACATATGTCCAGCAAAAACGGGTGGTAGCCGGTACGGCTACCACCCGTTTGTCTCATATCTAGCACATAGCAGGCCAACTACTTCTTAATGCCGCGTCCCAGGCGCTCAGCGACCGACGCCACGGCACTCTCGTCGACCGAGCCGCAGCTCACGCAGCCATCATGGGCACGCATCTGGCCGGTGACCTCGTCCATTGCGAGCGGCGCCACCTTCTCGAGCTTAAAGCCCTTGCCGGCGCGCATGTTCTCCTTCGCCACGCTAATCATAAGCTTAATACGGTTGAGCTGGTTGACCTCAGATGCACCGGGGTCGTAGTCCACCGCGACGATATTGCTCTCGGGGTGCTGACGGCGCAGCTCCTTGATCACGGCCTTGCCCACCACGTGATTAGGCAGGCACGCGAAGGGCTGCGTGCAGATGATGTTGGGCGCGCCATGGTCAATCAGGTCGAGCATCTCGGCCGTGAGCAGCCAGCCCTCGCCCATGTTGTTGCACACCGAAAGCACCGTGCGAGCCTTGTCCGCCATGGTGCTGATGCGCTCGGGCGCCTCAAAGCGGCGGGACTTCTCGAGCATCTCCTCCACCGGCGTGCGCATCCAGTCCACCAGCTTGATGAGCGCCTGCATGCCAGCGCGCATGGTAGCAGAGCTACCCAGCTCGTCCTTCTGCAGCTCGGCGTTGCTCATGGAGTACAGGAAGAAGTCGAGCAGGCCCGGTACCACGGCCTCGCAGCCCTCGCGCTCGATAACGTCGACCACGTGGTTGTTGGCCGTGGGGTGGAACTTGACCAAGATCTCACCGACCACGCCCACGCGCGGCTTGGTGCCCTCGCCCACGAGCGGCATGGCATCGAACGCGCGGATGGCCTCGCGGCACAGCTTGGTGTAGTTGTGGCGGTTAAACTTGGGCGCCAGCTTGCGGGCTCGTGCCATGTACTCCTCGTAGAGCGCGTTGGCGGCACCGGGCGTGGCCTCGTACGGGCGGCAGCGGTAGAGCATCTGCATCATCACGTCGCCAAAGAGCACCGCGTAGACTGCCTGCTTAAGCAGCGCCGGCGTAATCTTAAAGCCGGGGTTGTCCTCGCCGAGCGCCACGGCCGAAAGCGAGATCACCGGGATCTCGGGGTGGCCGCTCTCGCGCAGGGCCTTGCGAATGAGCGCGATGTAGTTGGTGGCACGGCAACCGCCGCCGGTCTGGCTGATGACCACAGCTGTCTTGGACAGGTCGTATCGACCGCTCTCGATGGCCTCCATGATCTGGCCCGTCACCAGGATCGACGGATAGCAGATGTCGTTGTTCACGTAGCGCAGGCCGGCCTCGACGGCATCGTGATCGGTCGAGGGCAGCAGCTCCAAGTTGTAGCCGGCACCACGGAACACCTCTTTGACCAGATCAAAGTGGATCGGCGCCATCTGCGGGCACAGGATGGTGTAGCCCTCCTCGCGCATCTGCTCGGTAAAGGGCACTTTGGGCCACGCGGTCGAAGCACTCTCGCGCTGCGCCTCGAACGTGTACTTGCGGCTCGCGAATGCGGGGGCATCCGTGGAGGGAGCCACCGGAGCAGCATCGCCCTGCTCGTAGGCCTCGCCCGCGGCCGTGGCCTCGGCCAAGCGCTCGGCCTCCTGGTCCTTAAGCGCCGCCATGAGCGAGCGGATGCGGATGCGCGCGGCACCCAGGTTGGATACCTCATCGATCTTGAGCACGGTGTAGATCTTGCCGCTGGCCTCCAGGATCTCCTGTACCTGGTCGGTGGTCAGAGCGTCCAGGCCGCAGCCGAAAGAGTTGAGCTGGATCAGGTCCAGGTCGTTGCGCATCGTCACAAAACGGGCGACGGCGTACAGGCGGCTGTGGTACATCCACTGATCAACGACGCGAATCGGACGCTCGGGCTTCACGAGATGCGCGAGCGAATCCTCGGTAAAGACCGCAAAGCCAAAGCTCGAGATAAGCTCGGGCAGGGCATGGTTGATCTCGGGGTCGTTGTGGTAGGGACGGCCGGCGAGCACGATGCCGTGACCGCCGTGGTCCTCGACCCACTTAAGGGCCTCCTCGCCCATGGTCTGGATGTCCTCGTGGAAACGCGCATCGGCCTCAAAGGCAGCGTTGACGGCGGCATCGACCTCGGAGCGCGTGATTTTAGGACCGCGCACGCGACCGCGACCGGCCTCAGCATCGGCCACACGGTCGACGGCGAGCACCTGGTACAGACGGCGCTTGAGCTCGGTCTTGTCGTGATAGGGCACAAACGGATACAGGAACTCGATGTTCTGCTCGCGGATCTCGTCGATGTTGAGCGCCAGCGCCGTGGGGTAGCTCATGACGATGGGGCAGTTGTAGCAGTTACCGGCGGTCGGATCCTCCTTGCGCTCCCAGCGCACGCACGGCATCCAAATGAAGTCGACATCGCGGTCGATAAGGTTCATCACATGGCCGTGGCTCATCTTTGCCGGGTAGCACACGCTCTCGGACGGCATGGACTCGATGCCCGCCTGGTAGGTCTTTTTGCTCGACTGGTCGGACAGCTGCACGCTAAAGCCCAGGCGCGTAAAGAACGCATGCCAGAAGGGGTAGTTCTCGTACATGTTGAGCGCGCGCGGGATGCCGACGGTGCCGCGCGGGGCCTCGTCGGGGCTCAGCACCTCGCGGTTAAAGAGCAGCTCATTTTTCTTTTTGAAGAGGTTGGGGGCCTCAGTCTTCTGCTTTTTGTGACCGGCGCCCTTCTCGCAGCGGTTGCCGGTAATGAAGCGCCTGCCGCCACCGAAGTCGTTGACGGTGAGCTGGCAGTTGTTGGAGCAACGGCCGCAGCGGACGTGTTTTTGCGTCACGGTGAGGTGCGCGATGTCCTCGGCAGAAAGAATGGTCGAGGTGCCGTCGGCGCCGGCGCGATCGCGGGCGAGCAGGGCCGCACCATAGGCACCCATGCAGCCGGCGATGTCGGGACGCACGGCGTGAACGCCAGTGAGCTGCTCAAACGCACGCAGCGTGGCATCGGACATAAAGGTGCCGCCCTGGACGATCACCTGGCTGCCGATCTCCTTGGGATCGCGCAGCTTAATAACCTTGAACAGGGCATTCTTAATGACGGAATAGGACAGGCCGGCCGCGATGTCGCCCACCGTGGCGCCTTCCTTTTGCGCCTGCTTGACGCGCGAGTTCATAAAGACCGTGCAGCGACTGCCCAGGTCGACCGGGGCCTTGGCATGGATAGCGGCGTCGGCGAACGCGCGCACGTCCATGTTCATAGAGACGGCGAAGCTCTCGATAAAGCTGCCGCAGCCCGACGAGCAGGCCTCGTTGAGCATGATGTGCTCGATGACGCCGTCCTTGACGCGCAGGCACTTCATGTCCTGGCCGCCAATGTCCAGAATGAACTCGACGCCGGGCAGGAACGCCTTGGCGCCGCGCAGGTGCGCGACGGTCTCGATCTCGCCGGAGTCGGCCTTGAGGGCCTCGATGAGCAGCGCCTCGCCGTAGCCCGTGGTGGTCACGTGGCCAATGGTGCAGCCCGCGGGGATGTGGTTGTAGAAATCGGCCATGATGACCTTGGCCGTGCCTAGGATGTCGCCGTTGTTGTTGCCGTACCAGGTGTGCAGCAGCTGGCCGTCCTCACCCACGAGCGCGGCTTTCATGGTGGTGGAGCCGGCGTCGATACCGATGAACACGCGGCCGGTGTAGCCTTCGAGCTTGCCCTTGGGGACGACCTCGGTGTCGTGGCGAGTCTTGAACTCGGCAAAATCCTCGTCGGTGGCAAAGAGCGGATCCAGACGCTCGACCTCGGCACCCTGTGTGTCACCCAGGGCATCGATAGCCTCGATGAGCTGCGGGAACGTGCTGAGCTTGTTGGACTCATGCGCCATGGCGGCGCCGCTCGCCACAAACAGGTGAGCGTTTTGGGGCACAATGCGGTGCTCCTCGTCCAGGTTGAGCGTGAGGTAGAAGCGGTGGCGCAGCTCGGAGAGGTACTGCAGCGGGCCGCCCAGGAAGGCGACGTTGCCGCGGATGGGACGGCCGCACGCCAGACCCGAGATGGTCTGGGTCACGACGGCCTGGAAGATGGAGGCAGCCACGTCCTCGGGGCGGGCGCCCTCGTTGAGCAGCGGCTGGACGTCGGTCTTGGCAAAAACGCCGCAGCGGCTGGCGATGGGATAGATGGTGGTGGCGTTGGCCGCGAGCTCGTTAAGGCCGCTGGCGTCGGTGTGCAGCAGAGTGGCCATCTGGTCGATGAACGCGCCCGTGCCGCCGGCACAGGTACCGTTCATGCGCTGCTCGATGCCGTTGTCGAAGTAGATGATCTTGGCGTCCTCGCCGCCCAGCTCGATAGCGACATCGGTGGCCGGGATGAGGGTCTCGACGGCACGCTTACTGGCGATGACCTCCTGGACAAACTCCAGGTCGAGCCACTGGGACAGCAGTAGGCCGCCCGAGCCGGTAATGGCGCAGGTCATTTGGGCCGTCGGCAGCACCGTCGCGGCGCCCTCAAACAAGTCGCGGGCGCAAGCGCGGACGTCAGTGTGATGGCGCTGGTACTTGGCGTAGACGATCTGGTTGTCGTCGTTGAGCACAGCGAGCTTAACGGTGGTGGAGCCCACGTCAATGCCCAGGTGCAGGTTGCCGCGGGCGGCCTCGGGGTTGAAGATCGCGCCTTCGGGGGCCTGGGCGGCGGCTACGGGCTCAGCGGCGGTGGCGGGCTCGCTGACGACGGACGTCTTTCCTGCCGCGTTCTTGGCATCGGCAACTGCCTCAGCAACTTTCTCGGCAGCAGCGGTCGCGGCCTTCTGCGCGGCGTCCGCCACGGCGGGCGCGGCCTCGCGCGCGGCAGCGACCATGCGGTCCTTGATGCCCTCGACGAGTTTGCTCATTGTCTCTCCTCTTAGTTGTTGGACTCGACGGTTGCGGCGGTATCGGCCGCGTCCTCGAGCTGCAAGTTCAATAGCTTCATGCCGTATTCCGGCACGTTGATATCGATGGGTTGGCCATACAGGTCACCAGGGCGCACAAAAGCGAGCACCGTCATAATGCGCGCCATGGCCTCGGGCGATTCGGTGAGCCCGCGCTCAAACCAGCGCTGAATCATGCCGACCTCGGCACTCACGACGTAGGTAACGTAGTAGTCAAAGAACGTGCCCAGCGCCAGGCCCAAAATGCCCGTCTGTGCACGCGGCACCACAGCCTCACGCGCGGTGTCGATGATCCTTTTAATGAAGGCCTGGTCGCCGCCCGGACCCAGCAGCGCACCGATTAAGTCGCGGTTGGCCGCAAGATAACGCAGCAGCTCAACCGAACCGGGCGCCGGCTCGAGCTCATCGATGTTGTGATAGAGATCGGGCAGCTGAGCTGCGGTGATGAGCTCAATACGCTCACGGATCTCGGCCAGCAAGCCGTCCTCGATTTGATTGATAAAGTCGGGGATATCGCGGTAGTGCGAATAGAACGTGCGGCGCGTAAGGCCGGCACGCTCGGTGAGCGACGCGACGTTAATGCGCGAAAGGTCGCCGCTTTCGGCAAGCTCGCTGGCAAGTGCCTGGCGAAGGGCACGCTGCGAGCGAAGGGACCGGCGATCGCATTTCTCGAGCTGGGACAAGCGTCCTCCTTGTTACTCAGCCTGTGCGCTATTGCACAGTGCGAGTATTATTGCACACCGTGTGTATCAACACGTAAAGGCAATATTTAGAATGTGACAAAGGGACAGTCCCTTTGTCACATTCAGCGACGCCTAGGTTGTGCCAGTTGTGCCTGGCTTTTGAAGCGGCATTGCCAATTGTTCAAAATGTCATTCGTGGGTAGAATAGTGTCGACGGCAGCCCAAGTTCTGGAAAGCTGGGCAGCGCCGTTGTTTGCATTAGGGGGTCAACGCCTTAGCGGCGGCGACCCCTTCTGTTGCGCTTCGAACGCTGCTTGAGTGCCTCGGAAAGGCCGACAAGCGCCGTGAAGAACGAAACCAAAGCGGTCAGAAGTCTCACGAAATCAATCAAATCGGTCATGGGCATCACCTCCCATCGGATGGAGGGCGCTGCCCGGCACATGGAACTGCCGTCAACGATACGGATTCTATCAAAGCGCAGTTAGATATGCGAATGTTTGTTCGCATATCAAGAGACCGGCATCACCTGTGACAAAGTGACTGTCCCTTTGTCACATTATTCGATGATGGTGCGAGAGTTTTGCTTGTGCATGGCGGCGAGCATGTGTTTGGGGACGGCGTGGACCATGCAGCTGCCGATGGTCGCGCTCGCGGCGGCCTTGGCGGCATCGCTTGCGTTTTTGGTCGCGTAGCTGTGGCGGAAGCGTTTGAGCATGGCAATGTCGTTGCCGCCGTCGCCGTAGACCGCGACCTCGTCCTCGGCAATGCCGTAGTAGCCCGCCAGCCAGGACACACTCTCGCCCTTGTTGCACGCCGCGTCCGTGATCTCAAACATCACCGGGTCAAACGGCGCGTTGACCACGCGGTCCGAGCGCTCGGCCAAATACGCCTTAAGGTCGCGCTCTAGATCGGGCGAGGTCACGCGGCAGTTGATCTTACACACGTCATGACGCAGGATGTCGCCGATCGACTGATCGAAATACTGCTCCTCGTGATACCCGCCACGTGCACGCATACCGCGCATCACGATGCGCTTGATAGGGCTGTCCTTCTTAAAGCCCGCCTGGTGCATCTCGAACGAACCGCTCGAAAACATGCCGTCGGGCGTGGAGCAGTCGAAGCAAATGTCCGGGAACGCCTTGAGCAGCTCCTCGGTAACCTGCGGGTCGATGGTCCAGGTCTTGAGCACCTCGCCATGGCTGTTGCGCACGATGGATCCGTTGGAGCAGCAGGCGTCGAGTGCCAGCCCCGTAAAGCCATGCTCGCCGATTGGCAACGTCGAGCGCCCGGTCGCGGGAACCACATGCAAGCCAGCCTCGGTCAGCTCGCGAATGGCACGGCGGATGGTCCCATCCGCCTCGTGCAGGGCGTTCAGCAGCGTTCCGTCTAAGTCACTCGCAAACATCTTGATCATGGGCATGCCTCTCCTTCGTCTGCACGATATTGTAGACGAAGGAGAGGCATGCCCAGACAATGGCGTCCCGGCGCGGCGGGACAATGCTTCCGCAAATCCACGGTGTCCCTGCGCCTTAAGACAATTGCCACAAGCGACTTTTCAGCCGATAAAACTGCACCGTAGTCAACGTCAGTACCGCCAACATTCCTGCGAATACAATCGCCGGAGCCCATCGATCATATGCGAGCCCGTAAACCAATTGGCCAATAGGCGTTGCACAGGAAAGCATCATATAAACGATTGCCAGCACTTTTCCGCAGAGTTCCTTTGGCGCTGACCGCTGAACAAATGAAACGATTTCAACCGATGTAATGCTTGCCCACGCCATGACCCATGCCGAGCCGGCCGCAAGCGCGGCAAACGCAAATTCATCAGGACCGCTCAGTAGCGTAACAATAATCGGTACGACTCCAAAACAGATCATCGCAACATATCGACATATGCCCTTGAAGGAAAAACGATGCGGCCAAATACCGACCAAACCACTGCCGACAAGACCACCCAAGCCCATAGCCACCTCAATAATCCCAACAAAGGATGACTGTATTCCGAGATGCTTTGAAACAACAATGGGAGCACCAATCGTTAACCCAACTAACGCAAGGTTCAAAATAGCCGCAAGCAAAAACACAACGAGCAATGATGCGTTTTGAACCAGGTACCGAATCGACTCCCGGAAATCGCTTCGGCATGTCGAGCAAGTCGTACCGTCCCCTGTCATTCCAAATGAGGCATATCGCTTGAGTGTGCCCCCGAACAGCAGGGCTGACATCGCAAACGTCAACGCCGCGGTTTCGCATAGAGCATCGATACCAAAGCACCCATAGACTGCCGTCCCGACTACAGGCCCCAAGATATTGCTCGCCATGGTTATCTGCGAGACCAACGCAGTGGCACGCTCAACCTTTTCTGGGCCCGTCATGCGCACCGTCTCAATTTGAAGCATCGGCTTCAGCAGCGATTGGATGCCATATTGGACGCAAAGCATTGCTGCCACGACAACCGCAAGAGGCAGCGACCGCTTCATGGGGATAAACAACAGCGATGCAGCCATCAGAACAATGCCGAGCACCACAAGAACCCCGCGATGTCTCCCCCGATCCGCCAAGATTCCGCCAACCGGAGTCGCGAGCACGCCCGGTATGAACGCTATCGCCGCGACGGCGCCATATAACGTTGACGAGCCGCTGCAATCGAACAAGTAAAGCGGGCACGCAAAGCACAGTGCCGACAACATCGAATACGCGCACAGCTGTGCAACAAGAAGACCGAAAAGCCTGATAGATCGCACTGTTTTTGGCGCCAACGAGACATTGCTCCTCCGCATTCCAGCCATAAGCCCGCCCCCTATACATACCATTAGTATGTATTTAATGACTTGAAAAGGGCAGCCGTGGCTACCCTTACAAATCAATTACATACCGTCAGTATCTATATTACCACCCAGCACGGTTCCATACGTCCCAAATCTGAGCCGTTGTCTGAAGCACTTCATTACCCAAATCGAGCCCCACCGCGGCCGCCATCTGCGCCAAACATTGCGCGCGAGCGAGCATTCGATCTTTGGTCTCGAGCGGACGGAACAGCGGCAGCAGCCAAAGATTCGCCAACAACGATACGGCCTCAGCCGCTTCGCGCGGGCATTTGCACGCAATGGAACCGTCGGCGATGCCCTCCTCAATCACTGGCAAGAGACAGCCATCGGCCGACTCGTCGAACGAGCCCTGGTACTGCATCGCCAGTAGACGCGAGCTTTTTACCGGATCTGCCGCAGGATGCATGCGTGCCCATAGCTCAATTTGCGGAACGACAGACTCGGGCGCGTACAGCCGCTTGAGCTTTTGGGCTCCGGTCATATTGCCGATACCAAGCGTTGAGCGACGTTGCTCAACAATCGGAGCCATTGCCCGATCAAATGCGGCGTTGAAAATCTCCTCTTTGCTCTTAAAGTGATGATAGACAGCGCCCTTGGTCATGCCATCGAGGCGGTCGACGATATCTTGAATGCTCGTCCCCTCATAACCCTGTGCGCAGAATAGCTCCAGCGCCGCGTCGAGAATCTTCGCGACCGTCTCCTCGGGATATTTATTACGCCCCATAATCTGTCCATCCGCAACGCAAGTCTTGTGCCTCATTGCAGCATTTTAACGTTGCGGATGGTAGGCGGTCGATTCTACACCGCGGCGGGACCGTGCTCGCCGGTACGGATGCGGATGACTTCCTCGACCGGCTCGACCCAAATCTTGCCGTCTCCAACGGCGCCGCAATCTTGGAAACGGCACGGCAACGGGTGCGAAACGAACGGGAAATACGCGAGCAAGGGAGCCGTGAGCGCGCCCGTCCCGGCTAGCGCCGGAACAGCTCGCGGGCTCGGTCGCGGAGGTCGGTAGCTCGGATGACGCCCTCGTAGCGGTTGATGCGCAGACGCGGGAAGGCGTTAAAGAAGCGTAGGTCGCGGCGGCTGAGTGACACGCTCGGCACCGGACGGCTCATGCGCTTACCGGCAAGGCGACGGCTGAGCGACGGACGCGGCATGCTCGGCGCGGCATCGGCCACGCGGCGGGCAGCGAGCGCCAGGCCGCGAGCACCATCCGCGATAAACGTCGGCATCGAAGCCTTCTCGCGCAGGGCATCGAGCGCGGCGTCGCCAAGCTCGGCCAGCCATGCGTTAACGGCACGGCTACGGATATGCGTCTGTGTCACCGAGTCAATCGTCGAATCGGGAATGCGCTCGAGCATTGAGTCCGAGGCATCGGCAAGCGACTCGTTGATGCGGTCGGCAAGGTCAGCCCGGACGCGCTCCAGCTGATCGGACAGACGCCGCCAGCTCGCCAACGAGCACACCGTGTCGACCATCATCGCGACCGCGACGATAAAGGCGGACAGCCGCACAATCAGCACCGGCAGATGGCCAAGCAGCCCCAGCAATGCCGGCTCCACTAAACGGCAAATGCATAACGCACCCAAGCCAAACGCGCAGGCCCAGTACAGGCAGATGCGCCCGTGCAGGTTAAACGGCAGATGCGAATAGTCCCAAAAGCGAGCGCCCGTTGTTTTTTCCAACAGCACGCCCACGCTGTACTCAATCACGCTGCATACGAGCGCTGCAGCGACAAACTGGCTCGACGCGTCAGGAATTCCGCGCAACAGCAGCCAGCAGGCAATGCCGCCCGCGCCATAGATGGGGCAACACGGTCCCAGCAAAAAGCCGCTGTTGGCAAAGCGTCCGTGGTTGAGCATGGCGCAGACTGTCGATTCCCATGCCCAGCCGCAAAACCCGTAGAAGGCAAACGAGAGCACCAGTGCCGAGAGCGGGCAGGCGGCAAGCGTCGCGCCGCCAAATGCCATGTCGATCGCGGTCCCCACCGTCTACCCTCTCCTCTTTTCACTCGATTCGCTGCTCACGCCATCGTCCGCCTCGTCTTTGCGCCGCAGGCGACCGGCGACCGTCTCGCGCAGCGCGCACCACTTATCAGCCAGGCATACAATCCATGCCTCACGACACGTCGGCGGCACTGGCACCAGCGGAAACATATGGCGCACGATAATATTCCGCTCGCGCGGCGTCAGCTCAAAATCTTCCTCCGCACGTGCCAGGGCAAAAAACGGGTGGCGAAAGCCATGCAGCCGATGGCTTGGATCGGGATCGTGCCAATCGTAGAGAAAGTAATCGTGCAGCAGGGCCCCGCGCAACAACGAGGCGCGGTCGACCGAGACACCGACGCGGCCCAGGCGCTCGGCAAAGGACAGACTTGCCCGCGCTACCGAGGTCACATGCGTATACACCGTCACATCGCCATGCTGGATAAACTCGCGCGTCAGGTCCAGACGGCCCGCCTGTGCCAGTTGACGGGCAGCATGGTCTACTTCGCACGCGATTTTCTCGGCACGAACGGCATCGGACATGCTGCCTCCTTCCAGCGGCCCGCGGTGACAAGCCACGGTCTGCGCACAATCGATAAAAACATCATGGAACACATCAGTATGGCATCGGACAAAACGTTTTGCCCCACCAGTTGGCGAATTACCGCGCCGCCGTCACATATCAAACGCCAAAATGTGCGAGACTGTCTTGTGCAATTGTGCCGGCCGAGGGAGTGCCGGCGCACGATTCGCATGGAGTAACCCACAACGATGCTGCTTACGCAAACGACAACGCCCGAGGACGTCAAGGCTCTCGACCGCGCCGAGCTTCCGCTGCTCTGCGGCGAGATCCGTCAGGCAATCCTCGAAAGCTCCGCCGCCGTCGGCGGGCACGTTGCCCCCAACTTGGGCGTCGTTGAGCTTACGGTTGCGCTTCATCGCGTGTTTAACTCCCCCATCGACAAGATTGTCTTTGACGTTTCGCACCAGACCTACGCCCACAAGGCGCTGACTGGGCGCGCGTACACCTATATCGATCCGGAGCGTTATGGTGAGGCTTCTGGCTTTGCCAATCCCAACGAGTCCGAGCACGACCTGTTCGCCATGGGCCATACCTCCACGTCGGTGAGCCTGGGCTGCGGCCTGGCGCACGCTCGTGACCTGGCGGGTGACGCGTACAACGTCATCGCCATCATTGGCGACGGCTCGCTTTCGGGCGGCCTGGCGTTTGAGGGCTTTAACAACGCCGCCGAGCTCGACAGCAACCTGATCATCATCGTCAACGACAACGACCAGTCCATCGCCGAGAACCACGGTGGCCTCTATCGCAATCTGGCCGAGCTGCGCGCCAGCAACGGCACCTACGAGCGCAACGTTTTCCGCGCGATGGGGCTCGACTACCGCTATCTGGACGCCGGTAACGATGTGTTGGCCCTAGTCGACGCACTGCAGGAACTGCGCAATATCGATCACCCCATCGTGCTGCACGTCTCCACCGCCAAGGGCAAGGGCTTTGAGCCGGCCCAGAGCGACCCCGAGCGCTGGCACCACGTGGGTCCGTTTGACATGGCAACTGGACGCAAGCTCTGCCCGGGCCATCCGAGCGAGCCTGCGCCGCGCACCTATGCCGACATTACGGGCGAGGCGCTCAGCGCCGCCATCGGGCGCGATCCGCAGGTCGTGGGCATCACGGCCGCCACGCCCTACATCATGGGCTTTACACCTGAGCTTCGCGCTGCCGCCGGCAAACAGTTCGTCGATGTGGGCATTGCCGAGGAGCACGCCGTGACCTTTGCCACCGCGCTTGCGCGCTCGGGCGCCAAGCCAGTCTTTGGTGTGTACGGCACATTTTTGCAGCGCGCCTACGACGAGCTGTGGCACGATCTGTGCCTCAACGACGCCCCCGCAACCATTCTAGTGTTTGGCGCGTCGATCTTTGGCACCACGTCCGAGACGCACCTCTCGTTCTTTGATATTTCCATGCTGGGCGGACTTCCCAACATGCGCTACCTTGCACCGGCCTGCATGGAGGAATATCTGTCCATGCTGAGCTGGTCGCTCGACCACCGCGAGCATCCCGTGGCGATCCGCGTACCGGGCATTGGCCTGGTTAGCCGCCCCGATTTGGCGCCCGCCGAGGGCACCGATTACGGCGTCGCGCGCTACAACGTCGTACGTCAGGGCCGCGATGTGGCCGTGCTTGCGCTTGGCGATTTCTTTGAGCTGGGCGAGCGCGTGGCAAACCGTCTGGCTGCCGAGTACGGCATCGAGGCCACGCTCGTCAACCCTCGCTTCGCAACCGAGCTCGACCGCGAGTTCCTCGATAGCCTTGTCGCCGAGCATCGCGTTGTCGTCACCCTCGAGGACGGCATCTTGGACGGTGGCTGGGGCGAGCGCGTCGCGTGCTATCTGGCCTGCACGCCTGTGCGCACGCGCACCTTCGGCATCGCCAAGGGCTTCCCCGACCGCTACGACCCCAACGAACTACTCGCGCAGAACGGCATGACGGTCGAGAACATGGCCGCCGAAGCCGTGAGGCTACTCAACGAGTAAAAAACCTCCGCAAGGGAAGCACCCTTGCGGAGGTTTTTATTTTCACGACGCGATTATCTCAATCTGTAACAGTTAGAACCCATTTCCTCGTCTACCTGTTACAGATTGAGACAAAACAGCAAGTCATGGTCGGCGCGAAAAACGAATAACCGTTCATGCGCGATCTCCTTACTTATATATGTGTCGCGTTGCCGCCATTATAGCGACCGCCGCGAGCGATTATGCCGTCTGCAAAGCGCTATCTCAGCTGCAATATTCGACGTTTGCCCAGATAAAACCTGCCAAAATAAACCTGTCCCTTTTTGGTAGGCAGAATTACCCATAAGGTAAGTATGTTTCTGAGTTATTTCGTGTTGACCCATTTGAGCGCGATAGGGTATAACTCTACTCAACCGCTAGGGATTTTATTGAGAAAGGTGTTCTACCATGAGCAAGAACCTCTCCCAGCAGGTCGTTCTCGACCGCCGCGGCTTCGTTGCCGCCACCTTCGCAACCGTCGCCGGCCTTGGTCTTGCCGGCTGCTCCGACACCAGCGCCGAGGCCGACAAGGGTTCCGCCGCCGGCTCCTCCAAGGGCTCCGAGGATACCGAGGCCTCCACCACGCTCGACGCTAAGGCATTCGACAAGCTCGTCGACAACGGCCCCAAGGCCGATGACGACGCCATCGCCGCCAGCACCTGGGCCACGGCCGTCAAGGACGCCGGCGTCTTTAAGATCGGTGGCGTTCAGACCTCCACGCTTTTCTCCCTCCTCAACGAGAAAGACGGTCAGACCCGCGGCTTCGATGCCGGCATCGCGCAGCTTCTGTCCAACTACATCCTGGGCGAGAACAAGGTCGAGATCACCCAGGTGACCTCGGACACGCGCGAGTCCGTCCTGCAGAACGGCCAGGTCGACGCCGTCTTTGCCACCTATACCATCACTGACGAGCGCAAGAAGCTCGTCTCCTTCGCTGGCCCCTACTACTACACCCAGCAGGCCATCCTGGTGCTCGCCGATAACGACGACATCAAGAGCGTCGACGACTTGGCCGACAAGAACGTCGCCGTCCAGTCCGGCTCCAACGGCCCCGCCATCCTGGAGGAGTTCGCTCCCAAGGCCAGCCAGCAGGAGTTCAAGACCGACGAGGAGGCCCGCCAGGCACTCCAGCAGGGCCGCGTTGACGCCTACGTCATCGATAACAACATGCAGCAGAGCGCCCTGGTCCGCGAGCCCGGTAAGTACAAGATCGCCGGCAAGCCCTTCGGCAGCAAGGAGCCCTACGGCATCGGCCTGCCGCTCGATTCCGACGGCGTCGCCTTTGTCAACGACTTCCTCAAGAGGATCGAGGACGATGGCACCTGGACCAAGCTGTGGCAGATCTGCATCGGCGACCGTACGGGCGACACCAATGTTCCCGAGCTGCCCGAGATCGGCGCCTAGGCAGCGAGCCTGGTAACGACCGCAACGAAACCATACGGAAACGCATGATGCGCTTTATTGCGGTAAACTGTTTCCTCACTGAGTTGTCGGGGCTTCCGTACACACGGGAGCCCCTTTCCTTATCGGCGGGAGGTCCGCATGAGTCTCTCCGAGCTCTGGTCGCTCTATGGCCAGAACTATATCGACGCGCTGCTAGCAACCTGGGGCATGACGCTTGAGTCGTTTGCCATCGCCATGGTGCTGGCCGTCGCCGTCACCGTGATGCGCGTGTCGCCGCTCAAGCCGCTGCGCGTCTTTGGCGACCTGTATGTCCAGGTCTTCCGTAACATCCCCGGCATCGCGCTGCTCATCATCGTCGTCTACGCGCTGCCGCCGCTCAAGGTCGTTCTGCCCTACCGCACCTGCGTTATCGTCGCTACGGTCCTTTTGGGCTCGGCCTTTGGCTCCGAGAACTTCATGAGTGGCATCAACACCGTCGGCGTCGGTCAGGTCGAAGCCGCACGTTCGCTCGGCATGAGCTTTAACCGCATCCTCGCCAAGATCGTGATTCCGCAAGCGCTGCGCTCGAGCGTGCTGCCCATGACTAACCTCTTTATCGCCGTCATGCTCACCACCGCGCTCGGCAGCCAGGTGCCGCTTAAACCGCAGGAGCTCACCGGCGTGGTGAGCTACATCAATACCCGCTCGCTCGGCGGCGTCGCCGCGTTCTTTATCTCGGCACTCGGCTACCTGGGCACGGCCTTTGTGGTGAGCCACATTGGCAACTATATCGATAAGAAGGTGAGGATCCTCCGATGAGCAAGCACTCCACCTCCGCACTCACCATGCGCGATGCGCTCTACGAGGCTCCCGGCCCCAAGATGCGCGCCAAGATTCGCATCGGCACCGCCATCTCGCTTGTTGCTGTCGCCGCGCTCGCCATCCTGGTGCTGCAGCGCTTTTATGTGACCGGCCAGCTTTCGGTCCACTATTGGTATTTCTTTACGCACCTCACTACCTGGAAGTTCTTGCTTGCCGGCTTTGAGGGCACCGTTAAAGTCGCACTCACTGCCGGCGTCATTGCGCTGGTACTGGGCTTAGCCCTTATGCTCGGCCGCACCAGCGGCATCAAGCCGCTACAGCTGGTCTGCCGCGTGCTCACCGATTTCTTCCGCGGTGTGCCGAGTCTGCTGTTCATCTACTTCTTCTTTTTGGTGCTGCCCCAGTACAAGATCGCGCTACCATCGTTTTGGATGCTCACGCTTCCCGTCGCGCTCGCTGCCGCCGGCGTGCTGGCCGAGATCTTCCGCGCCGGCGTCAACGCCGTGCCGCGCGGTCAGGTCGAGGCCGCCCAGGCACTCGGTCTCTCCAGGGCCAAAATCACCTTTAAAATCGTGTTGCCGCAGGCGATTCGGTTTATCATTCCGTCGTTGATTTCGCAGCTCGTGGTCGTAGTCAAAGACACCACCGTCGCCTATGTGGTGAGCTACCCCGACCTCATGCAAAACGCCCGCGTGCTCATTACCAACTACGACGCCCTCGTGTCGGTCTACCTGGTTATCGCGGTCATCTACATCCTCATCAACGTCGCGATCAACAAGGCCGCTGTCTATGTTTCGCACAAGACCGGCGCGACCATCATCCGCTAACGCTTTACCATTTCGAGTCATAAGGAGCCGAGCACCATGGCACAGAGCATCTCTTCCACCGGCAATCAGCCGCTGATCGAGCTCAGACACGTCGATAAGCACTATGGCGATCTGCACGTCCTCAACGACATCAATCTCTCGGTCGACCGCGGCGAGGTCGTCGTTGTGATTGGACCCTCTGGCTCGGGCAAGTCGACCATGTGCCGCACCATCAACCGCCTGGAAACCATCGACTCGGGCGAGATTCTCATCGAGGGCGAGCCACTGCCGCAGGAAGGCAAGGATCTTGCCCGCATGCGTGCCGAGCTGGGCATGGTGTTCCAACAGTTCAACCTGTTTGCACACATGACGGTGCTGCAGAACGTCATGCTGGGGCCGGTCGACGTGCTGGGTGTCTCCAAGGACGAGGCCCGTGAGCGCGCCATGGACCTGCTGGGCCGCGTGGGCGTGGCCGAGCAGGCCGATAAGGTGCCCGCACAGCTCTCGGGCGGCCAGCAGCAGCGCGTAGCCATCGCCCGCTCGCTTGCCATGCAACCCAAGGCCATGCTTTTTGACGAGCCCACGAGCGCCCTTGACCCTGAGATGATCAACGAGGTGCTCGAGGTCATGGTCCGTCTGGCACAGCAGGGCATGACGATGATCGTCATCACGCACGAGATGAACTTTGCCCGCCGCGTGGCCGACCGCGTCGTGTTCATGGCCGACGGCCAGATCGTGGAAACCGGCACGCCCGACGAGTTCTTCGACCACCCCCAGACCAAGCGCGCCCAGGACTTCCTCAACTCCATCAAGGGTCACTAGCCAGACCGCCCACCCGCCCGCCATGCCCATCCAAACTCGAAAGTTACACCTATGATCGGAACTCGTACTTCATCGTCCTACACCCCGCACGTCGACGTCGCCCCCGCCGACCGCCCACTCATCCTCGTCGCGCCGCGCTGGGAAGAGGCGAAGCCGTTTTTGAGCGAAACGCTCTCCCCCAACGAGGAGATCGCAAGTGTCTTTGTCGATGCCATCCTTGCCGCCGGCGGTCTGCCGCTGCAGATGTCCATCACCGAGGACATTGAGGCTATCCGTCATTACGTCGATATCGCCGACGGCATCGCCATTCCCGGCGGCCCGGACGTCAACCCCAAGCGCTGGGGCGATGATCGACCCTACGACCCCACCCTCTGCTGCGAGATTCGCGATAGCTTTGAGTTTAAGCTGGTCGGCGAGGTACTCCGCGCCAAGAAGCCGCTCTTTACCACCTGCCGCGGCACGCAGCTGCTCAACGTCGCCACCGGCGGCACCCTGTGCATGGACGTGCCGAGCCTGGGTGCGCGCGAGGGTCGCACGCAGTGGCGCCACACCCACGTGCTCAACGATCCCGTGCACCCCGTCGAGGTCGTGCCGGGCTCGCTGCTGGAACGCGCGGTTGGCGGGCACAGGCTAATCCAGACCAACTCCGCACACCACTGTTGCGTCGATCGTCTGGGTAAAAGCACGCGCTTGGTCGCCAAGGCAACCGACGGCGTTCCCGAGTGCATCGAGGTCGAAGGCCAGCCTTTCTGCCTGGGCGTGCAATGGCATCCCGAGTACACCTGGCAGACGCTCGAGACCGACTTTAACCTGTGGAAGTCGTTTGTCGAGGCAGCGGCAAAGGTTAAGCAGGCCCGTTAGTTCACGGACAGCACAACACAAAAGGGCGCCCCGCCGGCCACATGGTC
>CAJMHR010000022.1 GCA_905213265.1 uncultured Collinsella sp.
CGATTCTAGGCGATGGCCCTCCCTTGCTTCTTACACCACGACTGTGCGCGCTACCCGGAGTGGTCGCGGTTGAGCGATTCACCGTAGTAAACCGCCATAGTTTTGGCGGAGGCAGTCAGATTTGTGGGTGTTAAACCAAAGAGTGTCCCTTTTGACTAGTCGTTTAAGAACGTCCCCAATGACTAAGTTGCAGGTGGCGGCGGTTGTGTTACACTTACGCTGCGTATATGACGCAAATATCTCGATACAGATCAATGATGTCCGTCGTTTTGAACGGAACTAGACTGTTTAGCCGCCCTGAAGGTTTATGCAGGGAGCATGTGATCACAGGGCTTGAAAAGAAAGTTGAGCAAACACTGTGTCTGATCAACAGCAAGAAAACGAAATAACGACGACGCAAGCCGCTCCCGCTGCACCGGTTGCGTCGGACCAGGTCGCGGCGCCCGCGCAAGCCTCGGCTCCTGAGACGCCTAAGGCTGCTTTGACGCCTACGCCTGCAACGGCTGAGAAGGCCGTGCCTGCAACTGGTGAGGAGGCTGCTCCGGCAAAGCCCAAGCGTACGCGCCGCACGGCCAAGCCTGCTGCTGACGGCGAGGAGGTCACCAAGCCCAAGCGCCGTACCACGCGCACGACGCGCGCCAAGCGCACCGTTGCAGCTGACTCCTCGGCGCCGATTTCCGATGAGGTCGCGCAGGCACGTGCGTTGGCGCAGATTAGCGAGGCTCAGGTGGTGCGCGCCCGCCGTCGTGCTGCCGAGCGCGAGGCCGCGGCTCTGACCGAGCTTGCAGCTCCGTCTGTGCCCGAGACGCCTGCCGCCACCGAGACCCCTGTCGCCGTCCAGCCGACCGAGAAGCCGGTACCGCGCACACGCCGTCGCACGGCTGCTAAGGCCGGGCAGGTTGCCGATCAGGTAACCCCCGAGCTCGCTGAGGCTTCGGTCCGTTCCGCGGCAGGGGAGGGCACATCGCCTGCTGAGCCCGCTGCGTCTGTCGAGGCCAGCGAAGTTCCCGTTGTCGATCCGGCTTTGCGCCCGCACCGTCGCGGTCGCAAGCCCAAGGCCTTCGTCGAGGCCGAGAAGGCCGCAGCCGCAGCCGCCGCCGCTCGGGATGCTGCGGCGACCGCCGAGTCTGCAACCTCTGCCGACGCGCCCGTCCAGGATGCTACGACTTCCGAGGTCGTTTCTGCCGATGCCGAGCCCGCCGACGTCCGTCCCGGTCGCAGCCGTCGTACTGCTGCTAAGCGCACGTCCAAGGCCAAGGCTGCCAAGAAGGGTGTGTCCGAGGATTCCGCCGAGACGACCGCCGATGCATCGACTGATGCCGCTGAGCCCCAGGACGTCGAACAGCCTGCGTCTGAGAAGCCCAAGCGCGGTCGTAAGAAGTCCACTAAGGCCAAGGCGTCCGAGCATCAGGCTGATGCCGAAGCGCAGGTCGATTCTGGCGCCGAGGCCAATGAAGCCGCTGCGGCCAATGCCGACGCCGCCGCAACCGATGGTGCCGCGCCCGCCGAGGCCGAAGACGGCGCTCGCCCCAACCGCCGCCAGCACAAGCGCAACGAGGAGCGCAATGAGCGCAAGGACGACCGCAATAACGATCGTCGCAACCGTCAGCGCGATCGCAAACAGCGCAACAAGGAGCGCAACGCCGCCCCCACCGAGCCCACGCTTTCGCGTGAGGAGCTCGCTGCCATGAAGGTCGCCGAACTGCGCGAGAAGGCCAAGGAGTTCGAGATCGAGACGACCGGCAAGAAGAAAGCCGAGCTCGTCGAGGAGATCTACGTCACCGCCGCGAAGGCCGAGGGCTTCCGCGACATCAAGGGCATTCTGCAGATTCGCCCGGACAGCTCCGGCATCATCCACGCCCATGGCTACATGAAGTCCAACGACGACGCCTTCGTGCCCGCCTACCTCATCCGCTCCGCGCGTCTGCGCACGGGCGACGTCATCGAGGGCTCGCTTCGTCCTTCGCGCGGCGGCGACAAGCGCGCCGGCCTCGCCAAAATCACGACCGTCAACGGTCTGGACCCTGAGCAGATTCGCAACCGCCCCAAGTTTGGTGACCTCACCCCGGTCTATCCCAACGAGCCGCTGCGCATGGAGCACGGCAAGGACTCCATTACCGGTCGCGCCATCGACATCGTGTCGCCGATCGGCAAGGGTCAGCGTGGCCTGATCGTGTCCCCGCCCAAGGCCGGCAAGACCACGATCCTCAAGAAGATCTGCCAGTCTATCTCGATCAACAACCCCGAGGTGCACCTCATCTGCCTGCTCGTCGACGAGCGCCCCGAAGAGGTCACCGATATGCAACGCTCCATCAAGGGCGAGGTCGTGGCCTCGACCTTCGATATGCCTGCCGACAACCACACCCGCGTGGCCGAGCTTGTTATCGAGCGCGCCAAACGCATTGTGGAGCTGGGTGGCGATGTCGTGGTGGTGCTCGACTCCATCACGCGCCTTGCCCGCGCCTACAACTTGGCGGCACCCGCCTCGGGCCGCATCCTTTCGGGCGGTGTCGATTCGGCAGCCCTCTACCCGCCCAAGCGTTTCCTGGGTGCAGCCCGCAATATCGAGAACGGTGGCTCGCTCACCATCCTCGCCTCCGCCCTTATCGACACCGGCTCCAAGATGGACGAGGTCATCTTTGAGGAGTTCAAGGGTACCGGCAACATGGAGCTCAAACTCGATCGCGACCTCGCCGACCGTCGCATCTTCCCGGCCATCGACCCCGTTGCCTCCGGTACGCGCAACGAGGACCTGCTGGTCGACGAGCAGATGCGCCCGTTTGTGTTTGGCCTGCGTCGCATCCTCGCCGGCATGAACAACACCGAGCGCGCGGCGGCGTCGTTTATCAAGGGTCTTAAGGGCACCAACACCAACCAGGAGTTCCTGGTGCGTTCGGCCAAAAAGCATAGTGACTACGAGCAGACGTTCTAGGCTGTCATCCACACGCAGCGATAGTCATCAATGCGATAAAGGGCCGAGGCTCAAAGCCTCGGCCCTTTTCCATATCGCCGCTCCGCGCTTATTTTTGACCATAAGACTGGCAAGCAGCAGGTTTCCCGTTTCAATCCGACATCGTCGCTTGCAATCGACAGGGCGGTTTCGCATAATAGCTTTTAAGCTTCGCGACGGAAAACGCAGATGAAACGAACCATATACCGTTGCTTTGGGGCATAGCCCCGCTTCATCTTCTCTCGCGCAGCCAACTGAATGATGCGATTTGGGTGCTGGAAGATGGGGAGAGCTCATGGCTTCTTCTGATGCAACACAACGAGCAGTCCTTGCTGGACTTTCGTGCGGGATCGGCCTTGCCGCTCCCGTGGTTATGTATGCCGCGACGCTACCGTTTTCGTCTGTGAACGAGACGGTCGTGGCGGGTGCGGTTCCCTTCGCCGTGGGCGCGGTGGCGGGCGTGGGTATCTATGCCGCCTCGCTGGGTATCTCCGAGTATCGTGCGCAGCGTGAAGAGCGTCTGTTCCAGCCTGATGCCATGGGCGGTGCCGCCAATCTCAATCAGCATCAAAGCGAGTTCAAGACTGCCTCGATTCCAGCTCAGCAGCAGGATGCGACTCCTTATGCTGCTGTTTCTGCTTCTCAGGCTCAGTCGGAGCAGTCTACCTCGGCATTCCTTTCCGGCCTGACTGGTGCGTTCCAGCGCCGTCATGCCGATGATGGTGTCCCTACCATCGCTCGAGCCGCAGATGCTATGGACGAGGACGAGGCTTGGTCCATGATCGACAGTATGCTCGACGACGATTCGCCGGTGAGCTGCGACCCTGCACACTCGCGCGACGTCTATCAAGTCGCCATCGACGAGCTCACCAACGGCGGGCAGACCGGCTCCTTCAATCGCGACGACATCGCCGCCGCGGCACGCGCCGTGTCTGGCTCCCAGGCCGCCCCTGCGGGCAGCACGGCGGCTTTCGTGGCACTCGTCGCCAACGCGGCAGCCAATAACGCCTACAGCGCTACCTCGGCGGACGCGAACGCTTCTGCCGACAATTCGTACGTTGATGAAGCCATGACCGCGGACGAGGAGGCCGTTGCCGCCCGCCGTGCCGCCGAAAGCTCGCTTTGGGGCGCTCCTGCCCAGCAGCAGGCGGCTGAGGCTGCGCCGTACAACGCAAACCTCGCCAGCATGCCTATCATCTCCGGTGTCGCGGACATCGATCTCGATGACCTCGATGAGCCTGCAGCCATCACCGCATCGATTGATGCCCAAGATCGCATCGACACCGGCGACCTTCCGGACGCCTCGCTCGAGGTTGATGTTCCCATGGCCGATTACTCGGGCCACGAGGACATGTGGGCCGCCGCCACCGCGATTCTGGATGAGATTGACGAGCCTGCTCCTGTTGCAGCCCCCGCTCCCGTCGCTGCCCCTCAGCCTGCTGCCCCCGCCTATGTCGGCCGTCACAGTGCTGTGTTCCCCGAGGATACTGCCCGTATCTCGCGCGAGAGCATCGAGCGGGCCGAGGCTATTGCCGCCGGCATTATGGAAAACCGTCGTCACGAGCGCGTCAATCAGATCCTCGAGGAAGAGATCGAGCGCCTGCAGTCCTCTATCGCCAAGCGTACGGGTCGTGCCTATCTGAGCGTAATCGAGGGCGGTACCGCCAGCTTCGCGCCGCTCCGCGCGGAGGCATAACTTCTGCATGGTTAAGATCAATCGAAAATGGGCGGTCGTGACCTGCCTGATGGCGCTCTTGATCTGGGGCAATTCGCTGGTTCCCGGCTCGGGGTCGGGCTCGCTGAGCCTAACGGTCATGGAAGCTATCCGCGGTTTCCTGCACGGCGTGGGACTTCCATATGAATGGGTGACCAACTTTGTTGTTCGCAAGTGCGCGCATTTTACCGAGTATATGGTGCTCGGCATCCTGGCAACGCACGCCTTTGATCTTGAGGGCCGGCGCACCTTTGACGTGCTGCTGCCCACGGCGGTGTTCCTGCTGCTGATTCCCTCGATCGACGAGACGATTCAGCTCTTTGTGCCGGGACGCGCCGGCATGATCACCGATGTGATGATCGACTGCTGTGGAGCGGCAACGGGCGTTGTGCTCCGATATCTCTTACGGTCGCTGATGCACGCCAAAAAAGCCGCCTAGGACGTATTGTTTGGTCCTAGGCGGCCTTTTTTATTTGAGGGCTTATATGGGGCGTGGTGGCGTCGTTCCGTAGGTTGGATTTGCCGAGCGCGCCACGCCCTGTGGGTGCGTCTGCTACTGAAGCGCCTGTGCGCCCAGGGCCAGACAGCCCATGATTCCCTGCTTGCCCTCGAGGCTGTTGTTGACGATGTAGTTATCGATGTCGTTGACCTCGGGCGTGACGATATAGCCGTTGAGCATTTCGGCGCACTTCTTGCGCGCGAGCGGCACGATGGGGGTGTGGTCGGCCACGCCGCCGCCGATGATGATCTTTTGCGGCGCGTAGCACAGCGTGTAGGTCATGAGCGCCTGTGCCAGATAGCCGGCGAGCAGGTCCATGGCCTCCGGGTCATCGGCCATGTCTCCGGCGCTCTTGCCATCCCAGCGCTTTTTAACGCCGGGGCCGGCGATGAGGCCCTCGAGGCAGTTGTCGTGGAAGGGGCAGGCGCTATGCTCGCCGATGGTGTCGCGCGGGTCGCGCGTGACCAGGATGTGACCGGCCTCGGGATGCATCATGCCGTGTACGAGCTTACCGCCCGAGAGCACGCCGGCGCCCACGCCGGTGCCGATGGTCAGGTAGACCACATCGGTAAGGCCCTTGGCGCAACCAAAGGTGACCTCGCCCAAGCAGGCAACGTTGACGTCGGTGTCGTAGCCGCAGGGGATATTGAGCTCGTTTTGGATAGTGCCCAGCAGGTCAAAGTAGCGCCATGCCGTTTTGGGCGTCTCCAGGATCTTGCCGTATTGGGGCGAAGTGGGGTTGACTGCGGTGGGGCCAAATGCGCCGATGCCCAGCGCGGCGATGCCCTTGTCGGCAAACCACGCGTTGACGGCCTCGACGGTCTCCTGCGGGGTCGTGGTCGCGATTTGCTCGCGCTCTAGGACCGTACCGTCCGCATAGCCCGTGGCGCAGACCATCTTGGTGCCACCGGCCTCGAGCGCTCCGATAAGCTGCTGCTCTGCCATAGTATTCCTCTCTCTGGGACGAGTTGCTCCGTGACTAAAGTATAGAGCTCTAAACCATTTAAGAAAGCGCTATAGAAAGAAGCCTCGCAACGCGGCGGGCGGTGCGGGGCTTCTTTGGTTGCTTTAGTTGCCGGGCCGTCCTTACCCGCGCGGCTTGATTTTATCACGTAGCGACTTGAGGTTCTCCAGCGCCGCGTTAAGCGTCTCGTCTCGCTTGGCAAAGTGGAAACGAATCAGATGGTTGACGGGCTCGCGGAAGAAGCTCGAGCCGGGCACGGCGCCCACACCCACTTTAGACGCGAGGTCTTCACAGAACTCGAGGTCGCTGTCATAGCCAAACTCAGAGATGTCCATCATGACGTAGTAGGCGCCCTGCGGCACGTTATGCTCAAGACCGATGCTGTCGAGTCCCTGGCAGAACAGGTCGCGCTTGGTGGTGTAGAGGTCGAGGACCTCCTGGTAATAGCTGTCGCCGAAGTTGAGGGCGGTGACGACAGCTTCCTGCAGGGGAGCGGCGGCACCCACGGTGAGGAAGTCGTGGACCTTCTTGATGCGCTCGGTGATCAGGGCCGGGGCAATGGTGTAGCCCAGACGCCAGCCGGTGATGGAGTACGTCTTAGACAGCGAACTGCAGCTGATGGTGCGCTCGAACATGCCGGGCAGCGTGGCCATATAGACGTGCTCGTGGGGCGCGTAGACGATGTGCTCGTATACCTCGTCGGTGATGCAGTAGGCGTCGTACTTTTTGCAGAGGTCGGCGATAAAGGTGAGCTCCTCGCGCGTAAAGACCTTGCCACAGGGGTTGGAAGGGTTGCACAGGACGATGGCCTTGGGATCGTTGTCGCGGAAGGCCGCCTCGAGCACCTCGCGGTCAAAGTCGAATGTGGGCGGGTTGAGCGGCACGTAGATGGGCTCGGCACCCGAAAGGATCGTGTCGGCGCCGTAGTTCTCGTAGAACGGCGAGAAGATGACGACCTTGTCGCCGGGGTTCGTGACCGTCATCATGGCGGCCATCATGGCCTCGGTGGAGCCGCAGGTGACTACGATATTCTCGTTGGGGTTCACCGGCATGCCCATAAAGTGCTCCTGTTTGGCGGCGAGCGCCTCGCGCATGGCCTGGGAGCCCCAGGTGATGGAGTACTGGTGATAGAGCGGCTTGGGGTCGCTGGCGATGGTGCTGAGGCTATCGAGCAACTGCGCTGGGGGATCGAAGTCAGGGAAGCCCTGCGACAGGTTGACGGCGCCATACTTGTTGGAGATGCGCGTCATACGGCGGATGACGGAATCGGTAAACGTTGCCGTACGGTTGGAGAGTTCTTTCATGCCGGTCCTTTCGAGCATTTGCAGTGGGGCAAGTTTACTCCTATGGAACCGGTAGGATTTGCCCGAAATGGATCTAAAAAACTCTTTTCAAAATTCTTGAAAATTGGGGCTTGCATCGCGTGGCGTTCCTTGCAATAATAGTCGAGCGCGAAGCGCACAGGACACGGTGGGTGTAGCTCAGTTGGCTAGAGCGACGGGTTGTGGTCCCGTAGGTCGAGGGTTCGAGTCCCTTTACCCACCCCAGTTCTTGCTTCGTGTTGATATCGGGTCGTTAGCTCAGTTGGTAGAGCAGGGGACTCTTAATCCCAAGGTCCAGGGTTCGACCCCCTGACGGCCCACCACACGATATCTCTTCTAAAGTCCGCTATAACGGACTTTAGCTTTGGGTCGTTAGCTCAGTTGGTAGAGCAGGGGACTCTTAATCCCAAGGTCCAGGGTTCGACCCCCTGACGGCCCACCAAAGCATGTTAAGACGGTCAGCAAAAGTTGACCGTCTTTTTTGTTAACCTCGCATGGGGTCGAACCCGTCGGGGCGCGGAGCTGAGGAAATGCGTAAGCATTTGCCAGCGCAGCGCGCAAGGCACGAAGCGCCGCAGCGGCCGCCTGCGCAGCAGGCTGACCCCCTGACGGCCCACCCAAAGCATGTTAAAGCGACTGGCTTAGGCTGGTCGCTTTTTTGTTAACCTCGCATGGGGTCGAACCCGTCGGGGCGCGGAGCTGAGTAATCTGCACCGTGATTCCCTTAGGGAAACACGGCTAAAGCCCCGTAGGCGTGTTCTCCTTAGGGGAATCATGCTTACGGGGCTCGATGCATGTTGAGAAGTTGTGATCAAACTCAAAGTGAGAATCGATTTAGTCTGCTCGATAGTGCGAACCTAAGCTTTCAGTTCGCTTGCGCATGGCTTTGACCATTTCCTGTGCTAGTCGAATCTGCGACTGTAGGCGGGCGAGGGCTGCGATCTCGCTGTCCTGAGCTTTCTGTGTGCTCAAGGTCGTTGCCTCCGTCTTCAAGCCCTCAAGCTCGTGTAGCGCCTCGGATAGGCCCGTCTCGGTGCGGTTGATCATGCAATAGGTGCTCATCGTGTGCTTAAGGCTGTGTGTCAGGCGTTCGGCATCTGCTGTAGCTATGCCATGCTGGGGGAGGGCGATATCCGCCTTCAGGGCTGTCTCAGGCTCTTTCTGCGCTGCAAGGGCTGCCGATGCGCCTGCGATGCGTCCGAATACGATGCCGTTGGCGCTTGACAAGCCACCAATGCGGTCGGCGCCGTGCATACCGCCTGTTGCCTCGCCACAGGCGTAGAGGCCCTCAACGCCCGTGTGCGCGGTCTTGTCGATCTTGATACCGCCGTTGGCGGCGTGGGCATACATCGCCACGCGCATCTCGTCGGTCGGCACGATGCCGTGCTCGTCTTGTAGCCAGGTGGCAAAGGTCTGCACAAACTCGGGGACGTCCTCGCGAGGGAAGTCGTAGTGGAGCGCCAAGCCTTCGGCACCTGCCTGATCGATGGCAAGATCGATGGCGCGGGAGACCAAGCGCGACGTGAAGGGGCCATATCCGGATCGCTGCTCAAGCAGATCGTCCAGCTTTTCGTCGGCAATATCGACCGGTTGGTCAAATGTGACGTAGCGCCAGGTCTTCTCGTTAAAGACAAGGTTGCGCTTGGGCTCGATGAAGCCGGGCATCATCTGCATGAACTCTATATTAGTAAGGGACGCACCGTGCGCCAGCGCGATGGCCTGTGATGAGCTGAGCACGTCAGCGGAAGTGAGGCTTCGCTCGAACAGGCCACCCGTGCCGCCCGCAGCGATGATAGTGGCCTTGGCTGCTATAGACACGAGATGCTCGTTTGCGCGGTCGTAGAGCACGGTTCCGGTTATTCTGCCGTTCGTGTCCTCAACAAGGTCGATAAGCTCATGGCGGGGGAGCAGGCGAATGCCGAGCGACTCGATCCGGGCTGTCAGAGCGTCCTCAAGGGGCTTGCGGGTGAGGCCGCGCCACATGCGCGTTTTGTGGTCAAAGCAGGGGATAAACTGCTTTTGCTGAGCGCTCTCAGCGTTTTGCGGACGCTTGAGCTCAACGCCCAGGTCTTGCTCGAGCCATTCAATTGCCTGGGGAATGCCGTGGACAAACGTCTGGACAAGCTCGGGGTCGGCGACACCGCCGCCGACGGTCTGGATGGTGTCGATGAGGTCTTGTTCGTCGTCTTCGTTAACGGGTCCGATAAGCCCCAGGCCCCAGGTTCCGGGGAAGAAGCTCGATCCGCTCATAGTCTTGCCGGCGCTTGCCACAGCGACGGTTGCGCCCGTGCGTGCCGCTTCGATGGCGGCACAAAGGCCCGCAATGCCAGATCCAATTACCAGTACATCAGTCGATTCCATTGGCTTCCTTTCTCGTCCGGCGCATTGTCGCACGGGTGATCGGCAATGGGGTCGCAAAGACTCGGCAAATCGGTAAAGGGCAAATATGGCAGGTGGGCGTCATGGACGCTCTGACGCTCCATCTCATCACATCTCGTATTTCGCCGCAACTGACATATCGGCATTAGCTATCCTGCGTCGGTGTAAACAAAAAGAGCCGCTACCTCGAAAGGTAGCGGCTCCAAGCTCAACTATATGAGCATCGCGCGGGCGCGATTAGGCCTTGAGGGCCTCCTCGACGGCGACGGCGCAGGCGACGGTGGCACCGACCATGGGGTTGTTGCCCATGCCGATGAGACCCATCATGTCGACGTGCGCAGGCACGGAGGAAGAACCGGCGAACTGGGCGTCGGAGTGCATACGGCCCATGGTGTCGGTCATGCCGTAAGAGGCAGGGCCGGCGCCCATGTTGTCCGGGTGCAGGGTACGGCCAGTGCCGCCACCAGAAGCGACGGAGAAGTACTTCTTGCCAGCCTCGAGGCGCTCCTTCTTGTAGGTGCCAGCGACGGGGTGCTGGAAGCGCGTGGGGTTGGTGGAGTTACCGGTGATCGAGATGTCGACGTTCTCGTGCCACATGATGGCAACGCCCTCGCGGACGTCGTCGGCGCCGTAGCAGTTGACGGCGGCGCGGGGACCATCGGAGTAGGGGATGGTCTCGACGACCTTGAGCTCGCCCGTGAAGTAGTCGAACTGGGTCTTCACGTAGGTGAAGCCGTTGATGCGGGCGATGATCTGAGCAGCGTCCTTGCCCAGACCGTTGAGGATGACGCGCAGCGGCTTCTTGCGAGCCTTGTTGGCGTTCAGAGCCAGGCCGATAGCACCCTCAGCGGCAGCGAAGGACTCGTGACCGGCCAGGAAGGCGAAGCACTCGGTGTCGTCGGAGAGCAGCATAGCGCCCAGGTTGCCGTGGCCCAGACCGACCTTGCGGTCCTCGGCGACGGAGCCGGGAACGGTGAAGGCCTGGATGCCCTCGCCGATGATGGCGGCAGCCTCAGAAGCGGACTTGGCGCCACGCTTGACAGCGAGAGCGCAACCGAGGGTGTAGGCCCACTCGGCGTTCTGGAAGGCGATGGACTGGGTGTTGTTGACGATCTCACGCGGGTTGAAGCCCTTGTCGGTGCAGATCTGCAGAGCTTCCTCGAGGGAGGCGATGCCGTTGTCGGCGAGGCACTTGTTGATCTTGTCAGCGCGGCGCTCGTAACCTTCGAACGTAACAGTCATAGTTATTTCCCTCCCTTTCTACTCGTGAACCGGGAACACGCTGGCGACGGAGTGAGTCTCCTCGTCGGTGCGCGGGTCGATGTACTTGGCAGCGTTCTCCCACTGACCATAGTGGCCCATAGCGCCAGCGATGGCCTCCTCGGGGGTCTTGCCGGCCTTGACAGCGTCGGTGAACTTGCCGAGGTTCAGGAACTCGAACGCGATGATCTCGTTCTTGTCGTTGAGAGCCATGCGGGTGACGTAGCCCTGAGCGAGCTCGAGGTAACGAGCGCCCTTGGCCTTGGTGCCGAACATGGTGCCGACCTGAGAGCGAAGGCCCTTGCCGAGGTCGTCGAGGGAGGCGCCCACGGGCAGGCCGCCCTCGGAGAACGCGGTCTGGCTGCGGCCGTAAACGATCTGCAGGAAGATCTCGCGCATAGCAACGTTGATGGCGTCGCAGACAAGGTCGGTGTTGAGGGCCTCGAGGATGGTCTTACCGGGAAGGATCTCGGAAGCCATGGCGGCAGAGTGGGTCATGCCCGAGCAGCCGATGGTCTCAACGAGGGCCTCCTCGATGATGCCGTCCTTGACGTTCAGTGTGAGCTTGCAGGCGCCTTGCTGAGGTGCGCACCAACCCACACCGTGCGTAAGACCGGAGATGTCGGAAATCTCCTTAGCCTGGACCCACTTGCCCTCCTCGGGGATGGGTGCGGGGCCGTGGTATGCACCCTTGGCAACGGGGCACATGTTCTCCACTTCCTGTGAGTACTGCATGCCTCTCCTCTCTATCGTGTTGGCGTCCCGTCTGGGGGCCGTGGCTGGCGATTGCCGGGCGACCCTTCGAAAGGGACATGACATGCAGCCCTTATAATACCGCGAAATGCACGGAATATTCGGCGAACGGCTCAGTTTTCGTAGCGAGAAGTCCGGAAGTTTTAATTGAAACGGTTTAACTCTATGTTCTGTGGTCGCGAACTTCCGTAGAGGGGGTCCGTCTTGGGCAAGCTATTGGTCAGCTCTTGTAAGCATTGCGGGGGTTGACCTGTTGCAACGGTGCCGTTCGCCGCCTGATTACTGCCTTTGGCCGCGCGAGTGTATTGTTTTGCGTGAATGTTTTGATGGCACGCTTCAATCGTGCTGTATTGGATGGCAAGCAGATCCCGGCGAAGGGAGCGCCATGCAGCGCGTTTGGAGAACGGTTACCGGCTTTTACCATGTCTGTGCCCGCGGTACGGGCAAGCGGCTCATCTTTGAGGGCGATGACGACCGGTGGGAGTTTTTGGAGCTGATGCGCAAGTGCTGCCGCGAGGAGGGCGTGACGGTTATCGCCTGGTGCCTTATGGGCAATCACGTGCATTTGGTGCTTGCAGATTACGAGGACAGGATGAGCGCGGCGATGCACCGTCTGCTTTTGACGTACGCGCGGCGGTTCAATAAACGCACGGGGCGCACAGGCCATCTGTTCCAGAACCGTTTTGACCGGCGTTCGCTCGATACCGATTGGCAGGTGATGGAGACTATTCGCTCCGTACACGCCGATCCGCAGGAGGTGGGCATCAGTCTCATTGAGCGTTATCCCTGGAGCAGCTTTGCGGAGCATTTGTGCGCTTACGACGGTGACGCGGCCGATGTCGCGAGGGGATTTTCTGATCCTTCTTGCGTGCTTGAGCTTTTTGGTTCTGCCGAGGGCTTTATTGCCTATTCGCTTTCGACGCCCGCGGGCAGTGAGCCAGCGCTGTGCGATATGAAAGAGACAGAGTGGGAACGCCACGCCTTTGCCGGCAAGATGGCGAAGAGCCTCGGGGTTCCGCTCCACGGGGTTAAAGCCGCGCCGTCGGCGCAGCGCAATATCGTCATTCTTGGATTGCACGATGCCGGTTTTACGGTGCGTCAGATTGAGCGATATACGGGGATTGGCAAAAGTACCGTTTCTCGTATCGTGCGTGCCTGTGCACGAACGGCGGTGCAGACTGGCCGAAACGTGGCGTAGGACTGCCTGTGCACCGCAGCTGGGGTCGCCCATATGCCACAACCATTGTTCTAAAAGCTTGGTACGGTAACTGCACTTCTTAATATGCATAGAAAAATCGCCATCTTGCATAAAATAACGGCTCGGTCCGGGTTTGCCCGTGCCTACCCCCGTCTGCGCCGTGCAAAAAACGGAGTTTTCAGCATCGTGTTGCTGTCGGCACCGCCGCAATCTTGCAACATACGGGTCCCGAAGCTATTGATTTCCGCCGTTGCGCCCCCGAAGCGCGTGCCTGCGTCCCGTCAGACCGCGATGCTTGTTCTAAAACACAATATATATGCGCCTAAAGACGTTGATTAACGCTTTCGATGCGTATACACACAGCTTGGCGTGCTGAATACTCGCAAAAATGCACGCCGCTCCCTATGGGACCCGTCTGCGGCAGGCGCGAAGCGAGTCGGAGCTTCGCAGAACGGGGCTTGGCGCATTGCTTGGCGGGCCCGGGGCCCTGCCGCAGGCCTTTGGTGCTGTGGAAAACGCCCGTGCTCGCGTCTGGCTGTGTGGCAAATGTCAGACGGGGCGCCGGACGCGCGGACTTTGTGCGTTCGCGCTCATTAGGTAAAAACAGAGCCGCCCGTATCGGGCGGCTCGGCAATCAAAAACCTTGGATTCGGGGCATAAACTACTGGTTAGCTTGCCCCTCGAGCATGCCGTCGAGGGTGCGCCAGGCGAGCTCGGCGCATTTGACGCGGGCGGGCATGTGCGAGATGTCCTGGAGCTGGGCGGCTTCGTCCAGGTCTTCCAGGCCCTCCTCGGAGAGCTTCTCGCCGCGGATCATGGCAAGGAAGAGCTCTGCTAGGCGGCGAGCTTCCTCGACGGTCTCGCCGGTGATGAGGTCGGCCATGATGTCGGCGCTGGCCTGACTGATGGCGCAGCCGTGGCCGGTAAAGGAGGCCTCCTCGATTACGCCGTTCTCGACGCGCAGCTGCAAGGTGAGCTCGTCGCCGCAGCTGGGGTTGATGCCGTCGTGCTCGTGCGTGGGGGCATCCATCTCATACTTATAGTCGGGGTGCGAGTTGTGCTCCATAAATGTGGTGGAGGTGTACAGATTACCCATTGAACGTGCTCCAAACGTGATGCAGGCCGGCGATGAACTTGTCGATGTCGGCCTTGTCGTTGTAGAAGGCCACGCTGGCGCGGCAGCAGGCAAGGTTCTCGACGCCCAGCCAGGTGAGCAGCGGCTGCGCGCAGTGGTGGCCGGCGCGTATGCAGACGCCGTCCATGTCCATGATGCTCGCGACGTCGTGCGGGTGGATGCCCTTGACGTTAAAGCTCACAACGCCGTGGTGGTTGTCCCAATAGATGGAGCCGATGATCTGGACAAAGTCGAGCTGCATGAGCTCGCCCATCAGATAGTGGACGAGTGCCTGCTCGCGGGCCTGGATGTTCTCGTAACCCACGGTGTTGACCAGGTAGTCGAGTGCCGCACCCGTGGCGAAGATGCCGGCGGCGTCCTGCGTGCCGGCCTCGAATTTCTCGGGAACGGGCGCCCAGACGGCGTCCTGCTCGGTGACCGAATCGATCATCTCACCGCCGGTAAGCACTGGCGGCATGGCGTTGAGCAGGTCCATCTTGCCCCACAGCACGCCGATGCCCATGGGGCCCATGGCCTTGTGCGCGCTAAAGGCAAAGAAGTCGGCGCCCAGGTCGGCCACATCGACCGGCATGTGCGGCAGCGACTGCGCACCGTCGACGACCAGGTAGCCGCCGTACTTGTGCACGAGCTTGCCGAGGTTCTTGACTGGGTTCTCGACGCCCAACACGTTGGAGACCTGTCCCACGGCCAGGATCTTGGTCTTGGGACCCACCTTGGCAAGAACCTCCTCGGTGGTGAGCTGGCCGGTCTTGGTGGGGTAGAGGTAGACGAGCTTGGCGCCGGTCTTGCGGCAGACCTGCTGCCACGGGATTAGGTTGGAGTGGTGCTCCATGATGGTGATGACGACCTCGTCACCGGGCTCGAGCACCGTGGGTGCAAAGCTCTTGGCGACCAGGTTGAGCGACTCGCTCGTGTTGCGGGTGAAGACGACCTCGTTGGCCTGGGGAGCGCCGATGAGGTCGGCGATCTGCTGGCGGACCTTCGCGATGGCCTCGGTGGCCTCGACGGACAGCGAGTACAGGCCACGCAGGGGGTTGGCATTCATGCGCTGATAGAAGTCGCGCTCGGCGTCGAGCACGCAGGCAGGGCGCTGCGCGGTGGCGGCACTATCGAGGAAGGCGATCTCGGGGTGCTGCTGGAACAGCGGGAACTGTGCCTTGTAGGGATTGGTCTCGATGTCGACGGTAGGCCAGCCGCGCGAGGCCTCGTCGCTGGCGTCGAGCTCCATAGGCTCCGGTGCGGTACAGGTATCGCATTTAACGTGCTCGGTGTCGATCATGCGAGCTCCTCTTCAAAGTTGTCGATCAGGTTGTTGCCCAGGCGGACGACGGCTGCGCGAGTGCGCTCGTCGGTGGCGGAAAGTGCGGCGTCCTCCAGCTTGGCGCGGATGAACAGGTCCTCGGCGGCGTTTTGGTCAAGGCCGCGGCAGGCGAGATAGAACAGCTGCTCGTCGCGGACGTGACCGATGGTGGCGCCGTGGTTGCCGGCGACGTCGTCCTCGTCGCAGAGGATGACGGGGACGGTCTTGTTGTCGACGCCCTTGTTGGCGAGCAGCACGGTTTCGCGCTCGGTGCCGGTTGCACCCTTGCAGCCGTGCACGAGGTCGATGGTGCCGCGGTAGACCTTCTTGGACGTGCCGGTCAGCACGCCGTTGGCGTCGATCTCGCACTCGGTCTTGCGACCGCGGTGGCGCAGCTCGTAGTTAAAGTCGCGCACCTGCTCGCGGGCGCCCAGATAGTCAGTATCGATAGTGACCTTGGCGGTATCGCCCAGCAGGTCGCCGGCAAGGCCGGTGGCGCTGGCGCCGGCACCCAGGACGGTGTGCTGCACGTTGACGCGCGCGCCCTCGTCCAGGAACAGGCCGGTGTCGTCGAGCGCGATCCAGCTATCGTCGAGCGTCTGTGTGCAGGTTACGTTGACGGTGGCGTACTCGTGGGCGCACACGCGTAGCACGGAGCCCACGACGCCTTGGCCGGCAACGGGGGAGTCCAGGGCAATAAGCAGATCGAGCGTTGCCTGCGGACGGGCGACGACATCGATGGCGGCGATGGCCGCGGCAGTGTCGACGCCACTCACGCGCACGGTAACCGTGGCGTGCTTATATGCGGGCACATCGATGACGATGCGCTTGGTGGCGTGCTCGGCCAAGTAGGCGTAGGCAGCCTCGCCCATGCCGGTCTCGAAGGCCTCGGCAGGAGAGAGCTCCTCCTCGAGCTTGATGGCGCCGGCCTGGTAGACGGAGGTGGCGGGCACGTCGAGCTCGGTCTCGGGCGTGATGCGGGCGCGGTCGGCAGCGTCGCCGGGGGCGGAGGCGCGGCGCTCGGGGAAGCGCTCGGCCATGGCGTCCATGGCGGCTTCGAATGCGTCTACCACGCCAGTAAACTGCTCGTCCAAGCCCTCGACCTCAACGGCCTCGGTGGGAGCGGCGGCAAGCTCGTCAGAGAGCTCGAGCTTGGTCTGGTTCATCTTGAGCCAACCCCAAGTGGCTGCCGGCATCGCGTTGACCTGCTCAAGGGTGGTAGCAGCGGTGTTCGTGGTCTGATTCATTATCCGATCGCTCCTTCCATCTCGAGCTTGATCAGGTTGTTCATCTCGACGGCGTACTCCAGCGGCAGCTCCTTGGAGACCGGGTTGGCAAAGCCGTTGACGATCATGGTACGGGCTTCTTCCTCCGAGATACCGCGGCTCATCAGGTAGAACACCTTATCGTCGCCGATGCGACCGATGGTGGCCTCGTGGCCGATGTCGACGTTCTTGGCGCGGATGTCCATGGCGGGGATGGTGTCGGAGCGGCTCTGGTCGTCGAGCATCAGCGACTGGCAGCTCACGGTTGCCTTGGAGCCCTCGGCCTTGGGCGTGGCCACGATGGAACTGCGGAACGTCTGGATGCCGCCGCTCTTGGAGATACCCTTGGTCTCGACGGTTGCCGAGGTCTCAGGCGCGTTGAGCACGACCTTGCAGCCGGTATCGAGGTTCTGACCGGCGCCGGCAAAGGTGATGCCGGTAAAGCTCGAGCGAGCGTGGCGGCCGTTGAGCACGCTCATGGGGTAGAGGTAGCCCACGTGGCTGCCGAAGGAGCCGCTGATCCACTCGATGTCGCCGTCCTCGTCCACGCGCGCACGCTTGGTGTTGAGGTTGTACATGTTCTTGGACCAGTTCTCGATGGTCGAGTAGCGCAGGTGTGCGCGTTTGCCCACAAAAAGCTCCACAGCGCCGGCGTGGAGGTTGGCCACGTTGTACTTGGGCGCGGAGCAACCCTCAATGAAGTGCAGGTCGGCATCGTCCTCGACGATGATGAGCGTGTGCTCAAACTGGCCGGCGCCCTTGGCGTTAAGGCGGAAGTAGCTCTGCAGCGGGAAGTCCAACTTGGTGCCCTTGGGTACGTAGACAAACGAGCCGCCCGACCATACGGCTCCGTGCAGGGCCGCAAACTTGTGGTCGGTGGGCGGGATGAGCGTCATAAACTTCTCGTGGATGAGCGGCTCCCACTGCGGGTCGTGCAGGGCCTCCTCGATGCCGGAGTAGACGATGCCCATCTTGGACGCCGTGTCCTGCATGTTGTGGTAGACGAGCTCGGAGTCGTACTGCGCGCCGACGCCCGCCAGGTAGCTGCGCTCGGCCTCGGGGATGCCCAGGCGCTCAAAGGTGTTCTTGATGTCGTCGGGCACCGACTCCCAGTCGTGCTTTTGGTCGGTGTTGGGCTTGACGTAGGTGACGATGTTGTCCATGTCCAGGCCCTCGATGGAGGGGCCCCACGTCGGATCCGGGAAGCGGTTGAAGATCTCGAGGGACTTGAGGCGCAGGTCGAGCATCCACTGCGGCTCGTCCTTCTTGGCGCTGATCTCGCGCACGATGTCGGGCGTGATGCCGGCGTCGAGGCGCTCGAATCCCTCCTCGCCATAGGTGAAGTCGTAGAGGCTGCGGTCGATGTCCGCGACCTCGGTGCGGTTCTTGGTCATTGCGTCGCCCCTTTACGCCTGCTGCTCGGCAGCGGCGGCCTCGGCCTGGGCGCGCTGCTCGGCGGCCTCGCGCTCGAAGGTCTCAAAGCCGTTCTTGTCGATCCAGGGGATGAGCGAGGCGTCGTCCTCGCGCACGATGTGACCCTTGACCATAACGTGGACGCGGTCGACATCCAAGTGCTCCAGGATGCGCGTGTTGTGCGTGATAATGAGCATGGAGCCGTCGCAGCTCTTGCGGTAGGCGTCCATGCCGTGGCTGACGGTGGACAGGGCGTCGACGTCTAGGCCCGAGTCGGTCTCGTCGAGGATGGCGAGCTTGGGCTGCAGCAACAGGAGCTGGAGCATCTCGACCTTCTTCTTCTCGCCGCCCGAGAAGCCCACGCCCAGCTCGCGGTTGAGGTAGGCGGTATCCATGTTGAGCTCTGCCGCGAGCTCCTTGACGCGACGGCGGAACTCCTTGCCCTTCATCTCCAGGCCGGGGCGGCCGGCGATGCTGGCGCGCAAAAAGCTCGACAGCGGCACGCCCGGAATCTCGACCGGGGCCTGGAAGCTCAGGAACAGGCCGGCGCGCGAGCGCTTGTCGGTGGTGAGCTCAGTGATGTCCTGGCCGTCAAAGACGATGCGGCCGTCGTTGACCGTGTAAACGGGGTCGCCCATGACCAGGTGGCCGAGGGTGGACTTGCCGGCGCCATTGGGTCCCATCAGCACGTGGGTCTCGCCGGCGGCGACGTTGAGGTTGACGTTGTGGAGGATGGTCTTCTCGTCCACGGAGGCGGTCAGACCTTCGATGGAAAGCAGCGGATTTGCGCTCATGCTGTCCCTCTCTGTATATGGTGTACTCATAGGTGTACTAAACCCTAGGAATCTTCTCGGAATAAAGTTACTATGGGTTCGGCGTTAGTCAAGGGAAAACCCGACTAATCCACTCGACTTTTTAGATGTGGGACATAATAATCAGGTTTGTTTGCCCCGCGTGCATAGGATTTGGGACAAATAGGCCTGATTTTGTCCCAGGAACAACGGGAGGGTAGGTATGCTCATTTCTTCCAAGGGCCGCTATGCCCTCCGGTTAATGATCTATATCGCGGCGCTGGGCGACGCCGAGGGCAAGATTGCCTTGCGCGAGGTTGCCGACCGCGAGCATATCTCGCAAAAGTATCTGGAGCAGCTGGTTCGTCCGCTTATGAAGGCGGGCCTGCTTAAGAGCGTGCGCGGCAAGGGCGGCGGCTACATGATGGCCAAGGACCCGGCCGAGGTGCGTGCCGGCGACATCCTGCGTGCCGTTGAGGGCAGCACGGCTCCGGTGGCGTGCGATGGCATCGACAACAGCTGCACCCGTAGCGATTTGTGCTCGACCGTCAAGTTCTGGCGCGGTCTGGATGACGTGATCGAAAAGTACGTCGACGGCGTGACGTTGGCCGACCTGGCCGCCGTTCCCGAGATCAACTTTGACATTAAGCTGTAGGTTGAGCGCAATTCCTTAAGATTTCGCGGAGGGTTGTTGCCGTTTACCGAGGGGTTGTTGTGCAACAACGGGCGAGCTGCAATACTTATTTTTATCTTTGCAAACTGAACTTTAACTACACCAATGCAGGGAGGATCTTATGCAGCCCAAGCATTCTGCTATTGTCGCGGGCCTGACGCTGGCGCTTTCGTTTGGCGCCGTTTCCGCGCCGGCACCCGCCGCTGCCGAGGAGCCCACGCCGGGCGTTGCCTCGGATGCCACCGATATCGATAAGGGCCTTTACACCCAACAGTCCTTCTCGGGCGTGCTAAGGTCGGTCCAGGGCGTTTCGTTTGTTAACGTGACTCCCGAGATGAAGTACTTCACCAAATATGAGAGCCATGGCAACTATAACCAGGGCTTTTCGTATGGTGACGGCTACAACGCACTGGGCTATTACCAGTTCGACCGTCGTTGGTCGCTCATTCCGTTTATGAAGCAGGTCTACAACTACAACCCCGAAAAATACAGCATGCTCAAGGATGCGATTGATCGCGGCAGCGAGATTTCCAACACGAGCAATGCCATGTACGAGAACGGCCAGCTCACCGAGCTGGGCCATATCGCGCAGGATGCCTTCCAAGGTGCTTATAACACCGATCCTGCTGAGTTTTCGGCTCTGCAGGATGCGTATGCGTACAACTCGTACTATGCGGTGACCGAGGCGTGGCTTAAGAGCGCTCTTGGCATTGACATCTCCGGCCGCGCCGATTGCGTCAAGGGCATGGTGTGGAGCATTACCAACATGTGCGGCACTGGTGGCTGCAGGGACTTTTTCCGCTGGGCGAATCTTTCCAACGATATGTCCGACCGCGAGTTTGTGACGGCGCTCTCCAATAGCGTGGTCAACAATGTTGCCACCAAGTTTTCGAGTCAGCCCCAGTATCATGAGGGCTGGAAGAACCGCTACCGCAATGAGCTAAAGGACTGCTTGGTTTATATTGCTGAGGACGAGGCTGCCGCCGCGACGCCCGTGCAGCCCGAGCCTACGCCGGCGCCCTCGCCGACACCTGATTCGAATGACGACTCGAATGACGATGTCAACGATGACAGGATGGATGCGCCCTCGACCGATGCTGACGGTAATGGCTCTGCTGGTGGCACTACCAACGACGGCTCTACTTCGAACGGCTCTGCTGCGGGCGATTCGTCTTCAAGCTCTGCCGGCAATACGGACAGCGACACTTCTGGTTCGACCGACGCTGGCACTTCTAACTCGTCCACCGGCTCGAGCGATTCGTCCGTTGACACCGGCTCTAACAACGGCTCCGGCTCTGACGCAACCCCTGATTCCGATGCTTCCAAGGACGACTCGAATAAGGCGCCGGACGCTCCCGTTGCTTCCCCGGACAAGAAGCCTTCTTTCTCCGTGCAGCTTGGTTCTACGCTGGGTTCTTCGCTGATGGCTGGCGTCAATAACGGCTCGACCCAGAACAAGGACAACTCTGATCAGGTTTCCACGGAAAAGACCGAGGCCGCAAAGGGCGACTCCAAGGACAAGGCTTCTGAGAAGACCGAATCTGATAAGGGTTCTAGCTCTGAGGAGAAGGACGACAAGTCCGCTCAGAAGAAGGACGAGAGCAAGACCGAGGGCGAAAAGAAACAGTCCGAAGACGATGACAAGAGCGGTGCTGACAACCAGGTCCAGGAGCAAAATGACTCCAAAACGGTGACCACCACGACCACGACGACTACAACTACCAAGTCCTCGGGCGGCAACATGCCCAAGACGGGCGATCTGATTGTGATGGCGAGCCTTGCCAGCGCGAGCTTGGCCACACTGGGCGCTACGTCTATCGTAAGTGGTAAGCATAAGCTCGATCAGCAGAAGAAAGCTTCTGGGGAGGACGGCTCGGAGGAGTAGCCTCTTGGTTGCTAGATAACTAAAGAGTTGGGACGGGGTCCGGTGCGAATACATTGGGCCCCGTTTTGTTGTGCAACGATTAGTTATGCCCCCTCATACCTCTTGTTGCTACCGTTGCCCGATATGTTCGCGCGGCGTCGTCGGTACGCGCGAGGCGGTCATTACAATTGGCATCGTGTTGCGATTTAGGGGGAACGTTTTGGTGTCTGAACAGGCAAATGTTGATTGTGCTGCTGGCTTTGGCGTGCGCTTGATCGGCTGTGCCGACGATGTGGTTTTGCCCATTGGCATACACGACTATGCGGAGACTCTTGGTTGCTGCACGCTGGTCGACAAGACCATGTTTATTGCCGATGTGTTGGACTGCGACGCGTCCGTTGTGGTGTGCTGTCGACCCGTGGGTTTTGGCAAGAGCATGAACTTGTCGATGCTCAGGGCTTTTCTGGAGCGTCCAGCGGTCGGTCGCGCTGGTCAGCGTTTGTTTGCCGATGCTCAGATTTGGGATGCAGACGGCGGGCGCTATCGGGATGAGTACGCTTGCTATCCGGTGATATCGCTGGACTTTTCTGGCGCTGCGAGGCGTGGCGCCGCTATTGCCGGCGTCGTGCGCGATGCTCTTTCGGGCGAGTGCGCCCGTCTGCTGGCGCTTTTGGAGGCTCCGGATTTAGCTCGAGACAAGGTGCGTCACATCGAACGCGTTGCGCGTGGCGTGGCGAGCGAGGACGAGGTCACCTCGGTGCTTGGCGTGCTCATTGAGCTGCTGGAGATGGCCTGCGATGAGCAGGTTGTATTGCTCGTTGATGGGTACGACGCGGCGTGGTCTCGCCGTGCGAGCGCGAGGGGCGCTTCCGGTGCCGATCCGGCAGAACTACTTGACCGTGTGCTGTTTGACGCCATTGCCACTGCGCGCGATTCGTTGCGGCTGACGTGTCTGATGGGGGAGTGTCCCGGCCCTGCCGAAGCGGCGCTTTCTTTGCATGGCTGCTCGTATTGTCTGACGACGCCGCTTTCGACCTGGTGTGACCGTTGGTTCGGCTTTTCGGATGCCGAGGTCCAGGCTCTGTTGAATTATGCTGGGCGCGAGGAATATCTTGATGATGCGCGTGAATGGCTCGAGGGGTATCGGTTTGGCAGGGCCTATTGCTCGAGTCCGGCGCGCGTGATCGGTTTTCTGGACCGAGGCTGCACGGCGCCCGTGCGTGCCGATCTGTATGGATATGCCGATTGCCTGAGTAGGGTAGTTGCCGGGTGGAATCTCGAGCGTCTTTCGGTCTTGTTCGATTTGCTCGAGGCCCATGGGTGCGCTGAGGTCCCGCTTTGTTTGGGCACTGCAGAGCCAGATGTCTCGCCTGACGATGGCATGTGGACAGCGCTATATCTGTCCGGTTTTCTCACGACGGATATGAGTGAGGAGCCAGAGCATGGCGATCGCCTCCGTGCTTTGCGATTGCCCAATAAAGAGCTTCGCCAGGCCTTGCGTCTAGTGATTGTTGAGTGGTTTGAGTGCGCTGCCGAAGACATTCGAGACGCCGATGCGTTTCGCGACGGGCTGTGCCGTGGGAACGAGGATACCGTGAGGCGGGCGCTAAGCCGCATCCTGGGGGATGCGGGAATCGGTGAGACCGACCCAGATACACCACTGCCATATCATCTGCTCTTGCAGGGGCTCTGCTTTGGCTTGCCGGGCTATGCCAATCCTGCTTCGAGGCGAAAGTGTGGCGCGGGTCGCTGGGACATCCAGGTTTTCCCTACGGGTGCTGTGTTCGACGTAGCTGACACGATCGGCATGCTGGACGAGCGCCCGCTTATAACGATCAATATGATGTATGACCCCGATGTGGATGCGCTGGGGTTGGAATTGCTGGCCGTGCAGTCGCTACTCGACATAGAGCGCGATGGCATCGACGAAATCCGTGTACCACGCCCCGGCGTGGGTCGCATGCGCTGGGGGTTCGGTTTTGATGGGCAGCATGTGGCTACGGTGTGCCAGCGGCTTTAAGCGCCGAGGTGTTTCCGGCTTCCGTTACTCGGTGTCCTTCATGGGCGGCATGGGCTTCCAGTTGGGATCCTTGATGATCTTGCGGGCGTCCTTCATGCCACGGCGCAGCGCCGGAATACCGGTCTTAAAGCACTTGTCAACGGCGGCCAGGCGAATGAATTCCTTGCAGAAGGTCGCGGCGTTGCCCAGACGGAACAGCACTGGGTGGTAGTCGCCGTAGATCTGCATGTAGCGTGCCAGATAACCGCGGTTGCGCATGATGTAGTAGCGGTTGGTGTCGCTCGTAGAGTTGAGCTGGCGCTTGCCGGCGATGTCCCAGTTAGAGACGGCGCGGGCGCGCTTGAGCACCACGTCGGCAACAACGGCGGCGGGGAAGTGCTGGCTGGCCACGTAGCCATAGCAGGCATCGTCGCCGTAGATGAAGAATCGCGCATCGGGCAGGCCAATCTTGTCGACCACGCGGCGCGAGAACATGCCGCCCTCAAAGCACAGCTGGTTCATGGCGCGGTAGCCCTCGGGGCCCAAGTCCCACTTGGCGACAGGGTTGGGAATGCCGAGCGAAAGGATGAGTTGGTATTGCCAAAAGAAGGCGCCGCCGTCAAAGTCCAGGCGCGAACCCTGGATAACATCGTAGCGGTCGGTCCACTTGGCCAAGCGCTCGATGCCTTCGGGGATGACGAGCACGTCGTCGTCCATCACCCAGAACCACTGGGCGCCCAGGTCGTAGGCGCATTTGGTGCCGGCGGAGAAGCCACCTGCACCGCCGCCGTTTTCGAGCTGCGGGGCGTAGATGACGCGGTCGGTGCCGCCCTGCGCGTCGGGCTGCTCGGTGTCGATGCCCCACAGGTTGGCCAGGCGCTCGTTAAATGCGGCGCACATGGCCTCGGTCTCGCGCGAATTCTCGTTATCGACGATCACGATGCGCCAGGGCGTTGCTGTGAGCTCGGTCATGGAGTCGAACAAGTTGGCCAGGAGTTCCTGGCGCTTGTACGTAACGACGACGATGGCGAGCTTGTCGATGGGGGCGGGAAGGGTTGAAGGCATGGGGCAATATATCCTTTCACGCGCGGCGCGCATGCGCTGCACGGAAGCTATCGAATACGTCCTTGGGACTGTCCTATTGTAAAGGCTCGGCGCACCTTGACGGCAAGCTTTGAATAAAACGCAGGAACCTGCCACGGGTGTAGCGGCTTTAGCGCCTGACGGCAGCGTGTCTATTGCCGCTTGAGCTTGCGAGCGATAAGGCTTCTAGCTGCATCGATGATGAGAAGTGCCAGAGCAAAGATGATGCTAATGACGGTACCCGTGACGATACATATGGCTGCCGGGCTGTTTTGGCTGACCAGTATGTTTGCGAGCAACGTATTGAAGACGGGACGCCAGAGGCTACTGGTGAGCGACTGCATCACATAGAAACCGAGCGTGGCGGTCGATAAGGTGACGATGATACTTGCAGTCCGCGGATTGCCTGAGGTGCTGTGTCGGGTTGCCGCAAAGAGCAGGGAGGCGGCAGCGAGGGCAAACGAGATCAACGAGGTTGATTTGTAGGAGAGGACTGCCATCGCCGTGAGGTTGTCGCTGAAGGAGAGTGCTCCTTCCAGGATGATGGTGAGCACCAAAACCGTTACGAGCGAGCGCATGCCCAAGGCGCCCACCCTTTCCGAATCCATGACATCGGTAATGTCGCGGAGCAGCCCGCCGATCAAAAATGCGATAGCGTACGTGACGGCGCTCATGAGCTTCTGCAGCCAAGAAAACTCACCGCCGCTTGTCGCGCTCATGGCGGCTAAATACCCGTTAACAACAAATGCGAAGATGCCAACGGCGATGACCGTCGTCGTGTAGGTTTTCTGGGAGAGTCGACTCTTAGCCAGTCCAAACCATGGCGCCATGAAGACCGTGGCGGCATAGACCCAGATAAACTCAAGGCCTAGCGTGTACCAGTATTGCGTGTTGAGGGTAACATCGGGAATGGGGGAGACGACCGTGGACCATGCGAGCGCCGCGAGGCAATAAAACGCAGTGGGCAAGATGACCTTGCCGAGGCGCTTTGCCGTCCGTTGCATTTGCGACTTCCACGTTGCTCCACCGGCCCAAGCACGCGCGGCCGAAGCGATGAGAAAATAGCCCGAGATCATAAAGAAGACCTCGTTGGCCCAGCAGCCCAGCAGGTTAATAAAACCGAGCACGTCGGAATAGGGGAACATCGCAAGTGGGGCATATTCCACGGCACCGGCACAGGTTGCCTGGAAGGTCCACTGAAAGGTGTGGAACACCGCGATGCCGGCGACCGCGACCAAACGCAGCGCTTCGATGGGTATGATGCGTGTGGCTTTGGGCTGCATGACGTCCTTTCGTATCGGTTTGCCTCTGCGAGCTCCATAGATTATATAAACGCCCGCTGGCGCGCTGACCCTTTGATACCATGAAACGACAGGTATTTCCTAAGGAGCACATTTGTCTACTAACGCCTCTGGCAGCCCTGTTCTGTCGCTGCTTATTCCCATTTACAATGTTCAGCGCTACCTGCGCGAGTGTCTCGATTCCGCCCTGGCGCAGACGCTCAAGGACATTGAGATCATCTGCATTAACGACGGGTCGACCGACAACTCGCCGGCGATTATCCGCGAGTATATGGAGCGCGATGGGCGCGTCAAGATGATCGACAAGGCCAACAGCGGCTACGGCGACTCGATGAACCACGGCTTGGAGATGGCGCGTGGCAAGTACGTTGGCATCTTGGAGTCCGATGACTTTATTGCGCCCGACGCACTTGAAAAGCTTGTTTCGGCCGCCGATAGCAATAATGCCGACTTTGCGAAGGCGAACTTTGATTTCTACTGGTCTAAGCCCGAGGAGCGCCGTTCGCTGCACGAGATGTTTAAAGCCAAGGACTGTGGCAAGCCAGTGCACCCGAGCGATACGACGCAATTCTTTAAGCAAAAGCCGTCGATTTGGTCGGCCGTGTACCGTCGCGATTTTCTTGAGCGCAACGGCATTAAGTTCCTGCCGACTCCGGGGGCATCCTTTCAGGACACGTCATTCGCCTTTAAGGTGATCGCGTGCGCCGATAAGGCTGTTTATCTGCATGATGCCGTGTTGTCGTATCGCCAGGACAACGAGAATTCCTCGGTCAATTCTTCGGCTAAGGTTTTTTGTGTCAATGCCGAGTATGCCGAGATTGAGCGTTGGATTCGAGAGGATTATGCCCGTGACCACGCAAGTGATGACGTTGCGCGCATGCTCAAGTTCAATCAGCTCATTAAGTACGATTCGTATATGTGGAACTACGTGCGCCTGGCGCCCGAGTTCTATAAGGAGTTCCTGGTTCAAATGGCCAAGGAGTTCCAAGCGGCCTTGGACGCGGGGGAGTTTTCGCTTGACGATCTCAAGCCGTGGAAGCGCGCAAATCTCGCTGCCATCCTCAAAGATCCTGAGGGCTGGGTTGACGAGCATCCGAGTTTTGCGACGGATGGTGCCTTGGGGCGTGCTAAGTATTACGCCTCGGTTGGAGGGTCAGGCGTGGTCGCTGCCTTCCTCATCGAATCGCTGAGGGGGTAGGTCGGCATGGGAGAGGCCTCGTGTCCCAAAGCGACTATTGTCGTTCCCGTTTACAACTCTGCGCGCTCCATTCAGCGATGCCTCGATTCGCTGTTGGCCCAGTCCGAGCGCTCGATTCAGGTTGTCTGCGTCAACGACGGTTCGACTGATGATTCGTTGAACGTGTTACGCCAGATCGCGCAGTCCGACGATCGCGTACTGGTGATTGACCATGAAAACGCGGGCGTCTCGTGTGCTCGAAATGCCGGTATCGATGCCGCCGTGGGCGAGACCGTCTTTTTTGTGGACGCCGACGATTACATCGATGCTCAGATGGTCGAGCGCGTGCTGCATGCCATTGAGTCTGTAGATGCCGAGGCCGCCGTTTTTGGCGGCGTCTGTGAACCTGCCGATGCTGCCCCCAAACGCGTCCAACAACTCATGAGCCCCAAAGCTGGTACCTTCGGCGCCCGTGACCCCCAACTGCTGTTCCATTCGAATGCGCAGCCCTACGCCTGCCGTGCGGCTTTTTCGCGCGAGCTGCTCAATCGCGAAGGCATTCGCTTCGCCCCCGGTTTGGCTTTGGGCGAGGACGTCGTCTTCCAATTTGCGGCTTATGCACTTGCCCGTAAGACCGTCGTCATGCCGGACAAGTTCTACCACTACGTGATGGAGAGCGAATCGGCGACGCACGAGTTCAACAGTGCCGAGGCTCGCGCCAAAAAGCTTGACGCCCACATGAGGATGCTCGAGGAGGTCTTGGAGGACTGGGCGGCCTACGGTCTTTTGGACCTGTGCCCCGGCGAGCTGATCACTTGGTTTTTGGACCTAATTGTGTTCGACCTGGCGCGCTTGGATGCCGATGACTTCCATCGCGTGGCGGCTCGCGTCAATATGGACCTCACGACGTTTTTGGGAACGGAGTGGGCGGATATGCCTGCTAAGGGCGCCGTTCGCCGTGTTGCCCACAAGCTCGTTGCGACGACGTCGGGCGTTTCGATGGCAGACGCCACGCTGTTCTATCTTTCGACTCGCGGTCTCAAAGCCTGCCTGGAGCGCTTTATCTAATTCCAAGCGCTGCCGCCCGCCGCAACTCGGCTGCTAAAATAACCCTGTTATACGCTATTCAACAGGAGGTTCTCTTGCAGAACTCTGATACCCCTAAAGTTTCGCTACTTGTTCCTATTTGCAATGTCGAACGCTACCTGCGCGAGTGCCTCGATTCCGCCGTGGCGCAGACGCTCGAGGACATCGAGATCATCTGTATCAACGACGGCTCCACCGATAGCTCGCCAGATATCATCCGTGAGTACATGGAGCGCGATGAGCGTGTAAAGATGATCGACAAAGCTAACAGCGGCTACGGCGACTCGATGAACCGCGGTCTGGAGATGGCGCGCGGTGAGTACGTGGGCATTCTTGAGTCCGACGACTTTATGTTTGAGGATTCGCTCCAAAAGCTGGTCGCCAAGGCCGATGCTGAGCATGCCGATGTGGTAAAGGGCGACTTTTATCTGTATTGGTCCACGCCCAGCGAGCGCCGTGAGCTGTTTGGGATCATCGGCGAGTATATGACGGGCGCCGCGTATCGCCCCGTCGATCGCCCGGGCATCTTCTACCGCAAACCTTCCATTTGGTCGGCCATCTATCGGCGCGAGTTCCTCAACGACAATCAGATTCGGTTCCTTCCCACGCCGGGCGCCTCGTATCAGGACGCAGGCTTTAACTTTAAGGTTTGGGCTTGCGCCGAGCGTGCCGCGTTTATTGCGGACCCCATTTTGTGCTATCGCCAGGATAACGAGAAGAGCTCCGTTAATTCGCCCAACAAGGTGTTTTGCGTGTGCGACGAATACGCCGAGATGCAGCGCTTTTTGAACGAACGCCCCGAGCTCAAGGCTCAGCTTCAGGGTATTTTAATGCGCATGAAGGTCGATACGTATCGCTGGAATGACGAGCGTCTGGTCGATGAGCTGCGCGAGCAGTTTTGGGAGAAGGCTTCGCCCGAGCTCAAGGCCGATTGGGATGCCGGTCGCTTTGATCTGTCGCTGTTCGATCCGCGCGGCGAGACCGACTTGCGCCTGATGGTCAAGTCGCCCCGTGCTTATATCGATTCGCGCTTTGACTTTAAGAAGCCGGGCAAGCTCAATACGTTTAAGCACTACTTTAAGATCGGCGGCCTGCCGCTGGTCTGGCGCGTGCTGACGTATCAGCGCACCTACGGCGATAATCCGCATCCCGATGACGTGCCGGCCGCACAGTAGGAGCACTTGGCTATGACTACCCCCAAGATTTCCGTTGTCGTTCCCATCTATAAGGTGGAGGAGTGCCTGGCCTGGTGCCTGGACTCCCTGCTTGCGCAGGACATGCCCGATTGGGAAGGCGTGCTGGTCAACGATGGCTCGCCGGACGGTTCGCGCGATATTGCGGCTGCCTATTGCGAAAAGGACGCGCGCTTTACGTTGGTCGATAAAGAGAACGGGGGCCTGTCGAGCGCGCGCAATGCAGGCATCGCCGCGTCCACGGCGCCTATTGTCGCGTTCTTGGATTCCGACGACCGCTTTACGCCCGATGCATGCCGCGTGATCGTCGATGCCTTTGAGCGCGAGGACTGCGACGTGTTGACCTTTGGCGCGAACCCGTATCCGCTGGAGGCGGGGTATCCGTGGCTTAACTATGTGCTTAGCCCGCGCGATGTGTCGTTTGAGGGCTATAGCTCCGACCTGCTGTTTAAGGAAGCGTCTCGTCCCTTTGCATGGCGCACCGCCTGCAAGCGCGACTTCTTGCTGGGCAACGGGATCGTGTTCGACGAAACCGTTAAGTATGGCGAGGACCAGGTCTTCGACTTTGCCGTGTACGGTCGTTCGCACAAGACCGCGCTTATCTCGAACAAGTTGTACGACTATCGCGTGGCTCGCAAGGGTTCGCTCATGGACACCATGCGCTACGACGACGAGACACGTCTGCTGGAGCACGTGAAGATTTACTCCGCTATGCTGGCTGACTGGCAGCGCGACGGTCTCGACGCACAGCATGCTGATGACCTGGCGTACTTCCTGTGTGATCTGGTGCTGTACGATGCGCTGAGGTTGCTGGGTTCGGACTGCGGCAAAGTGTTTGCTGCCGTTGCCGCGGCGCTTAACGGTTCTGCCGTGGACAACGATGCTGCGCTCGCACAATGTGCTCCTTCGGTTGCCGCCATGGTGCGCGCGGCACTTATCGGTAAGGCCCCTGCTGCTCGTTTGTGCAAAAAGCTCATGTTCGATTACGACGTCTTGAGGTTTGGGCGCCTGGGTGCCTGCAAACGCATGGCAGCGAACGCCCTGGGAAAGCGAGAAGTGTAGATGAGTATCAAGCGTTTGGCACTTTGCCGCAGCCAGGGCCGTCTGTTTGTGCTGCTTCGTTTTGCCGGTCAGGATGTCGCCGCGCTTATTGAGCGGGAGGGTTCTCAAGCGTTTGTCCATGCGACGACGAGCGGTTCTCGTGTGCCGTCGCTGGTGCTCCCGGTCGACCATGGCCGTGTGCTGGCGCTTTGCCCTTCCGTTTCCGGTTACGAGCGCGAGCTCGCCGTCATGGTACTTCCGTTTTTGGATGGCTCGTCGATGGATGTCGTTTTTGCATCCGGTGGTCAAAGGTTGGGCTCTATTCGCCTCGATAGCCGCGTGGCCAAGCTGGAATCCAAGATCAACTACAAGGTAAAGCCTGCGTTGTGTGCGCTTATCCGCGATGTGCAGCGCGGCGAGCGCTGCGGCTGCTACGAGATCGACGCCATTCGCTATTTGCCGGCAGACGCCGGCGCGGTGTGGCGCTATGAGGTTACGTGGGTGGGAGACTCCAAGTGCACCCCTGAGCTCCAGATCTTTGATACGCATATGAATGCCATCGATGTCACCGTTCATGTGTTTGAATCGCAGGCCGAAGTGCCGCAGCAGAACGGATGCCGCGTCAATAAAACGTATCTGAGCGTTGAGATGCCTCAGGATATACGAGATTTTGTCGCGATTGCAACTGATCCTGCGGGCCAGATCCAGAGTGGTTTTTGTGCCATGGATGGCCGCCTGTATAACGGCATGGTCGACGACAGCTGGAACCGTATGAAGGACGCGCGTGCAGACGACGCAGCTTATCGACGTTGGTTTGAGCAGCATCGCGCAAAGCCGGGCGATTTGGCGTGCCAGTGTGTCACTTCGGTGGCCTTTGCCTATAGACCGCTCGTGAGCATTGTAGTGCCGTGCTACAAGACTGATCGGGTCTACCTGCGCGAGCTGCTGGACTCGGTGCTAGCCCAGAGCTATGACAACTGGGAACTGCTCCTTATGGATGCCTCGCCCGAATGGGACGCGGTTGCCGACCTTGCGGCAGGTGCTCACGACGAGCGCGTTCGTCGTATTGGGCTGCCCGGCAACGGCGGCATTGTGGTCAACACCAACGCTGGTATTCAGCAAGTGACTGGAGACTACGTCGCGTTCTTGGACCATGACGACATTCTGGAACCGGACGCGTTATTCCAGTATGTTTCCGCACTGAATAAGGCGGCCGAGGGCGAGCGTCCCCAGGTCCTGTTCTGCGATGAGGACATGTTCCAGAAAACGGGGGAGTGGGGCCAGCCGGTCTTTAAGACCGTACTCAACGTCGACCTGCTCTATAGCCATAACTGCGTGACGCATTTCCTGATGGCGGAGAAGGCGCTCATCGATCACATTGGCATGTCGCCAGAAGATGTTGCGGGCGCCCAGGATTACGACCTGACGCTCCGCTGCCTTGCGGCGGGCGCGCGGTTTGGACATGTTGCGCATGTGCTGTATCACTGGCGCGTGCATCCGGGATCGACCGCCGACGGTTCTGCCGATAGTAAGCCGTATGCTATTGAAGCCGGGCGCCTTGCGCTTCAGCGCCACTTTAACGCGCTGGGCATTTGCGGAACGGTCGAGGAGACCGAGACGCCGTTTGTCTATCACATGCGTTATGCGCTGCCGGAGTCTGCGCCGCTGGTGAGCATTGTGATTCCCACCAAGGATCACGTTGAGACGCTCGATGCCTGCGTGATGTCGATCGCTCAGAAAGCAACGTATGCCAATTACGAGATCGTCTTGGTGGAGAACAACAGCAAAGCCCCGGAGACGTTTGCGTATTACGAAACCCTGCCAGAGCGCGTGACTGCTGCATCCGAAGGTAAGGGCATCGCACACGTTGTGTACTGGCCGGGTGAGTTCAATTACTCCAAGATCATTAACTTTGGCGTGGAGCATGCCAGGGGCGACTATCTGCTGCTGCTCAACAACGATACCGAGGTCATAAGTCCGGACTTTATCGAAGAGATGATGGGGTATCTGCAGCGTCCTGATGCGGGCGTGGTGGGCGCCAAACTCTACTTTGCCGATCATCTGGTGCAACATGCCGGCATCTTGGTTGGCGTGCGTGGCGCACTTGCCCATGCCAACCAGGACTTCTCGGCAAAGCGCGAGGGCTATCTTGCCCGTGCCGTGCGTCCGGGCAACTTTAGCGCCGTAACGGGCGCCTGTCAGATGGTCCGCCGCGACGTATTTGAGCAGGTCGGAGGCTATAACGGGGAATTCGCCGTCGGTTTTAACGACGCAGACTTTTGCCTGCGCGTGTGGGAGGCGGGCTACCGTACCATTTTTACGCCCTATGCCGAGTTGTACCACTACGAGTTCACCTCGCGCGGCAGGGAAGAGGCCAACGAGGATAAACTGCGCCGCTGGAAGCGCGAGCAGGCTCTGTTCATGCAGCGCTGGCCGGAGTTTTTCTTGACGGGCGATCCGTGGCTGGGGCCGAACTTATCCGCTGAGAGCGAGTATTTCTCGGTCTAAGGCAATGGTTTTTAGGAAGTCCTTAACTTTCTTTCGCTATGATCTGGGAAGAAAGCAAGGTTGGACTACTTACTAAGACAAATTACGAAAGCTCGATACTTCCGCGATAAGTTTATACAGGCTTATATAACTCGATATTATCCGATATAGTCCGCGATAATAACTTAAACGATGATTGACCATTAATCGATTCCTTAGAAAGGCAAACATGTGGAGGTAGCGCTCTCTATGGGCGATAGCTTTGTCGCGACTGGTTTGACCATAGAGGACAATCTTCTGTCGAGAGCCGCTAAGACCACTAAGGGCTATGTCTATCTGGTGCAACTGGTCGGTTATTCCATTTGGTAGCGCGCCAACTTGCATCGTGCCAAAAGTGCCATTGTGAGCGAGCACGATGTTGCCGAAGGCATTGCGCTGGCAGAGGCTCGTTTTCACGATGTTGTTCACGAGCCCGTGATTTCTGGACTGGGGCCTAACGATATCAAATACCTTTGGCGATGTGCGAGGACAAACGACAGTCCAAATCATCCGCGATTGCTAGGCGCATGGGTAAAAAGACCAATGAGGTCAGCTCCATTAGGGCAAAATTGCTACAAAGAGAGGTTATTCAGGCGCCACAGAGGGGCTACGTGCAGTTTGCCGTGCCGGACCTAGATATCTAGCTGCGAGAGAATGCCGACGAAATTCTCGAACGGTTCTAGGTCGAGTTGTTATTAGGTTTTGATTGGCTCTGTTAGACCAGGATTGACATTCTGCCCAGCCATCTTCTTTCAATTGCAAAATAATCGCCCCCTTGCCGGGTTTGAATCCGGCAAGGGGGCGATGTGCTCAGGATCGCCGGAGGCCCAGCTCCCGGGCGGCACATACGAGAGCACGCGGGACGCCCTGGAGGTCGCCCCGCAGCCCTTCTGGGATTATTGGGAGGGGCGACGACTCGTCCGTGTGAATCTTGGTCTAACAGAGACTAAACAAATAGCTGAATAAAAGCGCTGAGCCCATTGCAAAAACAACGCTGGCTAGTGTTCCCAGAAGATATACTTCAGCAAATCCCTGGTTGTTCTCAATCTTCTTGAACCGAGCGATACTCTTTGCTGTAAAAACAAATGCGATCGCCGAATATTGAGCTAGTAACGATAAAGCGACCACTATCAGTCTCTCAAAAATTCCAATCCACTTTCCTGAATGGACGGTATCGCCTTTTTCATCGCTATTTTGTCCTCTTGCAGATTCAAGCATTTTCGAAACGGCTATCCCCGCAGGACGGCAGACCGCAACAAAGCTTCCCGTCCAAGCAAGTTCGACTGAATGAACTTGGATTAATTCCACTGTGAAGCCTCTCGTCCTTGCGCAAAATAATAGGAAGAAATCGAGCGCAGTCAAAATTAGAACGTGAGCTATCTGGTCAATAGCAAAACGAGCAATTGGCGATCGTCCGCCTTTACACAAATAGAGCCTCGCTGGACCATCCATATAATAATGCGAGGCTATCAGCACCCCAAAGATAATTAAGTTCTGCAAACATCCAATTTCGTAAATCGCGTTAACAATCAAGCTAATTCCGACACAGTAAATCACGCAGTGCAGAACCAGTACTTTATTATCGGTCTCTTTTTGAACAGCCATCCCTGTGGACTGTAGATAGAAATCAAAGATGCAATGAGCGATGAGCACAATTCCTAGAGTCAGCATTTTTCTGCACCCTCCCTGCTCAAAACGTATACAGCAAGTGCAGCTTGCTCTCTCTCCAGTTGGATGCTCGCATTCCGCATGCTTTTTTCGATTCCCTGGCGTGACGCGCCCGTCGCAATCTCAAGCAGCCCAGGAATCCCCATAAGGCTCTTTTCAAGCTCCACCTGCACCGCGTCGAAAGGCTTTTCCATGCTGGTTATTCTTGGTTCGATATCATTTTGAAAATCGAGTCCCGTATTCGCCAGCCGTTGAGCTATTGCCTCTTTGTAGCGATTGGCTTGTCCTGGTTTTCTCGCCCACAAATCAAATATTAAAGGACAAGTCAACTCAACGATTTCGCACGTTCTCTTCTGAGGCTTGTTTCGTCTCTCGATTATCCCAATGCTGCTAGCTGTTGCAGCTTCATATAAATTTGAGCACCCTTTTTCGTCAAATATTTTGAGCGATTTAAATCTATCCTTCTCTGCGGCGTCGATCGCAGCCCGAGCCCGATGATAGGCCGTTCCATCTTGCTCAGTTGAAAGAGAGGATTCCGTTCGAGTCGTCCAGGAGCCAATCCCTATCCCCCCGCGCAACTCAACCGTTTGCACGAGAATCCGTAAATAACGATAGGCAAGAAATGCGCTAGGGAGGTCTCGAAACATACCCTGAATCTCATCCCCCGCGCTAAACATGAGCGGCTTTTCCAACGAGTCGTAGAACAAAGCGTTCGCACAATTCAACGCTCCAAGAAGGTCATCTTGAGCGCTCTGCCTCTGAGCCTCGTTTAGCTTTCTCGATTGCTTTATGTCCAGCATCAGCACTGAATAATCCGTCATCTGTCGCTCCTCAATTGCTACTTTTTACGCATTATAACAACTGTTTTCGTTGCTAGACACCAAAAGCAACCCTTTTAGTTGCATGAGACATAATACAACTGTTTTCGTTGCTATATACCAAACGCAACCCTTTTAGTTGCATGAGACAAAATGCAACGGTTTTCGTTGTCTGATGCCAAACGCAACTCTTATTAAGTAGTTGTTAGCTTTCTCACATACATTCATTTACAACAGGCATCTACGAATTCAGCCGTCTCATATATTCCTTATAAGGCATGAGAAAATGAACCCGATACATCGTATTCAGCGCTAAAAGAGACGAAATGGACATTGACGCAATATCTAAAAAACTAAGGCTCTGTTAGACCAGTATCGACATTCAGCCCAATCGTATTTTGAAAATGCAAAGTTATCGCCCCCTTGCAGGGTTTGAATCCGGCAGGGGGGCGATGTGCTCAAGATCGGTCGGGTTAATCGTGAAGGGTCTACCGTTTCAAGTCGATTGCCGGCGCCTTTACCTTCATCTCGAACAGCATCCCGCCTTCCCGGACGAGCGCCCTGAGGAACGCGTTGACGGCGGTGGACATGGACAGGCCGAGCTCGTCAAGGATGACGGTGGCCTCCCTCTTGACCTCCGGGTCGACCCGGATCGTCGTGGCCGGTATGTTCGACGGCATGGCTGCACCCCTCCTCGTATATCGCGGTGCGACCATTCTACCGTCTCTACGCTGCCGATGCGGCATCGCGAACAACCCCTTCGCGCGGTTGCCCTTGCCCTTGAACGACTCGGGGAAGTGGATCTCATCGAGCTCGCCGCCGCAGCCCCGCCCGACCCTGAATGGGGGCAGTGGGCCGAGAGGCACTCGATCAGCCTATGGCGCATGGTGTAGGCGGTCTTGAGGCAGACGCGGCTGCGCTCGACCTCGTAGGCGGAGCCGGCCGCGTCGTCGAACGCCGCCGTGCGGATTACGCCCCTGACGGACTCAATCGCGCGGCGGCGCTCGGTCCCGCTCAGCTTCGCCATGTCCCGTTTGAAGGCGATTACCAGGTCCTCGGCGTTCATGCTGCCCCGCGGTCTACGAGGCTAACGATATGGCGCCGTGAGGACAGATGTGTGTCAATCCTGGTCTAACAGAGCTTTTTTAATTGACGCGCTCATATAAATCTTTTCTGCATACTCGACTGTTTCTGCAGCCTCTGCGGCGCTCCGTCATTGGTAAAACGACCTGACAGGGAGGGGAATTTGATGTCATAGCTGGCGTCTTCATCGGAGGATAAGATTGCTTGATAGCTATATGTTTTCATCTCTAGTCATCTCAGGCTATTATAAATATATCCGTTGGCAGCTTTTACGATTTCCGGTACGTTCCAATCGGAATCATTTTTTGGTAGTTGATAGACATGACTTCTGCTTCGTATGTGCATTCAGTATCTTTGCACTGGATAAAATCAACTGCATCTAATTTAGCTAGATCGGGAAGCGATATTGCATGGTGCTAAGCTTGACACAGAAAGAAACATATCGGGAGACGCTGGCTAATCTCGTTGCCAAGCAAAACGATGGCGCCTCCATTGTTTCCGCAAAGAAGGAGCTGGAAGCGCTATCGACTTCTCTCGTCCCGCGAATGCTTTACCGCTATCGACCTCCAAGTGAATACGCTTTTGCCGATCTAGAAAACGCGACTGCTACATTTTCTCATCCAAAGGTTTTCAGCGATCAGTGCGACTCGGTACCGATCTATAACTGGAATGGTATAGATGAAATCGAAAGTAATCTCAATGATGATGAACAAGCGTTAAAGATAATAAATCAAATTGATTTTAGACGACTTGCGTTTGTTTTAGGGGTTCTGGGGGCTCCTTTTAATCCAGCAAGAATAGATGAGTTCAAGATACTATCCGATGAGGGAAAAGTTAGTCTATTTCGCTCGGCTGTTAAAAATTTGCGCTTATTTGTTGGAGGATTTGTTGCCCCAGTTCATCAGAATAGCTGCCGAAATTGTTGTCGCATTTTGTGCCTAACGGACAATCCTAGCGATTCGAATATGTGGAATGTATATTCCGAAAGCCAAGCGGGTTTCGTTCTTGCTTACGACAGAGAAGCTATTCGCAATTGCAACATAGCTAACGGAATGCGCACTGAATTATTACCAATTTTATATGATGACGAACCATTTAATTGCGACCCTCAAATTGCTTGGACTGCTGCTAGGATGCTTGGTCTTAATGTGAGCAGTGATGACATGCTTAGTGATCTACGGGCAATTTACAGAAAGGGCAGTGTGTTTGAGCGGGAGAACGAATATCGTGCCCGTCTTGTACCAGAGCCAGATGAGCTTGAGATGAATTATGTACAACGCCCATGCAAGCCGTTGCGAGTTATTCTTGGGAGCAGGATGACTCAAGAGGATAAAGAGCTTTGCATTTGCGCGGCGAATAAACTGGATATTCCTGTAGATGAACAGTGCTAGTTATCCGTTAATAGTGCCGTATAGTCAATTATTTGTCAGCTGAATCGGGCGTCAGTAGACTCCTGAGCTGGCGATGGCTATATCTACGGGGGGCATTTCGAAAGATAATTTGATGTAATTTACGTTAACGGGAGTTGTTTGTCTATGACTTTATCTTTATCAAATTGGGATTACTACTTGGTTCTTGAAAGAGAGCTTGTTAATTCCTTTAATTATGTTGAGCTGAGCAACGATAATTTCTCAACTTATTCGGTTGAATTTGCAAAGATGCTTTTATCGATTTGTTCTGAATTTGATTCGGTTTTTAAAGATTATGTCGAACTTCGATCAGGAAATAGACCATCTAATATCAAGGAAGCATTTGAGTGCCTGTCTGCTTTGAATGATATTGCCTTTGTAAATGAGGTAGTTGACATTGCGATTAACCAGAGTATTTCACTCAAACCTTTTAATGCGTGGATAAATGGAATGTATGCAAAATTAACTTGGTGGGATAGCTATAACGCTGTGAAACATGATCGTGGTACGTATTTTAGAAAAGCTAATTTGGAGAACTGTTTGAATTCACTGGCAGCTTTATTTTGTATCGAAATTGTCAGTTTGAAATGTTTTGGAGTTAAGCGTTTGACTCCAGTTAATCGATTGTTTCGTATACCTAACAAACAACTTTGCCGATCATTGCCGGGCCAAAATGGACAATGGGATTTGGTTATCGATTCTAAGGAGCTGAATGAAACATCAAATATGAGACCTGCAAATTTGATGATAGCGAAGAGCGTGAGCTAGCTATACTGTGGATCGCACAAAAAAATAGATGGCGTAAGCGTGGGGGGGGTGATGACGTCTGCCTGACGCAAAACGGCTTTCGCACTAGAATCTGAAATAACCACAAGGAAGGTTCTTGAGAAGGATGAGGACCACAATGTAGATCTTAGCGCACGCCGCGCCCGACATGTTCGCTGAGCCCCACCTCAGCGACGAGACGATCGACAGCTGGTGCTTATCCGTAGGCTCTCCGATCAGGTGCTTAATTCGATCATAGAAGCCGAGGCCGGTCAGCTTCACTGCAGTGGCGTGAACAGCCGGAACATCTATTGCGAACGTATTCTTAAGACCTGCAGCGTCGACATTGCCGTTGCTCTCTACTATGAAGTAGCTCAAGTGGTCACCGGGAATTGAGCCCGTGAGCACGAAATACTGAGCAGTTTAATCAAGAGGGCCGCCTCCCTGGGACTGGGGGCGCAGCTCTCGGCCAATGGTTTCACCGGGTGGTTACTCTGACGTGCTCGAGCAGGAAGGATGGAGGAGATGGTCCATGCCCCTGGACACAGTGAGTGCTATTTGTTTTATTGGTTATTGTGTCCTTAACCGCTTATTCGATATCAACTGACATGCAGTCTAATTATGTTGGTTGATATCTTTATTTTGTCGTTATTAGGTGCTCTTGCGCTAAGGCTGATGGAGCTGATTTTTATGGCATATCCTCCGAAACGTCCAAATAGCCACATAATTGATACAGAGGCATGCTCTTTCGTCACCTCCCTTATGCCTTCTGAAAACTGGGTTGTTCGAGACTTAACAGAACGTGATTTTGGAATCGATAAAATTTTTGAGCGCTTTGAAAGCGGATTCGCTACTGGTGAATTAATGGCAATTCAGGTGAAGGGAACAAACAAGCCACTCGAAGATAAACCTGAAATTCCATTTTCCATTGATACGAAGACGCTTTTATACGCTGAAATGTTTGCAATACCTTTTCTTTTAATTAGATGTTCTTTAGCGGATGATGGAGCGTGCTATTTTGTCTGGTTGCAAGAGTATATTCGTGTTCGATTGAATTTCGATAATTCGTCTTGGCGAAAGCAAAGGTCAAATACTATTTTAATTCCAACTTCTAATAGATTGGGCGATACCTCTGCTGAAAGTCGGTTAATCCATATCTCTCGGTTTCCAAAAATGAAAGAGTCATGGATCAAATATTATATAAATACATGTGATTTAGCGTATCGACTTCCGAATTATATTGAGGATGATACCGTCACATTAGATTTCGCAATACAATACGTTTTGCCTGTTCTTGATAGCCTTGAGAAGGCTAATAACATGCTTGGTTTAATTTCCAACCACTTTGTCGCTACTAAATTGAGCCAAGCTATTGAGCTTGGAAAACGTATATGCGACAAAGAGTTTGAAAGCGAATTAACTGATTCGTTTTTTAAATTCGTTTGCCTGTGTTCTGATGTACGCAAATCTATAGATGTGCTATCACTTAGATTCGATGTCGATCATATGAGGTTTTTATATGAGTCCGAAGGCATAGCGGAGTATTAGTGCTCTGTTTTTTTCTGCGGGTTGAATGTAATGCGGGATTTCTTGTCGAATACTTTAATCTACTGCTTATCTTCAAGAAAGATCTGAGATTCGCACAAAGCACAAGTACACTAGGCCCTTCAGCCTCTGGCAGAACGGAAAGGTTGAGTTCGTGAACCGGACGCTCGCGCAGGAGTGGCAGTACGCTCGCGCTTGGGAAAGCAAGGGGTCTAGGGCCGAGGCCCTCGACCGATCGCGTCGAAAATGTTGGTGTAAGGGTGACACCCTAGCGCCCGTTTAACGAAG